>CAIQON010000111.1 GCA_903873475.1 uncultured bacterium
CCCATGCCCGCCGCCGCAGTCCTGCCGTACACCAGGCCCGTCCATCCGAAATTCGCGCTGGCGGCAGGTACCGCAGCCGCGCTGTTCTTGCTGGCGGGGCTTGCGCAGTCAGCCGAACGCCCTGCCGGCTACCCGGTCCAGCCGGTGCGCCTGGTGGTGCCGTTCCCGCCGGGTGGCACCAGCGACATCGTCGCGCGGGTGATCGGCCAACGGCTGTCGACGACGGTGGGACAGCGCTTCGTGGTCGAGAACCGGCCCGGCGCCGGCGCGGCGATCGGCATCGTTGCGGTGACGTCTGCCAGCCCCGATGGGCAGACGCTGCTGCTGGGTGCGGCTGGCCCGCTGACAATGAGCCCGCACATGGGCAAGGTTCCGTATGTTGCAGACCGCGACCTGGCCCCGATCGCGCTGATCACGGCGGTGCCCAACATCGCGGTGGTGCATCCGAGCGTGCCCGCGAAGACCCTCGCCGAGATGGTGAAGCTCGTCAACGCACGCCCGGGCAGCGTGAGCTTCGGCTCGGCCGGACAGGGCACGACTGCACACCTCTCGGGCGAACTGTTCCGCACGCTGGCCGGCGCGCCGATGATCCACGTGCCCTACAAGGGCACCTCGGCGGCCGTGTCCGACCTGGTCGGCGGCCAGATCGACATGCTGATCGACAACCTGCCTGGCGTCCTGCCGCAGGTGCGGGCAGGCAAGCTGCGCGCGCTGGCACTGACCAGCCCGACGCGTTCGAAGGCGGCGCCAGACGTACCCTCGGCAGGGGAGGCCGGCATGAAGGACCTGATCGTCAGCGGCTGGTTCGGCTTCCTGTCCCCGGCGAAGACGCCAGCCCCGGTCAACGAATGGCTGGCACAGGAAATGATCGCCGCCGCGCGTTCGCCCGAGGTGCAGGCCCAGTTCGCCGACCTCGGCGGCGAACTCGACCTGAGGGGCCCGGCGGAGTTCCGGGCCTACCTGCGCGCGGAATCCGATCGCTGGGCGAAGATCATAGGCGCGGCGAAGCTGGCGATACCGCAGTAGACGGCGCGGCACGGGCCGCGCGGGAGGCTCGAGGGGGCACGACGCCGAGTGTCCGGGCAACACCCCAAGGTGTGATCACAGATGTCCGGTTGCCAGGCTTCTCGGCCGGCTTCAGGCCGGTCGATTCGGGGTACGATAGGCGAAGACCCTGCAGAGGCAGCAAGCCTTGTCCACCACCGATGACCCGATCCGCCTGCTGACCCGCCTGGTCGCCGAGTCCGGCGCGGGTGCCGGCCCGGAACGCGTGGCCGCAGCCACCGCCGAGATGCTCGAGCGCGCGCGCGCGCTGCGCGACGAAGGGCACGGCCGGCGTATCACGTATTCGCGCAAGGTCTTCATCCCGCTGACCCGCCTGTGCAGGGATGTCTGCCACTACTGCACGTTCGCGACTACCCCGCATGCGCTGCCTTCACCGTTCCTGTCCGAGGACGAGGTGCTCGCGATCGCCCGCGCCGGGCGCGATGCGGGCTGCGACGAAGCGCTGTTCACCCTCGGCGACAAGCCCGAACTGCGCTGGCCCGAAGCGCGAGCCTTCCTCGACCGTACCGGCCATGCATCGACCATCGACTACCTCGCCACGATGTGCCGACGGGTACTCGACGAGACTGGCCTGCTGCCGCATGCCAATCCGGGCGTGATGTCGCCTGCGGATATCGCGAAGCTGCGCCAGGTCAGCGTATCGCAGGGGCTGATGCTCGAGTCGACGTCGCAGCGGCTGTGCGAGCGCGGCGGCCCGCACTTCGGCTCCCCCGACAAGATGCCTGCGGCGCGGCTGGCGACCATCGCCGCCGCCGGCGAACTGCAGGTGCCGTTCACCAGCGGCATCCTGATCGGCATCGGCGAGACCCGTGAAGAGCGCCTCGACGCACTGCTCGCGCTGCGTGCCCTGCACCTGGAGCACGGCCACCTGCAGGAGGTGATCGTGCAGAACTTCCGCGCCAAGCCGCGCACCGCGATGGCCGGTGCACCGGACGCCGAACTGGGCGAGCTCGCCTGGACGATCGCGCTGGCGCGCCTGGTTTTCGGTCCATCGATGAACATCCAGGCGCCACCGAACCTGAGCCCGGGCGAAGCGCGTACGCTGATCGATGCCGGCATCAACGACTGGGGTGGCGTGTCGCCGGTCACGCCTGACCATGTGAACCCCGAGGCGCCCTGGCCGGCGGTGGCGGCGCTGCGCGAGGCCACCGCAGACGCCGGCTTCCGGCTGGTCGAGCGGCTCGCTGCCTACCCCGCCTGGTGCGTACAACCAGCACGATGGTTCGACGAACAGGTACGGCCGGCCCTGCTGCACCGGATGGACACCGAGGGCCTCGCCCGCAGCGACGACTGGTCGGCCGGGCGCACCGGCCCGGTGCCCTCGATCAAATGCGAAGGCACTGCGGCGCACGCCTCGTCGCGGCCGGCGATCGTCGATCGCGGCATCGCCGATGCGCTGGCCGCGGCACGGCGCGGCGACCCGCTGCACGAGGCGCAGGTGGTGCGACTGTTCTCGGCGCGCGGCAGCGAGGTGGCCGAGGTCGCAGCCGCCGCCGACGAACTGCGCCGCGCGCGCAACGGCGACGCAGTGAGCTACGTGGTGAATCGCAACATCAACTACACCAATGTCTGCCACTACGGCTGTCGCTTCTGCGCATTCTCGAAGGGGCGGCACAGCGCGCAACTGCGCGGGCCAGCCTACGACCTCGACGACGGCGAGATCGCACGCCGGGTCGCCGAGGCCTGGGCGCGCGGCGCCACCGAAGTCTGCATGCAGGGTGGCATCCACCCCGACTACACCGGCGACACCTACCTGCACATACTGCGCGTGGCGAAGGAGGCCGCCCCCGGCATCCATGTGCATGCTTTCTCGCCGCTCGAAGTGAGCCACGGCGCGGCAACGCTCGGCCTGTCGCTCGAGGCCTTCCTCGGGCGCCTGCGCGATGCCGGCCTGGGCACCCTCCCCGGTACCGCCGCCGAGATCCTCGATGACGAGGTGCGTGACGTGCTCTGTCCCGACAAGCTGCGCACGACCGAGTGGCTGGACGTGATGGCCGCGGCGCATCGCGTCGGGCTGCGTTCCACCGCCACGATCATGTTCGGCCACCTAGAGCGCAGCGAACACTGGGCGCGCCACCTGCTGCGCATCCGCGCGCTGCAGGAGCGCACCGGCGGCTTTACCGAGTTCGTGCCGCTGCCGTTCATCCACATGGAAGCGCCGATGTACCTCAAGGGACGCGCACGGCCGGGGCCGACCTGGCGCGAAGCGCTGCTGATGCATGCGGTAGCACGGCTGGCGCTCGCCCCTGCCATCGGCAACATCCAGTGCTCCTGGGTGAAGCTCGGCCCCGAGGGCTTGCGCGCCGCGCTCGGCGCCGGCGTGAACGACCTCGGCGGCACGCTCATGAACGAGAGCATCTCCTTCGCCGCCGGCAACCAGCATGGCCAGGAGCTGGCGCCACCGCAGATGGAAGCGCTCGTGCGCCTTGCAGGACGCACGCCGGTGCAGCGCACGACCATCTATGGCGAGGTACCGGCCGAGCGCGTATCCACGGCATGGGCGGCGCCGCCCCTGCTGCCGGTCGTGCAGACACCGCTGCGCAGGCGCAGCCGGGCAGCTCAGGCGAAAGACCCTCTGGCCCATGAGCCTGCGCCATCGGCGACAATCCCGGCCTCCCGCGGCGCAGCCGCAACACCCATAGCGACGACCACTGACGCATGAACGATACCGCCTCCCCCTCTTTCTCCCCCCTCTCGATCGCCGTGCTCGGCGGCTCCGGCAAGGAAGGCTCTGGCCTCGCGTTCCGATGGGCGCATGCCGGACACCATGTGACGATCGGCTCGCGCGACGCCGCGAAGGCAGCCGCCGCCGCCGCCGAACTCGACACGCTGCTGGCCGGCCGCGCGACGGTGAAGGGTACCGACAACCTGTCTGCCGCACGTGCAGCGCAGCTGGTCGTGCTCGCCGTGCCGTATGCCGCGCAGCGCGAGACCGCGATGTCGGTGCGGGATGCGCTCGAAGGGAAAGTGCTGGTCGACGTGACCGTGCCGCTGGCACCGCCGAAGGTGGACCGCGTGCAGCTTCCGGGCGCCGGCTCAGCGGTGCAGCAGCTGCAGGTGGATCTGGGCGCAGGCGTGAAGGTCGTGTCGGCATTCCAGAACGTGTCTGCGGTGCACCTGAAGGACCCCTCGCACCCGATCGACTGCGACGTGCTGGTCTGCGGCGATGACGCGGATGCGCGCGAGCTGGTCGTCGGGCTCGCACGCGACGCCGGCATCGCCGCCTGGCATGCCGGAGTGCTCGCGAATTCCGCAGCCAGCGAGGCGCTGACCTCGGTGCTGATCGCGATCAACAAGCGCTACAAGGTCCCCGGCTCGGGCATCCGAATCACGGGCCTGCCGCGGCCCTGAGCTCGAACGCGCCCGAAAGCTCCCGCCCTCGCTGCAACGCCCGCGCTACCCACGACCGCCGCGATGCCATCGCTGACCCTTACTGCGCTCGAAGGCATGCCGGAAGTCGTCGCGGGCGATGACCTGGCACGGCTGGTACGGGAGGCCCTGGCACGCAGCGGTATCCGGCCGGCCGACGGCGACGTGCTGGTCGTCGCACAGAAGGTAGTGTCGAAGAGCGAAGGCCGCAGGGTCGCACTGTCCAGCGTCGAGCCGTCGGCTCGCGCGCGGGAACTCGCAGCCGTCACGCGCAAGGATCCCAGGCTGATCGAGCTCGTGCTGCGCGAGTCGGTCGACGTGCTGCGTGCAAAGCGCGACGTGATCGTCGTCGAACACCGCCGTGGCTGGATCATGGCCAACGCCGGCATCGACATGTCGAACGTGGATGCAGGGGGCGAACATGCACTGCTGCTTCCGGAAGATCCCGACGCGAGCTGCAGGGCGCTGCGCGCGGCGCTCGCCGACATCGCCGACTTCGGCGTGATCGTCAACGACAGTTTCGGTCGCGCCTGGCGCAACGGCGTGACCGGCACGGCGCTCGGCGTCGCCGGGTTGCCCGGAGTGGTCGACCTGCGTGGCCGGCGCGACCGATTCGGCCGTGAGCTCCGGACCACCGAGGTCGCGATTGCGGACGAACTCGCCGCGGCAGCCTCCCTGCTGATGGGCCAGGCCGACGAGGGCCGGCCGGTGATCCATGCGCGCGGCGTCCCCTACGACCGGCGCGACGGCAACGGGCGCGAGCTGCTGCGGCCGAAATCCATGGACATGTTCCGCTGATGATCCTCGCGCTCGCAGGCGGTGTCGGTGGCGCCCGGCTGGCGCAGGGCCTGGTGCAGGTACTCGGTGCCGATGAGCTCACGATCGTGGTCAACGTCGGCGACGACTTCGAGCACCTCGGACTCCATGTGTCGCCCGACCTCGACACGGTGATGTACACGCTGGGCGGGGTGCACAACCCCGAGACCGGCTGGGGCCGAGCTGGCGAAACGTGGGCCTTCCTTGACGCGCTGGGCGCGATCGGCGGGGATACCTGGTTCAGGCTCGGCGATCGCGACCTCGCGGTGCATGTCGAGCGTACCCGCCGGCTGCGATCGGGCGACCAGCTGTCGGGCGTCACCGCCGACCTCTGCCGCGCCTTCGGCATCCGGCACGCGGTGATCCCGGCCACCGACGACCGGCTGCGTACCTTCGTCGATACCGACGAAGGCGAACTGGCGTTCCAGGACTATTTCGTTCGCCGGCGCTGCGAACCCGTGGTGCGCGGCTTCCGCTTCGACGGCGCGTCGACCGCCCGCGTTGCAGCGCCGCTGGCGGCGCTGCACGGCAGCGCTGCGCGCATCGAGGGTATCGTGCTCTGCCCTTCGAACCCGTGGCTGAGCGTCGCGCCAATGCTGGCGGTGCCCGCCCTGGCGGCGCTGCTCGACGCGCCTGACATTCCAGTGGTCGCGGTATCACCGATCGTGGGCGGTGCCGCAGTCAAGGGCCCTGCGGGCAAGATCATGCGAGAGCTGGGCCTTGCGGTCGACGTGACGGGCGTGGTCGCGCATTACGGTGCGCGCGTGAATGGATGGGTGATCGACGAGCGCGACCGCAGCCATGCCGGGACGATCGCGACGACAGGCCATGGCGTGTGCGTCACCGACACGATGATGACCTCGCCGGCCCGCTCGGCCGCGCTCGCGCTCGAGGCGATCGCCCTGCTGCGCACGCTGGGCCGACGCTGATTGGACACGCAGCAGGCGTGGACGATCGTGCCGGTCAGGGGTCTGGCCACGGGCAAGACCCGGCTGGCGCCGGTGCTCGACGCCGATGACCGCAGGCAGTTGTGCACGCACATGCTGCTCAACACGCTCGCTGCGATCGAAGGGACGTTCGGCGGACTCGGCCGTTGCATCGTGGTCAGTGCCGACCCGGCCGCGCGCGCGACGGCGGCCGCGCGTGGCGCGCACGCGCTCGGCGATCCGCCGGGTACCGCGGCGGGCAGGACACTGGATGCAGCGCTCGAGACGGCGCGCGAAGTCGCCCGCGCAGCCGGGGCGCGGCAACTGCTGCTGATTTCCGCAGACATGCCGGACATCGATGCGCACGCGCTGCGGGCGCTGCTGCAGGAAACACCGGACGGGTCGACCGTGCTGCTCGCGGACAAGTCCGGCAGTGGCACCAACGGCATGCTGCTACCGGCCACCCTGCCGCTGCAGTTCGCCTTCGGCCCCGGCAGCCTGGACCGTCACGCGCGCGCGCTGGCGGCGCTCGGCGTCGATGTGGCTCGCTGCAGCGATCGACGGCTCGCATTCGACATCGATACCCCCGCCGATCTCGATGCCTGGCAGCGGGCCGGTGGCCGGGTGCCGCGTGGCCCGGCCCGCGCGGACAGCTAGGCAAGGGCCACCCGTGTGCGGCGGCAGCGCACGACCGGACCTGTCGGGTACGAGCGGTCGACCCCGCAGGCCCGGGTTCAGCAGCCTCCGGCGATGCGGAAGATCTCGCGCAACCGGTCGGGGTCTTTCGTGTGCCCGAGCGCGACCATCAACAGGATGCGCGCCTTGATGCCGCTCAGGTAACCCGACGAGATCGCCCCCTTGCGCACCAGGCTCTGCCAGGAGCCCGGGTATCCCTTGCCGGGATGGGGCGCGCCGGACGGCAGGCGCGAGCCGGCAATCACCGGGATGCCGGCGTCGATCGCCATGCATACCCCTTCGTAGAAAGGCAGGTTCACGTTGCCGCCGCCGGTGGCCTCGACCACGATGCCGTCGACCTTCGCATCGACACAGGCGCGAAACAGCAGGTTGCCGGATCCCTGCACCATCCGGATCACGTGCACGTCGGGGCAGATATGGTCGACCTCGAGATGCTGGCGGCGCCCGGGCGTGGAGAAGAACGTCACGCCCTGGCTGCTGACCGAGCCGATCGGCCCTCCGTCACGGCCGCCGAAACAGGTCAGCAGTTCCGGGTTCACCTTGGTCGCGTCCACCGCCGAATGGATCTCGCTGCCCAGCGCGACCATCACGCCACGATCGCGCGCGGACGGGCTGGCCGCGATGCGCACCGCGCAGAGGAGGTTGCGCGGGCCGTCGGCATCCTTCTCGTCGGCATTGCGTTGCGCGCCGGTGACCACGATCGGACGTTCGCTGCCCACCGTGAGGTCCATCAGGTAGGCGGTCTCTTCCAGCGTCGCCGTGCCATGGGTGACCACCACGCCGGCAACTTCCCGGTCGGCCAGCACGCGGCGCAGCGTATCGCGCAGCCCGAACGCAGTGGCGCTGTCCATCAGTGCGCTGTTGATGTTCGAGTGCTCGACGATGCGCACCTCGGCCACCTCGCCGAGTTCCGGGATGGCGGATACGAGGTCTGCGGCCGATGCCGCCGACACATGTCCGCCGAGTTGCGCATCGTACTTCGACGCAATGGTGCCGCCGGTACCGACGACACAGATCAGTGGTTTCTTCATGGGTGCTTTCCTCAGTCCAGTTTAAGGAGGCGGCGGGCAGACAGTCCGAGGATCGCCTCGCGCTCCGCAGGGTCGATTTGCGACAACCGTTCGACGACGTCGACCGGCCGCGTGTAGCTCATGTCTGCCGGGCAGTCGCTGCCCATCAGCACCCGGTCGGCGCCCACCTGCCGGATCAGGTTCACCAGCGTCTGGTCGTCGTGCGTGATCGTGTCGTAGTAGAAGCGGCGCAGGTAGGACGACGGCGGCCGGGGCAGGTGCGCGAGTTCCTTGCGCACCGTGTAGCCGTGGTCCCAGCGGCCGGCAAGCACCGGCAGCGTACCGCCGGCATGGGGCAGCACGAAGTCGAGCTTGGGGAAGCGGTCGAGCACCCCGCCGAAGATCAGCGATGCGGCTGCGATGGCCGTATCGGTCGGGTTGCCGATCAGGTTGCGCAGGTGGTACTTGCGCATCCGGTCGGCACCGACCGGGTTCACCGGATGCAGGAAGATGGGCAGTCCGAGTTCCTCGCAGCAGGCGTACACCGGGTCGAACGCCGGTTCGTCCAGGTTGAGGTCCATCACATGGGTGGACATGTAGACGCCGCGGATGCCGGGCAGCGTCGCGGCGCGCCTCGCTTCCGCCACCGCCAGTTCGGGTGCCTGCATCGGCAGGGTCGCCAGCCCGACCAGCCGTTCCGGATGCAGCAGGTGTGCCTCGGCCAGGCCGTCGTTGTACGCGCGTGCGAGCCGGTCGCCGAACTCGGGAGAGGCCCAGTAGACCATCGGCTGGGTCAGCGACAGCGCATGCACGTCGACCCGGGCCGCATCCATCTCGCGCAGCCGCGACGGCAGGTCGATGTAGGTCTGCTGGAAGGTGGCCTTGTACTTCGGCACCGCGAAGGTGACGTTGCCGCGCGGGTTGCGACCGATCTCGGCGCCGTTCGCAGGCCCTTCGGTCTCGAGCAGCCTGACCCATGCCTCGGGATACCAGTGCGCATGGATGTCGATGCTCGTCATCTGAAGGTGCTCCAGTGGCCTGCGGTTGCGGAAACGGAAACGCTGCGGGAATATACTGAAAAACGCACGAAGCGCCGCGACCGGAGGAACGATGCACCGAGCAGCACGCAGGGTAGCCGCGGCAGCGACGCGCGCTTTGGCAGTGGCGGGCGCAGCCGCGGCAGGCACGATCGCCCTGATGACGGCGACAGGCACAGCGGCATGGGCGCAGGCCTGGCCCACCAAGCCGATCCGCCTGGTCGTTCCGTTCGCGCCCGGCGGAGGCACCGACCTCACCGCGCGCCTGATCGGCGCACGCCTCACGCAGCGGCTCGGCCAGCCGGTGGTCATCGACAACCGCCCGGCCGCCTCGGGCGTGGTCGGCGCCGACCTCGTGGCCAAGGCCGTGCCCGACGGCCATACGATCCTGACCGCTTCGGTCACCTTCGTGATCAGTTCGGCCCTGCAGAAGGGGCTGCCCTATGACGGCTTCCGGGACTTCGCGCCGATCACGCTGCTGATCGCGGCACCGCTCGGCGTGCTGGTGCATCCATCGGTTCCTGCGAAGACCATGCCGGAGCTGATCGCGCATGCGAAGGGCCAGCCGGGCCGCATCAACTACGGCTCGTCGGGGCCGGGCAGCATCGCGCACCTGTCGACCGAGGTGATGGCCGCGATGGCCGGCATCAAGATGACCCACGTACCGTACAAGGGCGTCGCCGCCTTCACCGCGGCAGTGCTCTCCAACGAGATCCAGGTCGGCCTGAGCAACCTGTTCTCGACCGAAAGCTTCTGGAAGCCGGGACGGCTGCGGCTGATCGCGCACACCGGAACGCGGCGACTCGACACGCTGCCCGATGTGCCGACGGTTGCCGAGTCGGGCGTCCCCGGCTACGAAGCCACGATCTGGTACGGTTTCATGGCCCCGGCGAAGACAGCACCTGCGATCGTGCAGCAGCTCTACCGCGAGATCCGCGCGATCGCAGAGACGCCCGACGTGCGCCAGACGCTGGTCGCACAGGGCAACGAGGTGGTGGCGAATACGCCCCAGGAATTCGCGAAGTTCATCCGTGCCGAGGCAACCCGGTGGGGCGATGCCGGACGGCGCCTCGGCGTGGCCATCGAATGAAGCCGGCATGCACAGGACGAGACCGCACATGACCCTCGACGTACAGCACGTCTACGATTTCGACCGGCTCGGCGAAGTGCCGGCCAACCCGACCAGCCTGGAAGTGACCGCGCGCCGGCTGCTGTCGGGGCCGGACATCACCAGCGGCAAATCGTCGACCGTGGGGGCGGTGCTGCGTGGCGAGCACATCATCTGCACGCTCGGGCGCCAGGCGCGCGGCACCGGTGCCAAGGCGCACTCGCATCCGAACGAACAGTTCAACTTCATCCTGCACGGGATGATGATGAACGACATCGAAGGCGACCGCGTGTTTGCCGGGCCCGGCAGCATCCTGCATACGCCGGGGATGGTGGTCCATACCGGCCTCGCCTGCCCCGATGAAGACCTTGTGTTCCTGGCAGTCAAGGATACCCGCCACGGCATCGTCGGCCCGCCGGTCGACGGCCGCTACGACGGGCCGAACTGCTTCGCCGGATTCGGAAGCCGGACCAGCGAACCGGCGGCGACCACCGCCCAGGCCCTGGCCGAGTGGCGCACGATGCCGCCCGGGCCCGGCAAGCGCTACGTATACGGCATGGTCGATGCCGACGGCCTGCGCGATGGTCCCGCAAGCGCCGCGCTGTCGCTGGCCGACGAGGTGGCGCTGGCACCGGGCGTACACGGCCGGCTGCTCACCGGCGAACGTATCCATGTCGGGGTACTGCGGCTCGCGCCGGGCGCGGCCCTGCCGGCGCATGCTCACGACAATGAACAGTTCACCTTCGTGGTGGAAGGCAGCCTGCGGGCCGACCTCGATGGCGCCCTGGTAGAGGTGCCGAAGTACAACATGCTGCACCTGCCGGCTGGCCGGCGGCATGCGCTGCATGCGCCCGACGGCGCGCTGGTCGTACTGGCGCAGGATGCGCGCGCACGATACGCTGCCTAGGGCCGAGCGACAGCCGCCACAGCAACCCGCGGCCGCATGAGAAACTTCGGCTGTTTCCACGCAGCCGAACCCACCCATGGACAGTTTCGAACAGGCCCGTCAATCGTTCCTCGAGGGGCTCGCCTGCCTCGGCCGGAACGATCTCGACGGCGCCGAATCACGCTTCTCCGACTCCCTGGAACGGCTGCCCGACCGTCCGTCGACGCTGACCAACCGCGCCGCGGTGCGCATCCGGCTCGGCCGGCTGGATGAAGCCGAGGTCGATGCGCGCAGGGCGGTGGCGATCGACGACCGGTATGCCGAGGCCTGGCTGAACCTTGCGCTGATCGCGCTCGAGCGGGGCGATACCGACGCCGCGGCCAGCCACCTGCAGACGCTGGTCTGGCTCGACCGCAATCACCACCAGGGCTGGCTGCTGTCGGCGCGGGTGCGCGACCTGCAGGGCCGGTTCGACGATGCCGCCGACTGCTACCGCAAGGCGCTGGCGATCAAGCCGGACGACTTCGCGACACTGATGAACCTGGGCGCCGCGCTGAACGATCTCGGCCAGTTCGCCGAGGCCCTCGCTCAGCATGACCACGCGCTGCAGATCGATCCCCACCATGTCGAGGTCCTGTCCAACCGTGCCGTCGCGCTCGCGGGCCTCGGCCGCTACGACGACGCGCTCGCGGGTTTCGAACAATGCCTGTCGATCGATCCGCTGCGTCCCGAGGGCTGGATGGGCAAGGCGATGACGCTCGTGTCGCTCAAGCGCCCGGCCGATGCGCTGCCCTGCCTCGAGGACGCCAACCGGGTACAGCCGGGCTTTGCACCCGCGTGGTCGCTACGCGGCGCAGTGCTGGCCGGGCTGGACCGGCCGGACGAAGCGCTGCCGATGCTGGAGCGGGCCGTGGCGCTTGCGCCGGCGAATGCCGAAGACCAGCTCAGCCTGTCGCACCTGTACCTGGCGCGATTCGATTTCCCGCGCGGATGGCCCGCCTACGAGGCGCGCCTGCGCCGTCCGGGCTCAGAGCGCCTGCGCACATCCCGGCCGCGCTGGGACGGCAGCGCCACAGCATCGCGCGTGTTCGTCTGGGCGGAACAGGGTATCGGCGACCAGGTGCTCTACTCGACGATGTTCCCGGACCTCGTCGAACGCGCACCCGGGGCGACGATCTCGCTCGACGCAAAGCTGCTGCCGCTGTTCCGCCGGTCCTTCCCGCAGGCCAGGTTCACCGCGCGCCACCAGCCGCCCCCGGAGGCGGATTACGACCTGCAGTTGCCGGTCGGCAGCCTGGGCGCCCTCTTCAGGCCGACCGCCGACGCGTTCCCGACCGCTTGCGACAGCGTGCTGGTAGCCGACCGCGAACGCGCCAGGCAGGTGCGCGAACTGAAGCCGTTCCGCAACCGGAAGATCTGCGGCCTGTCGTGGAAGAGCATCAACGCACAGGTAGGCGACGACAAGAGCATGCCGCTCGAGCGCATGCGCGACCTGCTGATGCTCGACGGCTTCGCCTTCGTGAACCTGCAGTACGGCGACGTCAGCGGCGAGGTCGCACGCACGTGTGCGCTGACCGATGCGCCGATCGAGACCGTGCCGGGCATCGACCTGTTCGACGACATCGACGGGCTGGCCGCGCTGATAGAGGCCTGCGACATCATCGTGACGATCAGCAACTCGACCGCGCACCTGGCAGGCGCGCTGGGCAAGCAGACGCTGCTGCTGGTGCCGCGCTTCACCGGACGCATGTGGTACTGGAACACGCGCGACGGCGAAGCCCACCCGCCGTGGTACCCGACGGTGCGCGTGCTGCGCCAGCACCGCCAGGGCGACTGGTCAGGGCCACTGCAGGAGGCGCAGGCCGTGCTGGAGCGGCTGCGTTGAGCCTGCCGCCCGGGGGACGCATCTCGCTGGTGGTGGGCTTCGACCAGCGGGAAGCGGTCGCCTACCACACGTTCTGCCAGAGCGTGCTCGAGAAGTCCTCGCTGCCGGTCCAGTTCACCCCGCTCGCGGAGAACACGCTCGCCGGCTACAAGGAAACGCACACCGACGGCAGCAACCGCTTCATCTACTCGCGCTTCCTGACCCCGTACCTCTCCGACTACAGCGGCTGGGCCCTGTTCGCCGACGGCGACATGGTCTGCCAGGCGGACATCGCCGAACTCTGGGCACTGCGCGACCCTGCGAAGGCCGTGCAGGTCGTCCAGCACGACTACCAGACGAAGGCGAACGTGAAGTACCTCGGCAATCGAAACGAGAACTATCCGCGCAAGAACTGGTCGAGCGTGATCCTCTGGAACTGCGCGCACGAGGCGCACCGCGTGCTGACGCCGGAGTTCATCCAGCGCATGCCCGGCTCCTACCTGCACCGATTCTCCTGGCTGGACGATTCGCTGGTCGGGGAACTGCCGCGAATGGAACTGGCTCGCCATCGAGTATCCCGAGAACCCGCAGGCAAAGCTCATCCACTACACGCTCGGCACCCCCTGCTTCGCGGAGTACCGGGAGCGGGAAATGTCCCCGATCTGGCATGCGGCCTGGAACCGCCTGCGCCAGGGCTTCGACGAAGACGGCCAGCCCTGACCGAGGGCACGACGGGCGGCGGCGCCCCGTCCTTGGCGTACCATCGGCAGCCGCTACCGCAGGAAACCTCCACCGCACATGTCCATCGAAACACGCACCGCCACGTCGCGGGCCCTCATCGTTGCCGTGCAGTTGCCTGACGTGAGCGACACCGAGTTCGAATTGTCCCTGAAGGAACTGGGCGAACTTGCCCGCACGCTGGGCTTCGAGGTCGTCGGCACGTTCACCCAGAAACGCACGAGTTTCGATGCCACGGCCTACGTGGGCACCGGCAAGCGCGAAGAGATGCGGCTGTTCGCGGAAGACAACGCCGACTTCGTGCTGGTCGACCACGACATCTCGCCATCGCAGGCCGGCAACCTCGAGAAGGAGGTCGGCTGCCAGGTGATGGACCGTGCGATGGTCATCCTCGAGATCTTCCACCGGCATGCCCGCTCGAACGCGGCGCGCGCGCAGGTCGAGATCGCACGGCTGCGCTACCTCGCCCCGCGCCTGCGCGAGGCGGCAAAGCTGGCGGGCCCCCAGGGCCGGCAGCGCAGCGGCGTCGGTGGCCGTGGCGCGGGCGAGTCGGCCGCGCAGACCGACCGCTCGCGCATCCGCGACCGGATCGCCGAGCTGAAGCAGGAGATCGAGGCGCTCGACCACGAGCGCCAGACCCAGCGCGCCCGGCGCCAGGACAGCCAGGGCGTCGCCCGCGTCGCGCTGGTCGGCTACACCAACGCCGGCAAGTCGACCCTGATGCGTGCGCTGACCGGCAGCGACGTGCTGGTCGAGAACAAGCTGTTCGCGACGCTCGACACGACGGTGCGCGTGCTGGTGCCCGAAGGCGTCCCGCGCGTGCTGGTCAGCGACACTGTCGGCTTCATCAAGAACCTGCCGCATGACCTGGTCGCTTCGTTCAAGTCCACGCTGGAGGAAGCCGCAGAGGCCTCGCTGCTGCTGCATGTCGTCGATGCCGGCGACCCCGGCTTCGAACGCCAGCTCGACGTGACGGTGAAGGTACTCGAGGAGATCGACGCCGGTGCCGTGCCGCGCCTGCTGGTGTTCAACAAGATCGACCAGGTCGGCGATGCCAGGGCGCAGGCCGCGCGCAGCAAGGCCCTGCGCGCGCAGTTCCCGAAATGCATCGTCGTCAGCGCACTCGACACCGAGGCCGTCGCACGGCTGCACAAGGCGATCTTCGCCTTCTTCCGCAAGCGCCTGGTGAAGGCCGAGCTGTTCCTGCCGTGGTCGGCGCAGAAGCTGCGCGGGCCGCTGTTCTCCACCTGCGAGGTCGTCGAGGAACGGCCCGACGTGGAAGGCACCTTCTTCACCGTGCGCGGCGAGCGCAAGGACATCGATGCGCTGCGCGAGCAGATCGGCCCGGTGAAGAAGCCGCAGGCACGAGCCCCGGACGTCCCTCGATAGGAGCGGTCCGGCAAGCCCACCACGGCCCGCCACGCGGCGATGCGCTTGCCTCGATCGATGCGTGCAGTACCGCCTACTGCGGCTTGAAGCCGATGGCCTTCACCAGCTTGCCGTACTTGGCATACTCGCTGCGGATCAGGTCGGCGAAATAATCGGGCGATTCGTAGACCATGCTCAGGCCGGCCGCCGTGAGCTTCTCGACGATGTCCGGGTGCTTCATCGCGCGGTTGATCTCTTCATTGAGGCGCACGACGATCTCGCGCGGCATCCCCGCCGGGCCTACCCAGCCGAACCAGCCACCCGACTCGTAGCCGGGCACGGCCTCGGCGGCGGCCGGAGCATCGGGCCACTGCGGCGTACGCGCCTTGCTGGTGACTGCCAGCAGGTTGATCCGGCCCGACTTGATGTGCGGCGTGAGTCCGGTGACGCCGTCGACCCCCGCCATCACCTGCCCGCCCATGAGTTCGGTGGCGATCTGCGACGATCCCTTGTACGGAATGTGGTTGAACGAGAAACCGGCCATGATGCGCAACTGCTCGAAGATGAGATGGGGAAAGCCGCCCTCGCCATTGCTCGCCACGGTCAGCTTGCCCGGGTTCGCCCTGGCCCAGGCGATCATCTCGACCAGGTTCTTGAACGGGGCGCCGGTGGCGCCGACGACCACCAGGTAATTGGCGGTGGATACCGCGATCGGCGTGAAGTCCTTCAGCGCATCGTAGGGGACGCTCTTGCTGGTATGCGGCAGCACGGCGAGGTTGCCGCCCTGCCCTGCGGCGAAGGTGTAGCCGTCGGGCGTTGCCCGGGCAACGAAATCGAGGCCCAGCATGCCGCTGGCACCCGGCCGGTTCTCGACGATCACCGGCTGGCCGAGTCGTTCGGCCATCCTGGGCGCCATCAGCCGCGCCATGATGTCGGTCGTGTTGCCCGGCGGGAAGGGGATGACGAGCCGGATCGGCTTGTTCGGCCAGGCCTGCGCCTGCACACCTATGCTGACCACCAGCGCCGCAGCCGCGGCGAACATCGAAAGAACGGACTTCGTCTTCACGGACAACCCCTCCTTGGGCAAACAGGCCTGTACGGCAGGCCACCTTGGTATCGGGTCCGGCGCCGGGGCCTCCGGCACCTTCCAGCGACGCACTTCTATGCGGCCGGGATGACAGGCAGAAGGACTGCGGCCTGGTGCTTCGGCCCGGTGTGCAGCGTCACCTTGCCGCCGAAGATGGCCGGCGGACGATCGGTCTCGTCGTCATGGACGAAGGGCCCGCAGCCCTTCATCGGGTTCTTCATGTTCGACAGCACTGCCGCGTCACCGTCGTACTCGTAATCCTTGCCGCGGATGCTGAGCGCGACGCTGTAGCCCCTGGGCACCACGATGCAGGTCGGCCAGATCTCGACGTCGAGCTCGTACACCTGGCCCGGGACCAGCAGCTGCTTTTCGCGATGCGTGTGATACGGCCGGCAGGGCAGCGAGCGCGCTGCATCGAGCTCGCGGTGGGAGGCACGAAGCCAGCCCTGGGCGATAGGCGTGTGCGGATCGAGCGCCCCCTGGAACACCACTTCCTTGCCGGACGGATCGAACACCCGCAGCACGGCGAAGATGTCCGCATCCACGGTCGAGGAAGACACGAACAGCTTGAGCGCGATCGGACCGGTGATCTCGGTAGCCTGCTCGAGTGCACCAGTCGAAAAGGTAGCGCCTTCGCCCATGGCCTCGTAGGTGTGCGTCGCATCCGAAACCGGCGGCTTGTCCGACAGGCGCATGCCGTCAGGGTCGAGGTGGAAGCGGGTCCACCGGGTACGCGCGAGCGGCCATTCACGCTCGGCGCGCTCGACGAACGTCTCGCCCGGATGCCGCACCTGCAGCAGCACCGCGGGTTGCCTGTCCCAGCCGTTGTCGACGCCCTTGAGGAAATGGTCGAAGAAGCGCTTCTGCAGCCCGACGCCGTAGTCGGTATAGAACGGCGCCCAGTGCGAGCCGCCGTGCACTTCAAGCCACTTCTGCTTCGAAGCGGCGCCGGCATAGCCCTCGAAATTGCCGCGGGGGTGCAGCCCTTGCCCGCCCCAGTTCGCCGCCGACAGCACCGGCACCGTGACACGCGACAGGTCGGCGCTGCGTTCGCGATACCACTCGGTGTCGGTCTCGCGTTCGAGTACCGCGCGCCACATGTCTTCGCGGTTGTTCGCCAGTTCGGCCTCGCTCAGCGTCTCGGGGCCGCAGGCGAGTTCTCCGGTGACCGGATGCTTCCGGCCGCGCTCACCGACGCCATGCTGCACCGTCTTGACCTGCATCTCCTGCCAGTTCTTGCGGAAGGTGCAGGCGATGCCGCCATGGCGGTGCGACTCGCGATAGGCATCGTTCCAGCCCTCCCAGGCGCAGATCGCAGCCAGGTGCGGCGGCTGGGACGCGGCGACACGCCACTGGTTGCTCGCGTAGTAGGAAATGCCGTTGAGCCCGACCTTGCCGTTGCACCAGGGCTGCACTGCGGCCCACTCGATGCACAGGTGGAAGTCACGCGTCTCGCGCGCATTGTTGTGGGCCAGGTATCCCGGCGAGCGGCCCGCACCTCGGGAGTCGACACGGATGCAGACATAGCCGTCCGGCACCCACTTTTCAGGATCGACCACCTCCCAGTTCTGGTACTGGTTAGTCGAGCCGGCGAGCGCGTCCGGATTCTCGCGCGCCATGATGTCCCAGGCGGTCTTGTAGCCTTCCTGGAAGGCGAGGCCCTTGCCGTACGGCCCGTAGGTCATCAGCACCGGGTAGCGGCCCTCGGCGATCGGCCGGAAGATGTCGGCGCGCAGCACCAGCCCGTCGTCCATGGTGATGGGCACATCCCAGTCGATGCGCATGCCGTCGCGGGTCTCCGATGTGAACGCGGTCATGTCCTGGCTACTCCTGTTTCGGCCGTGTGTGCACGAACCGCACGCAGGCATGGCCCGCGAGCGGCAATGGCGCGTGATCGCCCTTTCCGGCACGGCAAGCGGGGTCTTGCATCCGTGCCTCCTCCGTCGTTCCGGCCTGCGTTCATGCGTGCGCAGTCTCGGGCCGTAGCAAACCTAGCGGAGGCAGTTTAGGGTGCCACAGCGCCAGCCGTCAATGCAGCGGGGCTGGATGGACACCTCATCGCCATCGACCGGAGTGCATCACCGGTCCGCCAGCCTCAGCCCTGCAGCAGGATCTCGTGTACCGCATCGATCACGCGCCGCTGCTGGTCCTCGAGCCCGATCCACAGTGGCAGTCGCACCAGCCGGTCGGCAAGATCGGCAGTCACCGGCAATTCAGCCGCAGCGCGCGAGAAGCGCATTCCGCCGGGGGAACTGTGCAGCGGCACGTAGTGCGAGACGGCGTTGATGCCGCGCTGGGCGAGCTGGTCGATGAAGCCCGGCCGTGCCGTACGATCCGGAAGCAGGATGTAGTACATGTGCGCGTTGGCGGCGCATTCCGCTGGAACCGTGGGGCGCCTCAGATGGCCGGACGCTTCCAGTCCCTCGAACGCACCGTGATAGACATCCCACAACGCCAGCCGCCGGGAAGTGATCTCGTCGGCGGCCTGCATCTGCCCCCACAGGAATGCCGCGGTCATCTCTCCGGGCAGGTACGATGAGCCGATGTCGACCCATGTGTACTTGTCGACCTTCCCCTGCAGGAACTCCGTCCGGTTGGTCCCTTTCTCGCGAATCAACCGGGCGCGGTGGGCCAGCGCCGGGTCGTTCACCAGCAGCGCCCCGCCCTCGCCCGACATGATGTTCTTCGTTTCGTGGAAGCTCAGCGTGCCCATCTGGCCGATGCTGCCCAGCGGACGGCCGCGGTAGGACGCCATCGCGCCCTGCGCCGCGTCCTCGATGACCAGCAGCCCGTGGCGCGCGGCGATCGCCATCACAGTGTCCATTTCGCAGGCAACACCGGCGTAGTGGACGACGACGATCGCGCGTGTGCGCTCGGTGATCGCAGCTTCGATCTTCGATTCGTCGATGTTCAGCGTGTCTGGCCGGACATCGACGAAGACTGGCAAGCCACCACGCAGCACGAATGCATTGGCGGTAGACACGAAGGTGTAGGACGGCATCACGATCTCGTCGCCCGGGCCGATGTCGGCGAGGATCGCCGCCATCTCGAGCGCCGCCGTGCACGAATGCGTCAGCAACGCGGCCTCGCAACCGGTCCGCTGCTCGAGCCAGCCACTGCACAGCGACGTGAAATGCCCATCGCCTGCCAGTTGCAGGCGTCGATAGGCTTCACGCACATGGTCGAGCTCGGTTCCGACCATGAACGGTCGGTTGAACGGGATCGGCTGCATTGCAGCCCCGGATGCCTTGCGTTCGAGTACGTCGGGAGCGTTCGATGTCGTCATGGCGATGTCATTCCATGGTGCAGCCGGGGTCGCCGGCCACGTGGATCCGGATATTCCGTCCCTCGGTCGCCGGCCCGGGTGGCAACAGCTTCATGCAACGATCGATGTAGGCGACGATCAACGGATGGGTGCTTTCGAAGCCGAGGTCGGCCCGGTTGTCGGCTCGAAACAGGGAGACCATCGAAAAACCGATGTCGGCCTGCCGCAGGCGCACGATCTCCTTGCGCTGGCGCTCAGGCGTGGCCGGGAACAGCTGATAGATTTCCCAGACCGGCGCGCGACGACGCTCGACCGCGTAGGCGCCGGGCCAGTAGGGTGCGGCCAGAAATGAACGGCCGTCACGCGCATGGGCGTCGACCTGCGCGCGCAGCAGCAAAAGCACATCGGCCGCATGCGGTTCGACGTAGAGGGTGTCCCCGAGCACCTGCACGCGCTCCGCCGTCCAGCCGCGCAGCACCGGGTACGCACGCTGCTCGAACAGCGAGAGGACCGTGCCAGCCACGACCGCCGCCACCAGCACGACGTCACCCCAGCCCGTGCGCTGCCGTCCTGGCCATGTCCAGGCGGCGACGAGGATCGGCAGGATGCTCAAGGCGACATGGAAGACGTCGAAACGCGACACCGTATAGTGTGCGTAGGGAATCGACACCAGCACGGCGGCCGCGAATACCGCACCGCCTGCCGAACCGGCTGCTGCATCGCCTGCCGTATTGCCTGCGGTATTGCCTGCCGTGGCGCCGATGTTCGACGGTTTCCAATCCTTCCACGCCCGGCGCATTGCCAGAGCCAGGAACCCGCCGCCAGCAAGCCCTGCCAGTGCCGTCAGCGACTCGCGCAGCGCACTGGCGGCATCCTGCCCGGACGGTGCAAACCATGCGTGGAGCCGCGGCAGCGGCAACGGCAGGTTGGTCGTCCCCGCCTCGAACAGCATACGGATCGAATCGATGAACGCCGCGGTGAATCCGGATGCGAACAGATGGCAGGCGAGCACCGGTGAGTAACCGACGACCCCGCCGGTGACCAATGCAACCAGCATGCTGCCCGACGGAAGCACGCGTACCTGCCGATAGTGCAGGCCCAGTGCGAGCGCCACCGCGATGGTTCCGTACAGCGCGTGGTTGATGCCGATGGCCGCAGCCACTCCGAGGCAGATGCCCAGGTATGCACAGGAACGCGCACCGACACGCCCAAGTGCTGCAGCCAGCCCGGAGACCAGCAACATCACGGCGAAGCTGTCGGCGACCTTGAAGTCCGGCACCATCCAGACGGCAAACGCCGGTACCGCGAGCAGGATGCGCCATGCGGGCGCCGGCTGCATGCTCATCAGCACGGCAGCCATGGCGACGGTGATCGAAGCCAGGACGGCATTGCCCGCGCGCATCGCCACGATGCCATCGTCGTCGAACAGCCACATCCAGCCGGCCGACCAGAAGTAGCGGCCCACGTCGTACGACTGGAAGTCGCGCAACGGCAGCTCGCCGGCCAGCACACGCTGCGCGCCGTACCAGAGGAAGCCCTCGTCCTGAAGGTTCAGCCCGTGATGGCCGATGAACCAGAACACGACCAGCGGCAAGGCCAGGGCGATTGCGACTGCCCACGGGCGGGCTGCCGCACCCGCCATCAACGCACGCGGCAGCATCCCGGCTTGCCCGGCAGTGCCGGTCATCGCGACCCGGCGGCTGCGACGACCGTGCCCAGCACGATCAGCGCAACGCCTGCCACCTTGTACAGGTTCAGTTGCTCGTCGAGCAGCCATACGCTCATTGCCAGCACGAGCACGAAGTTAAGGCTGGTGAACGGATAGGCATAGCTCAGTTCGAAACGGGTCATCGCCGCCATCCACGCCAGGCTGGCAACGAACGCAGCGGCGAAGCTGGACACGACGAACGGGTCCAGCAGCAGCAACAGCAGGTGCCGCAGCCCCGGAAGGAAGCCGGCGGGCATGGCTCCGACCTGATCCATGCGCCACTTGAGTATGAGCTGGCCGTACACGGTCAGCAGGATCATGCCGAGGATGAACGAATAGTCGAGCCAGCGCTGGACAGGCATCACGACACAGGCTCCGCCTTGCGAACCAGCATCGTGAACGCATACAGGCCGTAGTCGTGCAGCAGCGCGACATGACGCGACCAGCGCCGCTTGCAGAGGTCGAACACGACGCACGGATCGGGGTAGTACAGGTAATCCCGCATCTTCGGTGCGTCGGAATACGAGGTCAGGCAGTTGAACGCGAAGCCGGCACGGCTGGTGCGATCGATCGCGTCCAGGGCCTCGGTCATGCTGGCGAGGCACTGCTCGTCGCTCCGCCCCAGGCGCAGCGTGAACGTGCCGCTGGCCACGCCGAAGTCGGCCTCCGTCAGTGGCTGGTCTGCCACCTCGAAGGTCACGGCGGGATTCGACGCGAAACGCGCACGCGCCGCGGCGATCATTTCTTCGTTCAGGTCGACCCCGCAGTAGGTGATTCCCGGCCCGCGCGCGATGAGCACGTCGGCCAGCGCGCCGTAGCCGCAACCGAAATCGTTCACCGAGAACGGGCCCGCCGCGGGCAGGATGCGCATCAGTTCATCGAACTGCCTGCGCTGGCTCGCTTCGCCGTTCCAGTCGACCCCTTGTGGGGTCGGCCCGTGACGCTCGAAGCTGTCCCGGTAATGCAGGCGGGTACGCCGAGCGAATTCAGTGGGATCCACGGCCATGCACCTCTCGGACGATTGTGTAGGGACGCTGCTTGACCTCGGCAAACACCTTGCCGAGATAGATGCCCAGCACGCCGATGAAGGAGATGATCATCGCGCCGATCATCCAGATCGAGACGATCAGCGATGCCCAGCCGCTGACCGGCCGGTCGAGCAGCGCCCACTGGAGGACGATGCCAGCGGCAAACAACGCGGCAATGGCGAAGATCGCCAGGCCGATGTAGAAGGTCGCGATCAGGGGGACGCTGCTGAACGAGGTCACCGAATTGACGACCAGGGCCATACGCCGCCCGAGCGAGTAGGTGGTGGCGCTCGTGTCGTGCTTGTCGACCAGGCAGGCGCGCTGCGCGAAGCCGGTGATCACCCACAGGCCGCCGATGTCCAGTTCACGTTCCTCGTGTCGAAGCAGTGCGTCGACGTAGCGGCGGGTCATCAGCCGCGCGGTGACCATGTCCGCCGGCATTTCAAAGCCGCTGATCGCGTTCATCAGGCGGTAGAACAGCCGCCCCGACCAGCGCTCGAATCGTCCTCCCTTGCGGCTGCGCTGTACGCCGTACACGACATCGCAGTGCTCCTCTTCCAGCCGCGCAAGGAAGACATCGAACCACTCGGGCTCTTCCTCGAGGTCGCTGTCGAGCAGGTAGACACGTTCCCCGCGCGCGTAGGCCAGCCCGGTCATCATGGCCTTGTGATGGCCGAAGTTGCGCGACAGATCGACGACGACGACATGCGGGTCGGAGCGGCTCAGCGCCACCGCCCGCTCGAGGCTGTCATCGGGGGAACCGTCGTTGACCAGCACCAGTTCATAACTGTCGCCTGCGTGATGTGCTGCCACGACACTCGCCCGCCGGTGGAATTCCTCCAGATAGGCGGCCGACTCGTAAAGCGTGGTGACGATCGAGAGCTTCATCGGCGTGCGTGCGTCATGTATCGAGCGGCCTGGTCGCCGCAGTTGAACAGCAGGTCGACGATGCTCACCTCGTGCACGAACTCGCCCCACAACTGCGGGTACGCCGGGTACGGTCCGTATTCGAACCACTCGACCTCGATTCCGGCGCGGGCGAATGCCGCCTCGTCCAGGTAACTGCGTGCACTCGGCCCGGAGACATAGACGTCTGCGCCGGCTTTCTGGCACAGACCGACCAGCCGCTGGGTGCGGTCACCGTCGGAGGGATACTCGGTGGAATGCGTCAGGCGAGTGCCGATATCAAGGAATCGGCAGACGGCGGCGATCAGGGAATGGTTGACCTCGGCCAGGTTGATCCACGGACGCCCGCGAAACAGGGGCTCGAGCCAATCGGCGATCTGCTGGAAGTGCCGGGCACGCGCGTAGTTGGCGCCTAGGCGCTGCCAGTGCGAGGGCCCGCAGCCGGGATCGTTGATGCAGACGTCACGAATCTTCCGACGCAGCGAGATGCCTGTCGGAATGCTCAGCCACTGCACGCCCTGCGGCGTCTTGATCCGGTTGCGGTTCCGCCAGTCGTTCTTCGTGTACTGCACTTCATCGTAGAACACGAACTCGTCCACCGACGCGATCAGATCGAAGTAGCCCTTCCACGGAATGTAGTTCGACTGAACGACTGCCAGGCGCTTCATGTACGTCAAGAGTTCCAGGGGCTGACCACAGGGGGAAGGGCACGAGCCCGGATCGTTCAGGCACGCGGATCGGTGTCGTTCCCACGAAGTACCGCCTTGCGCGGGCGAAAGCTGTTGCAACCTTGCATATTAACAAAGCCCCACCGCGATCCGCCAACGAGGATGACATCCGACTCGAGGCCGGTGACTGATCAGAGAACGGCTAGTTCGCCTTCCCCCAGAGCTCGGCCAGCCTGGCATCGCGCCCGCAGCCGCTGCGGTAGATCTGGTAGCGCACCGGGTTCTTCTTGTAGTAATCCTGGTGATAGTCCTCGGCGACCCAGAACGTGGTCGCTGCAGTGATCTCGGTGTGGATGCGCGGGAATCGCCTGCTTGCCTCCAGGGCAGTACGGCTCGCTTCAGCCGCACGCTTCTGCGCCGGATCGAGATAGAAGATGCCACTGCGGTAATGGTTGCCGACATCGCAGAACTGCTGGTCCTTCACCGTCGGATCGACGTTGCGCCAGAAGTGTTCCAGCAGCTGCTCGTAGCCGACGCGGGCCGGATCGAACACCACGCGCACTGCCTCGGTGTGCCCGGTGCGTCCGGCACTCACCTGGCGGTAGTTCGGTCGTTCGACGGTGCCGCCGATGTACCCCGACTCGGCCGAGATCACGCCTGGCAGCTTCTCGAAATCGCTCTCGGTGCACCAGAAGCAGCCACTGGCGAAGATCGCCACTGCGGTGCCGGGGGCAGGCGGCGGCGGCGCTGCGGTCGCCGATTTGCCCGCACCGGCAGGAGCGCCAGGACCCGGAACAGACTGTGCCACCACGCCCGCGGCGAACAGCAGCCCGAGCACGATGCCGACCACGCTGCGCCGGCTCATGTGCGCAGCGCCGGCAACGCTTCGCCTTTCGGCACGAAACGCAGGGCGACCCCGTTGTTGCAGTAGCGCAACCCGGTCGGCCGCGGTCCGTCCTCGAACACATGGCCATGGTGCCCGCCGCAATGCGTGCAGTGATACTCGGTGCGCGGCAACACCAGCTTGAAGTCGCGCCTGGTGCCCAGGGCCTTGGGCAGGAAGTCGAAGAAGCTTGGCCAGCCGGTGCCGCTCTCGAACTTGGTCGCGCTGTCGAACAGCGGCTGGAAGCAGGCCGCGCAGACAAAAGTCCCCGCCCGCTTCTCCTGGTTGAGCGCACTGGTGCCGGCACGCTCGGTACCGTCCTCGAACAGCACCCGGAAGCTGTCCGCCGGCAGCAGTGCCCTCCACTGCTCGCGCGATTTCACCAGCCGGGGGCTGCCGGACTGCGCAACCGCTGGTGCAGCCCCTGCCGCCGCAGCGAGCAGACCCGAAAATCGCGCCAGCCAATGACGACGTTCCATGCTGCCTCCTGTGTGATCTGCGATACCGCCATATACGTGCCAGAGCGATCGGCGGATTCAGCACGCCAGCTATCGCTTCGCGATGATGGTCTCGCGGCCAGACCGGAAGGCCAGGACACGCTGTTGTCCAGCGTGCCTGCGGGCGATGGTCGGCCGGATGCCCGCGTTGAAGGGATCAGGGACTCGAACCCAGGACCAAAGGATTATGAGTCCGACAGTCAGCGTGTTACCAAGCCGATCCGGATCCGTCGGTGCCACCCGCGCCAGCGGATTCGTGGGTTGCGACCGGTTGCAACAGCCCCGGCGCCGACCGTTGATCTTCCATGTGGCGCTACCCCTCCGCGCCTGCCATCGGGTCACTCGACCCGGATGTTCCCGGCCTTCACGACTCGCGCCCACAGCGCGGTCTCCTCGGCCATGGTCCGTGCGAAATCCTCCGGGCTGCCGTGAGCCGGCTCGAAGCCGTCGGCGCGCAGCCGCTCCTGCACTTCGGTCATGCGCACGATGCGCCCGAGCGCCTGGTTCACGCGAGTGACGGTGTCACGGCGCACCGCTGCCGCCGTCCACATGCCGAACCACTGGGTCACGTCGTAGCCGGGCACCGTCTCCCCGATGGCCGGCAACTCGGTAGCGGCGGGCGAGCGCTTCGCACTGGTTACGCCCAGCGCGCGCACCTTCCCCGCACGGGCCTGCGGCAGCATCACGATCGCAGAGGCGAAGAGCACCTGGATGTGTCCGCCGACCAGATCGTTCAACGCCGGAGCCTCGCTCTTGTAGGGCACGTGAGACATGTCCACGCGCGCGAGCTGAAGGAAAAACTCCCCAGCAAGATGCAGCGATCCGCCAGTGCCGGCCGATCCGAAGTTGATGGATCCCGGCTTCGCCCTGGCGAGTTCGATCAGGTCGCGGACGCTGCCAGCCTTCACGCCGGGATGCACCCCGAGCACCAGGGGCCCCGTGGCTACGATGCCGATGGGCGCCACCGCCCGCGCCGGATCCCAGCTCAACTTGTAGAGGGCGAGCGAGGCCGCGTAGGCGGACGGCACGAAGGCGAGCGTGTAGCCGTCGGGCGCAGCCCTGACCACCATCTCGGCACCGATGGTGCCCGCAGCACCCGGTCGGTTGTCGACCACGAAGGGCTGGCCGAGCGTCTCTGCGAGGCGCGTCGCGAACAGCCGGCCGAGCACGTCGGTCGCACCGCCCGCCGCGTAGGGCACGACCATGCGTATCGGTCGCGAGGGCCAGGCATCCGGCGACGACTGAGCAAAGGCGGGCCCCGTCAGCGCCATGCAGGCCGCCAGGGCCGACACCCTCCGGCCCTTGAGTGCCTGCCAGCACCGGCTGACCACACGAGACCGCGCTTCGAACGCTACCTGCTCCATGCTCATGCTCCCCTGGCCGGCGCCACCTGCCCGATGGCTGTCACCCACGGATAGTACGTTCAAACGCCCCCACGCCGCCAAGAGCCACCGCCTTCCTGACGCGAGCCTCAACAGCCTGGCGACTCCGGACGGTTTCGTACCGGACATTCTTGAGGAGAACCTCGGTTTCGTGCGCAGCCCGACGGGCCTCACCCTGTCGGCGGAGTTGGACGGGATATCGTTTCTCGCGGGCGAAGTCCCCGGCGCGTGGACACTCAGGGCCTGGTGGTACTACGGCCGCACTGCGGGCTCGGATGAGCGCCTCCTGCCGGCGAGAATGCCTGCGATCGCGCTGGAGGCCGAGGTCTTCCGCATCTGGAGGCTTGCGAACCCGAACATGAAGGTACCCGCCCTTCTTGCGGCAGGTGCGGACTACGTCGCGTGGCAGGCTGCGCGAGCCCGCGCAAGCGCCTGCTGACTGCAGGAGGGCCTGCGCATACGCGCCAGGACCTGGAACAGAACCTGCAACATTGACGTCAGGCAGCGAAGAGCGCGACCTGGATGTCTGGCTTGCTCAAAAAAAGGTGGTGGGCCGTGTTGGACTTGAACCAACGACCAAGGGATTCCCGTTTGTGTGAGTTTCCTCACTCCGTGGACTATGCCTTCACCATGACCATTGCTGGCTTTAGGTGGGTGCCGTCTAGTCTCTACACCTTCCTCGCCAGACAGCGACGAGGCTTGGCTCGGCGTTGCCATGCACGCATGGCGTGTTTAGGGTTCGCCGAATTTGACACCATCCCGTTCACGGTTTCCCCTTGAACGGCACAACTGGAAGTCATGAGTCCCCTGCTCTGACCAACTGAGCTAACGGCCCTGTGTGACTGTTGCACGCATGGCACCACAGGTGCCGTGCGCCTTGTTTCCGAAAACTACCCTGCAACAGGGTGCTACGTGTTTCCCTGTCGCCGGCCTCCATTGTACCGGCACGCTGCCGCGAGCGACGCAGGCCCGATCGCGACAGCGCTGCAAGACCGTCAGCCCTGCCGGAACTGTTCCACCGAGGTCGCCACCGTCCCGTCCCGCAGCTTCAGCGGCAGCGTCACCGGCCGTGTCGGCCCGAAGGTCGGGATATATACCGAGTGCTTGCCGGCGCCGCCGACGACGATCACGTGGACGCCCTCCTCCCCCTTGATGATCGGCACCGGCCGGTCGCGCTGCTCGGCGGTGAGGCCGGGCAGCCAGGGCTCGAACTGCTTCAGGCGGCGCACGATGTTGTCGTCGGACAGGTTGCCCAGCGGCACCCGCGCATGCTCGAACAGGAAGTTCTTGACGTCGCGCTTCGAGAAGCCATCCTTCGCGATCGACGCCGCATGCTCCGGGCCGATCACCACCAGCGGCTCTCCGGCGTAGTAGATGTTGTTGGCACCGGTCTGGGCGATCGTGCCGGCGATCATCTTCAGCAGGCCCTCACCATCCAGGCTCTCGTGGTCGTTCACGTTGTGCGGCGGTTCGGCGCCGTACACGGTGACGGTCGAGGTCTCGACGCCGAAGCCCATCTCGACGTTGAGCGGCTCCCACGGGTTCGCCGCCTCGTTCTCGGCGACACAGTAGGTGTACTTCGACGGTGCGCCATGGGTCGACATGTCGCCGCTCGCGGGGATCCCGCCGCCGATGTTCCACATCGCGAGCCGCACCGCGCGGCCGATCGTCGCATTGGCGCGGTTGCCCGGGCCGAACGCGTTGTGGCCGCTGTTCATGCCGATCTCGCGCGCGACCGGCCCGTTCACCACCAGCAGCGTCGAGCACGGATGCGTCGTGGCCTGGATGCCGTACAGGTTGAACTTCTCCTCGCACAGCGCCTCGATGGCCAGCAGCACCAGCGGGAAGTACTGCGGCAGGCAGCCGGCCATCACCGCATTGGCGGCCAGGCGCAGCGGCGTCGCCTCGCCGAAACGCGGCGGGATCTTCGCCACCGGTTCGTCGATCGGACGGTCGCAGTAGGCGAGCATCGCGCGCACGCGCTCGGCGGTGGGCGGCACGACCGGCAGGCCGTCCGTCCAGTTCTTCCCGCGCACGAAGGCGTCAATGCCTTCGTAGTCGTCGTCGACCTCCAGCGCCGCGCCGGGGATCTCGAGCAGTCGTTCGGTCGCGATCATTTCTGGTGCTTCCGGATCAGGTCGACGAATACGGGTACCGCCACCTCGGCGCGCTCGCGCACTTCATCGATGGACACACCGCCCAGCGGATGCGGGATCTCGATCAGGGGCAGTTCCGGCACGCCGAAGATGCGCGCCTGGGTCTCGCCCAGCTTGCGGAAGGGACCGGAGTAGATGACCGCAGTCACCAGGCCACGTTTCCGGAGCTGCGCCATGTCGTGGACACTCCACGACGTGCAGGACCCTCAGTCCGCCATCGCACTGACGACGAAATCGGCCTCCGCCTCGATCTGGTCGAGCATCGCCTTCGTTGCCGGCGTGCTCGGGTTGGCCTTGCGCAGGCTCACCACCGACGCCACCGGCATCTGCCGGCCGACGCCCTCGATGATCATCCTCAGCAGGTGGTCGGCATTGCTCTTGGAATTGTCGAGCACGCCGATGCGCAGGCCGCCACTGGACGCCTCGCGCTGTGCCCCGGCCGCTTCGCCCTGCGGCACCGGCGCTTCCGGCGAGATCAGGAACACCTTGCCGTTGCCGGCGCCTTCGTTTCGAACGGTCATCGCTCGCTCCTCCATGATCGCTGCACAGTTGCAGCCATTCTAGCGGAACGCACCGCACCGGACCCTGCCGGCCTGCAGCCGGCGACCGGACCACCCGTGCCGGACGGTCCGCAGGCGCAGGCGCCGGCTCAGCCGCCTTCGCTGTCGAGGAAGCTGCGCAGGCGCTCGGAACGCGACGGATGGCGCAGCTTGCGCAGTGCCTTCGCCTCGATCTGGCGGATCCGCTCACGGGTAACGTCGAACTGCTTGCCCACTTCTTCGAGCGTGTGGTCGGTGTTCATCTCGATGCCGAAGCGCATGCGCAGCACCTTCGCCTCGCGCGGGGTGAGGGTATCGAGCACGTCCTTGGTAGCGCCGCGCAGGCTGGCATACACCGCCGCATCGCCCGGCGACATCGTGCCCTGGTCTTCGATGAAGTCGCCCAGGTGCGAGTCGTCGTCGTCGCCGATGGGGGTTTCCATCGAGATCGGTTCCTTGGAGATCTTGAGGATCTTGCGGATCTTGTCCTCGGGCATCTCCATCTTCTCGGCGAGCGTTGCCGGATCGGGCTCGGTGCCGGTCTCCTGCAGGATCTGGCGCGAGATGCGGTTCATCTTGTTGATCGTCTCGATCATGTGCACCGGGATGCGGATGGTGCGCGCCTGGTCGGCGATCGAACGGGTGATCGCCTGGCG
>CAIQON010000112.1 GCA_903873475.1 uncultured bacterium
CCGTTGCGCAGCGAGCCGGTAAGGTCGCGCGAGGCCTGCGCCATGTTGCGCGATTCCATGCGCGCGCTCAGGCGGGTCAACTGGGAATCGATCGCGCTCTGCTGGGCGTTGGCTGGCGTCATGCCGATGGCTGCAAAACCGGTGACGGCGAGAAATCGGAACAGTGTCTTGGTGAGCACGGGGGCCTCTCGTTTCCCGTTGGACAGGTAAGTTCCTGATAACGGCCGGCGGCGCTGCTTCTTGAGTACCGGACGGCAACACGGCCGAACCTGACTGTCGAGACAACCCGGCTCCCGGCCATCCGCACCGGCCGGCTCATGGCCAGCCCGGTGGTGGCCCTGCCATCCGCCGCACCGGCATCATCGCCTCGGCACCGCGAGGTCAGCGCGGACCAGCGCGTCGACGTCGGCCTGGATCAATGTCCAGAACGGATTGCTGCGCAGCCGGGTCAGCGACCCGAGTGCGATGGTCGTCGCCCCGTTCTCCCCGCGCACCAGCCATGAACCGATGCTCGGAATACCTTCGCGCCCGCTGCCGGGGATGAAGCCGTACACCGGGTCATCGGGCGGGAACGGCAACGCGACATGACTCAGCGACACAAGACCTGCCGGCCAGGAGAGCCCGGTTTCCTGTGTGTTACGGGTCCCGTCGGGGGTGGTACGTTCGAGGTCAACCCGGTCGTCACCGGTGCGGGCGTTGCTCACGATGTCGAGCGTGTAGCGGCGTGGCATCTGGTGCAGTCGTGCGATCAGCGCGCCGGCTTCCGGGCGCTGCACGCCGTTCATGACCGCGATGCGATTGACATCGAACATCACCAGCCGATGCCTTGCATCGGGCAGGCGCGCATAAAGCATGTCGACCACACCGGTTGCGCCGACCGAAGCATCGACTGCCGATTGCCAGGTGACTACCGGCGGCAACTGCGCGATGCGCCCGGATTCAACGGCGCTGGCGAGGGACCGGCTCAGTGAACGGGTTGCCCGGTTGACCTGCCGCGCAGCGTTGACCGGAAACGAGTTGAACTTGAACGGGTCGTACTCGGCTATCACCTGCTGCCAGCGCACCTTCTCCAGAACCGGGATCGGCACCACGCTGAACAGGTCGATTATCTCGGCCAGCCGTGCGACCTGGGTGAGCGCGACCGCCGGCGACATCAGCAGCACCCGGTCGGGCTTGCGCAGTGTGCCGTCCTCGAGCGCATCGAGTGCATACAGCATCGAAAGCGTACCGCCGGTCGAGTAGCCCCCGATGTAGAACGGCTGGCCCGGAGGCGTGCGCGCCGCCACATCGCGAGCCGCCATGCGCACCGCGGCTGTCCAGTCGCGCGTGGACATCCGTACCATCATCGACGGCAGCGTGCCGTGTCCGGGCAGCCGCAGGACGGTGACCTCGAAGCCGCGGGCATGAAGCGTGTCCGCGAGCGCCTTCATCGAATAGGGCGCGTCGGTCAGCCCGTGGATGAGCAGCGCCGAGCCGACCGGGCGCGCCGGCGTGAGGCGGAACGACCGGTTGTACCGAGTCCCGTCGGCCAGCCGGTTCAACGGGCCGCCCTTGTCGAACCGACCGAACTTCACCGATTCCGTGGCGCGATCCCACCCGGCGATGGTCCGCTCGAGCTCTGCGAACAGTCGTTCTTCCAGTCGCCGATAGCCGTCGAAATCGAGGTCGGCCTGTCCGAACGCGGTGAACTCTTCGTGCAGGCGAGCGGTGTGCCAGCGTTCGAGCGGCGGCAATGCGCCCACCGCATACAGCGTGAAGCCGAAGACGACGGCAAGTCCCAGCGCCATCGCGGCTGCGGCGAACCGCCATGCAAGCCAGGCGGCTCGCCGGGATATCGCCCACTTCCGACGCATCGCCGGACGCGACGACCTAACGGACAGGATGGATCACCCCGCTGTCGACCCGCACCCGTTGCCCGGGTCGGTAGGCAGGAAGCTCCTTGACGCGCACCGTACGGTCGATGCCGTCTTCGAAGCGGATCTGCACGATCCAGACCGCCGTCGCACTGGCGCGCGCAGCCATCGAGCTGCCGGCCATCGAACCGCCGATGCTGCCTGCGGTCGCGGCCACGGTCTGCCCGAAGCCGCCCCCGATCTGCCCGCCGAGCACTGCGCCGACAACCGCGCCGCCGATGGCCCCGGCCATCGACGCACCGGTCGACGCCTCGGTGGTCTCCTGGATCGCCAGCACGACACCGGTGCCACTGATGTTCGCCCCCGGTGATGTCGTCGCACACCCGGCCAGCGCGAGCACGAAGGCGACGAGTACCACCATCAATCGGCGCATGGCCTATTCTCCGAGTGCGTTCAGGTAGTACATCGACGCAAGCAACGGTCCGGGACGGCCAAGCTTGGAAAACCAGCGGTCGTACACCTCGACGATCTGCTGCCCGCTGTAGACCTGTGCGAGGGCCCGGTTCACCGCCAGCCGGAACGCCGCATCACGGCGCATCATCAGCGCGTACGGCTCGAGCGAGAAATCCTCATCGGCGAGGGTGAACTCGCCGCCCTTGCTGCCGAGCAGGACACGTCCGATCAGCGCCAGCCGATCGTTGGCGAACGCATCGATCTTCTGGCCGGTGAGCGCACTCACCACATCGCGATCATCGCGCAGCACGACCACCTGCGCGTCGATCTTGCGTTCCTTGAGCACGCTGCGCAATCGGGGCTCGGTCGTGCTTCCGGCGAGCACGCCCACCCGCTTGCCGGCAAGCTCGGCGAGCGTGCGCGGCCCGATGCCGGCGGTCACGAAACTGGCGCCGTCGACGAAGATCAGGCTGGAGAAGTCGACCTGCTCGAGCCGGCCGAGGGTGACCGTCGTCGTGCCGCACTCGAGGTCCACGCTACCGCTGGCAACCTGGGCAATGCGGTTGTCTGCGGTCACCGGAACCCACTTGATCGCAAGGCCGGGCACCTTCAACTGCTGCTCGAGGTTCGCCACCACCCGCTTGCACAGGTCGACCGAATAGCCGGCTGGCTGCCCGTCGGGTGCTGCAAACGAGAACGGCGCGGCTTCGGTGCGATAGCCGAGCACGATGCTCTTGCTGTCCGCGATCCGCTTGAGCGTGCTGCCCGGCTGCGCATGCGCGCTGCAGGCGATCAACATGCCGACGATGCAGTAAAGGACACGGATGTTCATTCGATTTCTCCGGAGTTCGACAGGCTTGAAAACTCGCGAATGCTACAGGCAGGTGCCGGCCGGGACCAGTGGGACACCAGTGGGCCGCCCTCTACCGGGCCGGACCGAACAGTCGCCGGACCGCGCCCACCGCGCCCTCGGCCGCGGTGCCGCGTTGCCCCTCGGCCGTCGTGCCGCGTTCCCCGCTGCCGCGTTCGCCGTCGGCTGGCCCGCCCGCGAGCGCCGTCCGGCAGGGCGCGGGATCGGATGTACCCCGGCGCAGGATCGCCTCGCCAAGCAGGGACAGCCCCCCGGTGGCGACTGCGCCACCGACGGTCGCAGCCGCACGCAGCGCACCCAGGGTGTCCAGCCGGATGCCGGGTGCATTGATCGGCCCGGTCAGACGGACGATCTCCGCCAGTTGTCCGGGCCCGACGCCGATACCCTCGTTGATCGTCGGCCGGATCGCCAGATCGAGCGATTCGCTCCGCAGGTCGATCGTTCCCGCAGCGACCACGTTGACCTTGCTCGTCTGGTAGGCGATCGTGCGCCGCACGGTAATCACGCCGTCCTTCGCCGGCAGCCGCACTGCCATGCACTGCAGTTCGGTGAACCGGTCGGTGGCATGGAACGGGTTGATGGCCGATGACAGCCGGGTCAGAAGATCGCCGCCGAAATCGAGTCCACCGGCGGCAACGCGCGCCTTGCCGACCGACAGGATCAGCTCGCCATTGGCGCTCGCCGCCAGCGCGCGCGGCGAGTTGCCGCTGCCGGCGAAGCGCAGCGTGAAATCGGTGCGCCCGCCAGTCATGCGGGCGCGCCTTCCGTCGGCGGTGAGCTTCTCCATCGACACCTGCCTGCCGGTCGCCTCGACACGTACCCGCGGGCGCTTCTGCGACGCATCGATGTTCGCAGTGGCGTGCAATTCACCGTCGGCGAGCCGCATCCGGGCGGACTTCACATCGAGGATGCCGCCATGCGCGCCCGCCTCCACCTTGACCTCGGCCAGCTCCAGGCCGCTGCGAAGCCGCAACAGATCGATGGCGATCAGCGCGTCGATCTCGTGCTGGCGGATCAGGTCGAACGGCAAGGGCGTATCGGGAAACACACGCTGGCTGGGCTTCGCCGCCTTGGGCTCAGGGGCAGGACCGACATTCGCCATGTCCAGGGTGGCCGTACGCAGTTCGAGCCCGATGTGCGGACGCTTGCCTCCACTGGCATAGCTCGCCTTGCCGGTGAGCTGATTCTTGCCGAACACGAGCGTCAACGGGTCGAGCACGACCCGGGTCGGCGTGCCGCGCGCATGCACGGTGAGCGACACCGGCACCGGAATGTCGAGCGTCACGCCGGCAAACGGCTGCAGTGCATCCGGCCTGGAGAGGGCGGCTGCAACGTTCAGATCGAACGCCGTATGCGGCAACGTGAGCGTGCCACGCGCGGTGGCACTGGCCCCGTCGGTCGCGAATGCAAGATCGATCGGCAGGCCGGGACCGCCGGATCCGATGGATGCCAGCGTCGGCACCATGCCCTTCACGGTGAAACCGGCACCGTTGAACTTGCCTTCAAGATCGAGGCGGTCGCCACCGCTGCGCTGGAGGGCGATATCCAGGCGGTCGATGCCAAGCGTGTGCGTCTGGCCACTGCGGCCATCGCGCCAGAGGACACGGCCCTGCTCGACATGCCCGGCCTCGAGGACGAGGCGAGGTTCGCGGCTGCTGCTGGCCTCGCTCGGCGCGCTGCCCGAGGATCCATCGATCTGCCAGTTGCCTCGGCCACGGGCATCCGTTTCCAGCAGCAGTTCGAGGCCTCTCAGGTCGAGCTTTCCGATCTCGATCCGGCCGCGCAACAATCCGGACCAGCCGATGTCGCCTTCGATCCGCTTCACGCTGGCCATCTCCGGTGACGATCCCCACGGCGCATTGGCCAGGCGAACATCCTCGACCACGACCCGCAGGCGCGGGAACAGCCTGACCCCGACCGGTCCGTGCACGGTCAACGTGCGGCCAGTCGCTGCTTCCACCCGTACCGCCTGGGCCCGGACCATCGCGCCCAGATCGGCGCGCTGCACCCACCAGGCCAGCAACGCGACGGCAGCCACGACCAGCAGCACAGCCGACAGCGCGACTTTCCGGAGAAGTCGATTCATCCTGCCCCCTGCACGCGATACAGGCGAGCAGGCTACTCCTTACCGCGGCAGGGATGCAGCCGCCGCCGCAACCTTGTCGCCTGGCCTGACCTGCCGGGTTCTTCGGACGACCGATCCGTTGAGAATGGCGTGATCCGTTTTGGGCGGGTTCTTCGGACGACTACAAACAGGCTGATGGTGCGGATACAGGGATCGCATTCGTCGCTGCATCCTTCATGAATGCTAGCTTTTGGCTTTCAGAAAAGTCCGGATACCCCCAAAAGTACCCCCAGACACCACGCGCGCCCACCGTGCGCCGCCTGTGCCCATGCCGTTTCATCGTCTAAGCTCCTGTCTGGGCGGCTTTCGCCGCCTATCGGAGCAGAGACTTCACTTATCCGGGTGTCTGAATTTCTGGGGCCCGCTCGCACACCCTCAGCCGTGTTCATGGTGAATCCCCTGTCGTGCGGTCATCCGCCGTTCCATCACTATTCGTCCCATCTCGACAGGCTATTCATCCGCTGGTTCAGTGCCTGGGGCCTCGTCCGCCGGCTCAGCCGTCGACGCGGACACCGGCCTCGCGGATCACCTGCGCCCAGCGGCGTGCCTCGTCGGCGAGGAACGCGGCGAAGCGCGCGTTTTCCTCGGCGCTCGCCGGATCGGCCCCGAGCGCGGCGAGCCGCTCGCGCACCTCGGGCAGGCGCAGCGTGCGCTCGAGTTCCAGGGACAGCGTCCCGAGGATCGGGCGCGGGATGCCGACGGGCGCCAGCACGCCGTAGAAGCCCACCGAGCGGAAGCTCGGCAACCCGGACTCGGCCAGCGTGGGCAGGTCGGGTTGCGCGCCGAGTCGCCGCTCCGATCCCGAGGCGAGCAGCGTGAGCTTGCCCGCGCGTGCGAGCGGCGCCGCGGCCGGATAGTTGACGAACAGGTAGTCGACGCGACCGGCCATCAGTTCGTTGAGGGCGGCGGTACTGCCGTTGAAGGGGACGTGCACGGCCCGGATGCCGGTCATGCGGTTGAACATCTCGCCGGACAGGTGTGGGGTCGACCCCACGCCGACAGAGGCGAGGTTCGCGGCACCGTCGCGCGCCCGCGCCCAGTCCACCAATTCCTTCACGCTTCGCGCCTGCAGGCGGGGCGAGGCCACCAGCACGTTGGGCGCGGTGGCTACCAGTCCCACGGGCACGAAGTCCGATACCCGGTACTGGGGCTTTGCATGCAGGCTCACCAGCACCACGAAGGGCGCGCTGGCGAACGAGATCGTGTGGCCGTCGGCCGCCGCGCGCGCGCCCAGCCCGTAGGCGAGCATGCCGCCACCGCCGGGCCTCGGGTCGACCACCAGCGGCTGGCCCAGCGCCTCGCCCCAGCGCGGGGCGAGCACGCGCGCCATGACGTCGGAGAGGCCTCCCGCGGGCGAATTGACGATCCAGCGGATCGGCTTCTGCGGCCATCCCCGGACGTCCTGCGCCGGTTGCGCGGCCGCTGGAATAGCGAGAAACAATAGCGCCGTAACTATCGCGGTTCGCATGTGATCTTCCAGGCAGGTGATAGATCCGGCAGGTTACCGGGCTGTCCGCCCTCGCTCAAGTCGCCTGGCGCCTGCGCTTCTAGTCCTCGCGCGCGCGTACTGGTCGGGTTCCCCCCGATCATGCGTTGCCTTTCGTTATCCGGAAACAGCGGCTGGCCATGGCCGCGCAGATCTACTTCTGACGGCTACGAAAAAGGGGGGATTACCGGGCAACGTCGATTGCCCCCCGGCTTTCTACCCGCCGCGCGCACGCCAGCAACACGGGCGCCGTTACCGCATCCATCGGCAGCGCGCCGATCCACGGGTAGAGGTTCACTTCCAACCGTCGGACGATCTTCGCGTGATAGCCCACCGGCCAGGCCGGTCGCTGTTTGTCGGTCCATTCCTGCGCGACGACCTCGAAAGAGTTTGCAGCCCGCTCGGCCCGCGCTGCCTTCGCTGCTCGGCGTGCGTCGCTCGGGTCGACGCCCTCGGCCAGCAACCGGCGCGCATCTTCGGCACGCGTCCGGGCGAGTGTCAGCGGCACCTCGGGGTACACCCCGAGTGCCAGCAGCTTTTCCTTCCCGTCGAAACGGTACTTCAAGCGCCAGCGCCGCCCGCCTTCCGGCGTGACCAGCAGGAACAGCCCGCCGCCGTCAAAAAGCTTGACGGGCTTCGCTTTCTTGATCGCGGCATCGGTGAGCGGCATTCGGTGCCCTTTCCAGACGGCGGATTGGTCGCGTACCCCCACGGGTAGCGAGATACCCCCGAAACGCACCCCCACATGCCCCCGGCTGTAAAGGGACACTACCGGACAGTCCCGCACCCTCCAGACGTAAAAAAACCCGCAGATACGCGGGTTTAGGCTGGCTATTCGGACGACTCTGGACGACTACAAACAAGCTGATGGTGCCGGATACAGGATTCGAACCCGTGACCTTCGGTTTACAAAACCGCTGCTCTACCAACTGAGCTAATCCGGCAGGTCTGCGCGAAGTATAAGCGAGCCTCCCGGCGCCGGTGCGATGCGCATCGGCCAGCGTGGGACAGCGTCCGCCCAACCGCCGCTACTTGACGACCTTCAGGCGTGGACGCGACGGGCGCGGCGGGTTGGTCGGCGTATCGGGCCCCGGCTCGTCGCCGGCATCGCTGGCCGAGGGCGATTCAGGGGCCTCGGTGGCCGGCTCCCGTTTGCCCGCTTCCGACTCGGTGGGGAAAAACAGCCCCTGCCCGTTCTCCTTCGCGAAGATCGCGGACACCGCACCGATCGGCACGCTGATCTCGCGCGACACGCCGTTGAAGCGGGCGGAGAACTGCACCAGGTCGAGCCCCAGCGTGATGTTTCGGGTCGCGTCCTGGCTGATGTTGAGCACGATCTCGCCGTCCTTGACGAACTCGAGCGGCACCCGGGTCGAACCGTCCACCTTCACCGAAATGTAGGGTGTGTAACCCGAGTCACTGCACCATTCGTAGATGGCGCGGACGAGGTAGGGTTTGGTGGTCGGGTCGGTCATGTCGTCATGCCTACTTGCGCATCACCTTCTCGGAGGGCGTCATCGCGTCGATGAATGCCGGCCGGCTGAACAGCCGTTCGGCATACTTCGCCAGAGGCGCCGCCTGCCGGGGCAGTTCGATGCCGTAGTGCTCGAGACGCCAGAGCAGCGGTGCGATCGCGACGTCGAGCATCGAGAACTCTTCGCCGAGCATGTATTTCTGCTTGGTGAACACAGGTGCGATGACGGTGAGGTTGTCGCGGATGATCTGGCGCGCCTTCTCGACCGTCTTGGCATTGCCCTTCTCGAGCGTATCGATGTGGCAGAACAGTTCGTTCTCGAAGCGGTACAGGAACAGCCGTGCGCGCGCCCGCATCACCGGATCGGCCGGCATCAGTTGCGGATGCGGGAAACGGTCGTCGATGTACTCGTTGATGATGTTCGACTCGTACAGGACGAGGTCACGCTCCACCAGGACCGGTACCCGGTTGTACGGGTTCATCACCGCGAGGTCTTCCGGCTTGTTGAACAGGTCGACGTCGGTGATCTGGAAATCCATGCCCTTTTCGTAGAGGACGATACGGCAGCGTTGTGAGAACGGACAGGTCGTTCCCGAGTACAAGGTCATCATGAGGGGTTCTCCTCCGCCGGTCTCGAGCCGGCGTGAGTGGGTTCCGGAGTGCCCGAAGGCACCGTCGCAGGGAAGTTCAGTGTTTGATGTCCCGCCAGAACTCGAGCTTCAGCAGATACACGAATACGAGGAGGATGGAGAGGAAGAACATGACGATGATGCCGACGCGGCTGCTCTGCACCTTCCACGGCTCGCCCATGTACACCAGGTAGTTCACCACGTCGCCGACGGCACGGTCGTATTCCACCGCGTTCATCAGGCCGGATTCGCCGGGGCCGATGCTCTTGACCTGCACCGCGTGGCCGTGGGACTGCTTCTCCTCGACCTTCAGTTGCGTCGCGCCCTGCAACTGCCACAGCGGATGCGGCATGCCGATGTTCGGGTATGCGAGGTTGTTCCAGCCCAGCGCACGCGATTCATCGACGTAATAGGACTTGAGCAGCGTGTAGATGTAGTCGGGACGCTTGGAGCGGGCGATGACGGTCATGTCGGGCGGCGCCTTGCCCATCCACTCTTTCGCATCGGACGCACGCATCGCGATGGTCATCGGCGAGCCTACCTTGTCGGTCGCGAACAGCAGGTATTCCTTGATCTGCTCTTCGCTGAGCCCGAGGTCGGTCAGCCGGTTGAAGCGCATGTAGTTCGCGCTGTGGCAACCCATGCAGTAGTTGACGAACAGATGCGCGCCACGCTGCAGGGACACTGCGTCCTGCAGGTTCACCGGCGCGCGCTGAAGCGCAACCCCGCTGCTGGCAGCCAGCGCGGACGATGGAGCGGCCGCGGACAGGACCGCCGCCAGGGAGACGAGGGCTGCAATCGCCCGGTTTCTGAACTTGGCCATCTTCATCCTGTCAACCGCTCGGGTTCGGGTTTGCACTTGTCGATGCGGCTGTACCAGGGCATCGCGAGGAAGAACGCGAAGTAGGCGAGCGTCAGCAGGCGCGAGGCGATCGTTGCCACCTCGACACCACCGATGATCGGCAGCACCTCGGGCATCCTGCCCCAGACATCCGTCGTGGCCACGCCCAGGTACCCCAGCACGAGGAAACTCACCACGAAGATCGCCAGCGCAGCACGGAAGATCGGACCCTTGTAGCGGATCGACTTCACGGGGCTCTTGTCGAGCCAGGGCAGGAAGAACAGGATGATCACGCCCGCGCCCATCACCGCCACGCCGGCGAACTGCGAGCCGAACATCGCGGGTACGGCGCGCAGCATCGCGTAGAACGGCGTGAAGTACCAGACCGGGGCGATGTGCGCCGGGGTCTGCAGCGGGTCTGCCGGCAGGAAGTTGTTGTACTCGAGGAAGTAGCCGCCCATCTCCGGACCGAAGAACAGGATCGCGAAGAACACGATGAAGAACACCACGATGCCGATCAGGTCCTTCACGATGTAGTACGGGAAGAACGGGATACCGTCGACCGGCTTGCCGGTGACCGGGTCCTTGTTCTTCTTGATCTCGATGCCGTCGGGGTTGTTCGAACCCACTTCGTGCAGCGCGACCAGGTGCAGGAACACCAGCCCGACCAGCACCAGCGGCAGCGCGATCACGTGCAGCGCGAAGAACCGGTTCAACGTCGCGTCGGACACCAGGAAGTCGCCGCGGATCCAGACCGACAGTTCGGGCCCGATGAACGGCACGGAGGAGAACAGGTTCACGATCACCTGCGCGCCCCAGTAGGACATCTGGCCCCAGGGCAGCAGGTAACCCATGAACGCCTCGGCCATCAGGGCCAGGTAGATCATGCAACCGAAGATCCACAGCAGTTCGCGCGGCTTGCGGTACGAGCCGTACAGCAGCGCGCGCATCATGTGCAGGTACACCACGACGAAGAACATCGAGGCGCCGGTCGAGTGCATGTAGCGGATGAACCAGCCGCCGGACACGTCACGCATGATGTATTCGACCGAGCCGAACGCGGTCAGCGCGTCGGGCTTGTAGTTCATCGTGAGGAAGATGCCGGTGACGATCTGCAGCACCAGCACGATCATCGCCAGCGAACCGAAGTAGTACCAGAAGTTGAAGTTCTTCGGAGCGTAGTACTCCGACATGTGGTACTTCCAGGTCGACACCAGCGGGAACCGCTCGTCGACCCAATCAACCAGCCCTTGCCCGGCTGCAACGATTCGACTCATGACCCTCATGCCCCCTTGCTGTCGTCGCCGATGCGCAGGCGAGTGTCGTTCAAGTATTTGTACGGTGGCACCACCAGGTTGGTCGGTGCAGGCATCCCGGCGAACACCCGCCCGGCCAGGTCGAACACCGAGCCATGGCAGGGGCAGTAGAAGCCTCCTGCCCAGCCTTCGGTCGGCGCCAGCCGGTCGGTCGGCGAACAGCCGAGGTGGGTGCAGATGCCGAGCAGCACGAGCATCTCGGGCTTGATCGAGCGCGTGGCGTTCGCGGCGTAGTCGGGCTGCTGCGGCGACTTCGACTCGGGATCGGCCAGCTTCGGCTTGACGGCATCGAGGGTGGCCAGCATCTCGGGCGTGCGGCGCACCACCCAGACCGGCTGGCCGCGCCATTCGGCGCGCAGCAGCATGCCGGGCTCGATCGCGCCGATGTCGACATCGACTGGCGCACCGGCGGCTTTCGCGCGCTCGCTCGGGAACCAGCTTGCCAGGAAAGGCGCGCCCGCGGCCGCCGCACCCGCCGCGCCCACGGCCGAGGTGGCCGCGAGGAGAAGCTTGCGCCGCTGGGGCATTTCAGCGCCGGGTGCTGCCGGCGTGAAGGATCCGCCGCTTGTGTTGCCAACCACGGGCGCGGTCATCGAGGGTGACTTGCTCATGCCATTCTAGCCTTTGCCGGAACCATAACCACGGGATTGTACCGAATCGCATGCAAGACCTGAAGCCTATGATGCGTTCACCGGGTGGTCGAAGCGCGTTCCCCGCGCTTCTGGACGAAGCCGATAGTGACCGAAACCGGCGATGTCGGCCGGTCAGGCGGGATTGTCGATGTCGATGAAGTGGTGTTCCAGCCCGTGCTCGCGCGCCAGGTGCTCGCCGACGGCCTGTACCCCGTAGCGCTCGGTCGCATGGTGCCCGGCGCAGACCAGGGCAATGCCGCACTCCCTGGCCACGTGCACGGTCTGCTCCGAGACTTCGCCGGTGATGAATACATCGGCGTACGGCCAGGCGTCCTCGATGTAGCGCTGGCCACCTCCGGTACACCAGGCTGCGCGGCGCAGTGTCATCGCCGGGTCGCCCACCACCAGCGGCTCGCGCCCGAGCGCCAGCGCGACCCGCCGCGCGAAAGCCTCCAGGGTTGTCGCGCCCGTCAGGGACGGAGGCAGGTCGCCTACCGCGAGCAGGCCGGCCCGATCGAGCGAGCCGGTACGCTCGATCCCCAGTTGCACGCCGAGCCGGCTGTTGTTGCCGAGCGTCGGATGCACGTCGAGCGGCAGGTGGAACGCGAACAGGTTGAGATCGGCACCGATCAGGCGAGCAACGCGCGCCCGGCGGTAGCCCGTGAGCCGCCCGCTGTCGCCCTTCCAGAACAGGCCGTGATGCACCAGCAGCGCATCGGCGCCGGTAGCCACGGCAGCGTCGATCAGCGCCTGCGAGGCGGTCACCCCGGTCACGAGCCGGTGCACCTCTGCGCGTCCCTCGACCTGCAGCCCGTTCGGGCAGTAATCGTCGACCGCCGCGGGCGGCAGCAGGCTGTCGAGGTAATCGCTGAGGTGCTGTCTGTCCATGGTCTCGGGGGGATACGCTGCGGGGCCGGGCCGCCGTCACACGCCGGACGCACAGGCCCGGAATCGCGCGGCGATGAGCCCGATGGTAGCCTCCACACTCGCGACGAGCGCAATCCGTTCGTCGGTATCGGGAATCTCGACATGCGCAGGTTCTGGCTCCTCTTCGCACAGGTAGTGACGGTCACCCTCGGGGTGTGGTTCGTCGCGGCCCTGCTCCGCCCTGATCTGATGCCGGTACCCCTGCAGCCGTGGCGGCAGATGCCCGACCGGCAGGCCGTCGCGCCGGCGAATGGGTCCTCGCCCGGCGCCCTCGCATCGGTGCCACCCGAGTCCGCGCCGCGGGCAACCGGCTCCTACTCCGAGGCCGCCGCGCGCTCGATGCCATCGGTGGTGAACATCTACACCACCGCCCGTGTGTCGCCGCGCGAGCGCAATCCGGCACTCGACGACCCCTTCTTCCAGTTCTTCTTCGGCGACCGTGAGCCTGGCGGCCGCGGCCGCGGCCGCAACGATGGCGAGCCGCGCCAGCGCCCCGCGAGCCTCGGTTCTGGCGTGATCGTCAACGCCGAGGGCTTCATCGTCACCAATGCGCATGTCGTCGATGCCGCAGCGCAGATCGAGGTGGCGCTGTCGGACGGCCGGCGCGCGCCGGCCACCGTGGTCGGCTCGGATCCGGATACCGACCTCGCCGTGATCAAGGCCGACCTCGGCAACCTGCCGGCCATCAGCATCGGCGACACCTCGAAGGTCCGGGTCGGCGATGTCGTCCTCGCCATCGGCAACCCGTTCGGCGTCGGACAGACGGTGACGATGGGTATCGTCAGTGCACTGGGACGCAGCCAGCTCGGCGTCAGCGCGTTCGAGAACTTCGTGCAGACCGATGCGGCGATCAATCCGGGCAACTCGGGCGGCGCGCTGATCGACATCCAGGGCAACCTGATCGGCATCAACACCGTGATCTTCTCGCGCAGCGGCGGTTCGCAGGGCATCGGCTTCGCGATTCCCGCCGAGACGGTGCGCCAGGTGATGGACCAGCTGATCGCCTATGGCAAGGTGGTACGCGGCTGGCTCGGCGTCGAGACGCAGGACCTCACCCGCACGCTGGCCGAATCGTTCGGCATCGGCCCGGCCGGCGGGGCGCTGATCGCAGGCGTCGTGCGCGGCGGCCCGGCCGAAGAGGGCGGGATACGCCCCGGCGACGTAGTGGTCGCGATCGAAGGCAAGCCGGTCGGAGACTCGAGCGCCCTGCTCAACGTGGTGGCTGCACTGAAACCCGGCAGCAGCGCCGCAGTCACGCTGGTGCGCGAGCGCAAGGAACTGAAGGTGACGGTCAAGGTGGGTACGCGGCCGGCGCGCCGGCGTGGCTGAGTCAGTCGGCCGGGGCGATACCGCAGAGGTTCAGGATCGTCGCCGCGTACACTTTCGTGGCTGACAGCAGGTCGTCGATCTTCATCGCCCGGTCACGCGCGCCGCTGAACGGTTCCATCTGCCGCGGCGGGCCATAGCAGACCGACGGGATGCCGACCTCGTTGAACACATTGACGTCGCGCCACATGCTGGTCTCGGCCGCCGGCGGCGTCGGGGTCGCCGTGCCGAACAGGTCGCGATGCGCGGCCTCGATGGCGGCCACCAGCGGCTCGGCGCCCCTGGCGACATGGCCGCGGGAGTACTGGTACACGGACACCTTCGCCTCGACGCCGAGTTTTGCCGCGACCTGCGCGATCTCGCGCCGTACCAGCTCCGGGTTCTTGCCCGGAACGATGCGCACGTCGACATGGATGTCACACCAGCCCAGCGCCTCGGACCCGCTGACCTTCACCACCTGTGCCCGCGGCACGAACTGCCCGCCCGGGAACGGCTGGGTTTCGCGCCGGGTGTAGGCGATCGCCCACTGCTCGATCGCGATCACCAGGTGCGCCGCCTTGACGAAGGCGTTGGACGCCGGCCCGAGCGTGTCCGGACGTTCATGGCGCGGCGTGTAGACGCGCTTGCCGGGCACGTGCACCTTGATCGAGGCCTCTCCGCACTCGGCCTTGATGATGCCGAAGCCCGAGGTCTCGCCCACCAGTGCGAAATCAGCGGTGATGCCGCGGTCGACCAGCCAACGCGAGCCGAAGCCTTCGCCGGGGTAGTCGATGCCCTGCAGGTCGCCGACCGACGGACGCCCGGTCTCGAAGGCCACGCCCGCAAGGTAGCAGTCACCGCGCAACTGCAGGCCCATGCGGCGGATGGCGCGCAGGGCGATCATGAATGCGCACAACTGGCCCTTGTCGTTGATCACGCCCTTGCCGATGATCAGGTCGCCATCGACCCAGGCCCCCTCGATGCGCCGATCTGCCTCGGTCGCGTCGGCGGACAGGGCCGGGCCGGTATCGAGGTGGGCATCGACGATCAGGCTGGTGCCATCGCCGCTGCCCGGCAGGTGCCCGACCACGTTCGCGCTGCGCTCCGTGATCGGCTGCAGCCAGGCGTCGATGCCGTTGGTCGACAGCCAGGCGCGCACGAACTCGGCCCCCGGCCGTTCCTGCGCATGCGGCGTGGCCATGTTGCCCAGCGCCAGGCACAGGCCGACGAGGTCTTCGCGATCGCCGTCGATCGATGCCAGGAGCTTGCGGTGGGTTTCGGTGCTGCTGGCGGACATGGTCGATTCCTTCCGTGCGCGGGTGCGCCGACAGGGCGCGTTGCGTCTATTCTGCCTTGATGCCGGCCGCGCGGATCACCTTTTCCCAGCGTGCCACTTCGAGGTCGAGGTAGGCTGCGAACTCCTTAGGCGAGTTGCCGATCGCCTCGAAGCCGCCCGTCGCCATGCGCTCCTTCATGTCGGGCTGTGCATAGATCTTCTGCAGGTCGGCGTAGAACTTCGCGATGATCGGCTGCGGCGTGCCGGCCGGCATCAGCAGCCCTGCCCAGGTCGACGCCTCGAAGCCGCGCACGCCGGCCTCATCCATCGTCGGCAGGTTCGGCAGCGTCGGCGAACGTCTGGCCGAGGCGATCGCCAGCACGTTGATGCGGCCGGTATTCACATGCGGCAGCACCGCCGGCAGATTGCCGAAGATCATCGAGATCTGGCCGCCGAGCAGGTCGGTGACCGCCGGGCCACCGCCCTTGTAGGGGATGTGGGTGACGTCGACCTTGGCCAGCAGCTTGAACAGTTCCGCCGCCAGGTGGGTGGAGCCGCCGACGCCGCCCGAGCCGTAGTTGATCTGCCCGGGCCGCGAGCGCAGCAACGCGATCAGTTCCGTCACGCTCTTCGCCGGCACGCTCGGATGCACCGCGAGCACGTTCGGCGACTCGGCGACATTGGACACCGGCGCGAAGTCGGACAGCTTGTACGGCACCTTGCGAAACAGGCTGAAGTTGGCCGGGAAGGCCGAGGTCGCCATCAGCATCGTGTAGCCGTCGGGCGCGGCGCGTGCGACCACCTCGGCGCCGATCATCGTCGAGCCGCCGGGGCGGTTCTCGACCAGCACGGTATGACCCCAGATCTCGCCCAGCTTGGTGCCGACCAGGCGCGAGATGGCATCTGTCGATCCGCCGCCAGCGATGGGCACGATCATGCGCACCGGCTTCGCGGGCCACGCCTGCGCGTACGACATGCCACTGGCGCAGAGGCAGGCAGCAACCAGCGTGAAGGCTCCGGTAAGGCGTACGGGACGGCGGGCGGTCAGGTGCATGCAAGCTCCTCGCTAGGAATCGTACACGGCTCGAAGCAATACGCAGGCCACCTCGCCGCCGCAGCCTGCGCATCGCCAGATATCGCATCGTAGCGCCGATCGCGCCCCCGTTGCTCGGTGCGCGTGCCGCGGGCCATGAACGAGCCTGAAGCCCGGCAGGGTGAATTCGCCGGTGCTGCAAGGCAGCCAGTCGGCCATCGCCGAGCCCGCACCCGGATCATCTTCGCTCAGGGACTCTGCCGACGTGATCGACGCTACGGCCGCCGCTCAGGACTCCTTGCCCGCACCGGCCGCGTCCGATTGCGCCGCTTCGGCGGCGGCCTGGGCGTCCGCCTCGGCGCGCGAGGGCGAGAGCCCGGTGAATCGAGCGACCTGCAGCCCGAACTCGTACAGCAGGCACAGCGGGATCGCGAGAAGCAGTTGCGAGATGACGTCCGGCGGTGTGACCACGGCCGCGACCACGAACGCGCCGACGATCACGTACGGCCGGGCCTGCTTCAACTGGTCGATGGTGGCCACGCCGAAGCGCACCAGCAATACCACGACGATCGGCACCTCGAAGGTGAGCCCGAACGCCAGGAACATGCCCATCACGAAGGACAGGTAATTCTCGATGTCGGGGGCGACCGCCACCGACTCCGGGGCGAAGCCGGCGATGAAGCGGAAGATGAAACCGAACACGACGAAGTAGCAGTAGGTCATGCCGAGGAAAAACATGAAGACGCTGGAAGCGACTACCGGCAGCGCAAGCCGCTTCTCGTGCTGGTAGAGCCCCGGCGCGACGAACGCCCAGACCTGGTAGAGCACGTAGGGCAGCGCGAGAAGGAAGGCGGTGAACAGCGTGACCTTCAGCGGCACCATGAACGGCGAGATCACGCCAGTGGCGAGCAGCTTGGTGCCGACCGGCAGCGCCGTCATCAGCGGCAGCGACACCGCATCGAAGATCTGCTTCATGAACGGCGACAGCACGACGAATACCAGCAGCACCGAACCGGCCGCGCGCACGACCCGTTGCCGGAGTTCCACGAGGTGGGACATGAAGCTCTCGGCGGGCGCGGCATCTTCCGTGCCTGCATCCGTCTGCGGATCGTTGCCGGGTGTGGTCGACATCGGTCAGGCCCCCGGCATGCCGACGCGGGCCGGCACGTCCACGGGCGGCGGGACCTCGGGCCAACGGCGCGCGCCGGACAGTGGTGTGGCGGCGCTGGCCATCGCGATCGAGGCAGTGGACATGCAGCACGCGGTACCCGCACGGCTGGACATCGCGCCGGCTACCGTCGGCTCGACCCATTCATGGCTTGCGTCCGCCGAGGGCGCGGACAGTTCGACCAGCGCAGGCTGGGGCATCGGCGTCACTTCATCGCCGGGCAGCGGCATCCCCGCCGGCAGCTCCGCGCGCGGCAACGGCGTACCTTGCGCTTCGCCGCGCGCCAGCGCTTCCAGGTCACCGGCCGTGTTGCGCGCGTCGGTCTCGAACGAGTTGAACGAAGACTGCACGGAACCCGCAGTCTCTTCGACCGTCTGCCGGAACTTGCGCAGTTCTTCGAGTTCCATCTCGCGCGTGATGTCGGACTTCACGTCGGCGACATAGCGCTGCATGCGCCCGATCAGGTGGCCGACGGTCTTGGCGACCTTGGGCAGGCGCTCCGGGCCGAGCACGACCAGCGCGACGACCGCGATCACCATCATTTCCGAGAAGCCGAGGTCGAGCATCGCCAGGGCCGCCTATGCGACCGGGTCGGCCGTGCCGCGCATCCGGGCCGGAAGTATGCGGGTCAAACCTTGCTTTCGGACTTGCTCTTGACCTCACCCTCGATCGTCTGGCCCGAGATCTGCTGCGAGGCGGTGCCGGGGGCGGAGGCGGCGCCGGTACCGGTAGCGGGCTTGTCGTCCTCGGGCTTCATGCCTTCCTTGAACCCCTTGATCGCGCTGCCCATGTCCTTGCCGAGGTTTCCGAGTTTCTTGGTGCCGAACACCAGCACCACGACCAGCAGGACGATCAACCAGTGCCAGATGCTGAACGAACCCATGACGATGCTCCTTGTCGGTCGAGCGGCGCGCAGGCCGCCGGCGGCGTGATCCGGGATTGAAAATGAGGGACTGCAAGAAACTGGTGTGATGCTGGACGCGGGCGTGTCCCGCCGCCGATCATCCGGCGTTCCTGGCCTTCTTCTCGTCGTGGCCCGACACACCCTCGCGCCGTGCCAGTTCGTCGAGTACATCGCCGGGACGCAGGCCATGGAAGGCAAGCAGCACCATGCCGTGGAACCAGAGGTCAGCCATCTCTCTGATCAGGTGCAGTTTATCACCGTCCTTCGACGCCATTAGCGTCTCGGCCGACTCCTCCGCCAGCTTCTTGAGGATGGCGTCTTCGCCCTTGTGGAACAGGCTGGCCACGTACGAGCTGCCCGGATCGGCCAGCTTGCGCGACTCGAGCGTGTCCGCCAGTCTTTCGAGGATGGGTTGGTGTTCCATGGTGTCAGTCGGTACGGCCGTAGATTTCGCCGGGCGGGCGCAGCACCGGGTCGGTGGCGACCCAGCCGTCGGCCTCGAGCCGGCGGTAGAAGCAGCTTGCCCGGCCCGTGTGGCAGGCAATGCCGCCGACCTGTTCGATCAGCAGCAGGATGACGTCTTCATCGCAATCGAGCCGGATCTCGGCCACCTTCTGCAGGTGGCCCGACTCCTCGCCCTTGCGCCACAGTTTGCCACGCGAACGTGACCAGTAATGCGCGAAACCGGTCTGACGGGTGAGCGCGAGGGCCTCCCGGTTCATCCAGGCGAACATCAGGATGCGGCCGCCGGAGGCGTCCTGCGCGATCGCCGGGATCAGCCCGGCCGCGTCGAAGGCGACCTCGTCGAGCCACGCATCGGTGCCCCATGCTAGAGCCTTACCTCGACGCCGGCGGCAGCCATCGCCCGCTTGACCTCGCCAACCGTATGGTCGCCGTAGTGGAAGATGCTGGCGGCCAGCACCGCATCCGCATGGCCGAGCGTCACGCCCTCGACCATGTCGCCGATCGAACCGACGCCACCGCTGGCGATGATCGGGATGGACAGGGTGTCGGAGAACGCACGAGTGAGCGCGAGGTCGAAGCCGACCCGCGTGCCGTCGCGGTCCATGCTGGTCAGCAGGATCTCGCCCGCGCCGTTGGCCTGCATCCGCTGTCCCCACTCGAGGGCGTCGAGGCCGGTCGCGCGCCGCCCGCCGTGGGTGAAGACCTCCCAGCGCGGCGCGTCGTCCGGCGTGCCCGGGACCCGCTTCGCGTCCACGGCCACGACGATGCACTGCGACCCGTAGCGGCCAGCCGCTTCGCGCACGAATTCCGGCGACTGCACGGCAGCGGTGTTGATGCTGACCTTGTCGGCGCCGGCATTGAGCAGCGAACGCACGTCGGCCACCGTGCGCACGCCACCGCCGACGGTGAGCGGGATGAAGACCTGCGCGGCCACGGCCTCGACCATCGACAGCAGCGTGCTGCGCTCGTCGCTGCTCGCCGTGATGTCGAGGAAGGTGAGCTCGTCCGCGCCCTGCTCGTCGTAGCGGCGCGCGACCTCGACCGGGTCGCCGGCATCGCGCAGGTCGACGAAATTCACGCCCTTGACCACCCGGCCGCCAGCGACGTCCAGGCAGGGGATGATGCGCTTCGCGAGCATCGCTCAGGCGCCCGGCGCGGGTACGGGCGGCGACAGGGTGTCGGCCAGCCGCTGGGCTTCGCCGAAATCGATCGTGCCTTCATAGATCGCACGGCCGGTGATCGCGCCCGATATGCCCTCGCCCTCGACCTCGCACAGCCTGCGCACGTCGTCGAGGTTGGTCAGGCCGCCGCTGGCGATCACCGGAATCGTCAGTTGCCGGGCCAGCCGGACCGTCGCCTCGATGTTGATGCCGCTGAGCATGCCGTCGCGGCCGATGTCGGTGTAGATCACCGCTTCCACGCCGTAATCCTGGAACTTCCTGGCCAGGTCGCCGACTTCATGGCCGGTCATCTTCGACCAGCCGTCGACGGCAACCTTGCCGTCCCTGGCATCGAGCCCGACGATGATGTGGCCGGGGAACGCGCCGCAGGCGTCATGCAGGAAGCCGGGCGTCTTCACCGCGGCCGTGCCCACGATCACGTACGACACGCCGTCGTCGAGGTAGCGCTCGATCGTGTCGAGGTCGCGGATGCCACCGCCGAGCTGGATCGGGATGCGATCGCCGATCGCCCTGACGATGTCCTTGATCGCCGGTTCGTTCTTCGGCTTGCCGGCGACCGCGCCGTTCAGGTCGACGATGTGCAGCCGGCGCGCGCCCTGGTCGAGCCACTGCTTCGCCATGTCGCCCGGCTGGTCGGAGTAGACGGTCGCGCCGTTCATGTCGCCCTGGCGCAGCCGCACGCAGCCGCCGTCCTTCAGGTCGATCGCGGGAATCAGGAGCATGTTGCATCCTCGGTGATCGTTCCTGCGCGGACATCCCAGCGGACGAAATTCGCCAGCAGCCGCAGGCCTGCCCGGTGGCTCTTCTCGGGATGGAACTGCACGGCGAACAGGTTGCCGCGGGCAACCGCGCAGCAGAACGGGAACGGATAGTGGCTGTAGCCGGCGACCAGATCGGGGCGCGCCGGCTGGGGGAAGTAGCTGTGCACGAAATAGAAGCGGGTAGCGTCGGGGATGCCAGCCCACATGGGATGCGCTTCGGACTGGTGCACTTCGTTCCACCCCATGTGTGGCACCTTCAGGCGATTGCCGGCCGCATCGAACATCGCCTCTGGCGGGAAGCGGATCACCTCGCCCGGCAGCACCGACAGCCCGGGCGTATCCGCCTCTTCGGAGCGGTCGAACAGCATCTGCAGGCCGATGCAGATGCCGAGGAACGGACGGCTGGCCGCTGCTTCGAGCACGGCCGCACGCAGGTTTCGGGCCTGCAGTTCGCGCATGCAGTCGCGCATCGCGCCCTGCCCGGGGAACACCACCCGTTCGGCATCACCGATCACGGCCGGGTCGTCGGTGACGACCACGGGTACCCTGTCGGCGACGTGTTCGATGGCCTTGGCCACCGAACGCAGGTTGCCCATGCCGTAATCGACTACAGCGATCGTCATCGCGCGCTCTTGCTCAACGTGGATTCAACGGAAAAAGGGACGGGCCGCGCTGGCGCAGGGCCGGCTCAGAGTGTGCCCTTGGTGGAAGGGACGGCGTCGACCGCGCGCGGGTCGATTTCCACCGCCATCCGCAGCGCACGGCCGAACGCCTTGAAGATCGTCTCGGCCTGGTGGTGCGCGTTGCGGCCCTTCAGGTTGTCGATGTGCAGCGTGGCCTGCGCGTGGTTGACGAAACCCTGGAAGAATTCGTACACGAGGTCGGCATCGAACTCGCCGATGCGCGCACGCGTGAACTCGACCTGCATGTCGAGGCCGGGACGACCCGAAAGGTCGACCACCACCCGCGACAGCGCCTCGTCGAGCGGCACGTAGGCATGGCCATAGCGGCGCACGCCCCGCTTGTCGCCGACCGCCTGCGCCAGCGCCTGGCCGAGCGTGATGCCGACATCCTCGACGGTGTGGTGGGCATCGATGTGCAGGTCGCCGGCCGCGCGGATGTCGAGGTCGAACAACCCATGGCGCGCGATCTGCTCGACCATGTGATCGAGGAAGGGCACGCCGGTCGCGATCGAATACACCCCCGTGCCATCGACGTTCAGCGTGACGTCGATCGAGGTCTCCTGGGTCTTGCGATGTACGGTGGCCTGACGCATGGGTGAAGGTTAACCCAAATCCGCCACGGCTTCGTGCAGCGCCGCAATGAAGCGCCGGTTCTCGGCCGGCGTGCCGACCGTCACCCGCAGGCAGTCGGCGAGCAGCGCGTGCGCGCGCGACACGTTCTTGACCAGTACCCCGCGCGCGACCAGTGCATCGAACAGCGCAGCCGCCCGGGGAATCCGGAACAGCAGGAAGTTCGCCTCCGACGGGAAGACCTCGGCTCCGGGTACGGCCCGCAGCGCTTCGGCCAGCACCGAACGGTCGACGCGGATGGCCGCGGCCTGCGCCGCGAGGGCGGGATAGCTGTCGAGCAGCCGCGTCGCGGCGATCTGGGTCAGCACATTGACGTTGTACGGCAGGCGCAGCTTGTCGAGCTGCTCGAGCCAGGCCGGCGCGCCGACCAGGAAGCCCAGGCGCAGGCCCGCCATGCCCAGCTTCGAGAACGTGCGCATCACGAGCACGTTGGGCAGCCGTGCCGCGAGCTCGAGGTGGCTGCTGTCGCCGAACGCGTAGTAGGCTTCGTCAACCACCAGCAGACCGGGCGCGGCCGCCGCGATGCGCTCGATGTCGGCACGCGCGAACGTGTTGCCGGTCGGGTTGTTCGGCGTCGCGAGGAACATCACCGCCGGACGCTCGGCCTCGAGCATGTGCAGCACGGCGTCCATGTCGAGCGAGAAATCCGCGCGCAGCGGGCATGACGCGTAGCGCAGGCCGGTGAAGGTCGCGATCATCCGGAACATCACGAACGTCGGCTCGACCGAGGCCAGCACCGCACCGGGCTTCGCCACCGCCATCGCCAGCAACTGGATGATCTCGTCGGAACCGTTGCCCAGCAGGATGTCGCAACCGGCCGGCACGTCGAGCGCGCGGCGGATGGACGCCTTCAGCGCGCGCGCATCGGCCTCGGGATAGCGGTTCACCGGCGCCGCGCCGAGCAGCGCGCCGAGGCCTGCCGCGAGGTCGTCCGGCAACGGGTAGGGGTTCTCCATCGCATCGAGCTTCACCATGCCGGCCGAAGCTGGCACGTGATAGGCCGACAACGCGAGCAGTTCCTCGCGGATCAGCGACTGCGGCGTCGCCGCGCCGTTGGCTTCGCTCATGCCGCCCCCCGGCGCTTCGGCTTCAAGCGGAACTCGGCCGCGCGTGCATGTGCTTCGAGCCCTTCCGCGCGCGCGAGCACGCTCGCGATGCCGCCCAGCGCATCGGCGCCGCGCGGCGTGACCTCGATCACGCTGGTGCGCTTCTGGAAGTCGTACACGCCCAGCGGCGAGGAAAAGCGCGCCGTGCGCGCGGTCGGCAGCACATGGTTGGAGCCTGCGCAGTAGTCGCCCAGCGTCTCGGACGTGTAGTGGCCGACGAAGATCGCACCCGCATGGCGGATGCGCTCGACCAGCGGCCGCGGATCACGCACCGAGAGTTCGAGGTGCTCGGGCGCGATCCGGTCGGCGATCGTGCAGGCTTCAGCAAGGCTCTTCACGCGCACCAGTGCACCACGCGAGGCGAGCGACTTCGCGATCACCTCGCGCCGGGCCATGCCGGGCAGCAGCCGGGCGATCGCGGACTGCACCGCGGTCAGCAGGCGCAGGCTCGGCGTAAGCAGGATCGACTGCGCCATCTCGTCGTGTTCGGCCTGCGAGAACAGGTCCATCGCGATCCAGTCGGGGTTGGCCGATTCGTCGGCGATGACCAGTATCTCGGACGGACCGGCAATCATGTCGATGCCGACGGTTCCGAACACGCGGCGCTTCGCAGCCGCGACATAGGCGTTGCCCGGGCCGGTGATCTTGTCCACCGCAGGCACCGTCGCGGTGCCGTAGGCCAGCGCCGCGACCGCCTGCGCACCGCCGATCGTGAACGCGCGGTCGACGCCGGCAAGCCTCGCCGCCGCAAGCACCAGCGTGTTTCGCTCGCCGCCAGGCGTCGGCACGACCATCACCACCTCGCGCACGCCAGCCACCTTCGCCGGCACCGCGTTCATCAGCAGCGACGACGGGTACGCGGCCTTGCCGCCGGGCACGTACAGCCCGGCCCGGTCGAGCGGACGCACCAGCTGTCCGAGCCGGGAACCATGCGCGTCGGTGAACTGCCACGACTTCGCGACCTGCCGCTCGTGGTAGTCGCGGATGCGCGTGTGCGCGGCCTGCAGCGCGCGCCGCTCGATGGCGCCGAGCGCCTTCCAGGCAGCGGCCAGTTCGGCCCGGGTGAGCTCGAGCGCACCCGCGTTGCGCACCGTCATGCGGTCGAAGCGCCGGGTGTACGCGACAAGCGCGCGATCGCCGTCGCGCCGCACGTCGTCGACGATCGTCGCGACGGCCGACTCGATCGCCGGATCGGACGACGCATCGAAGGCGGTCAGCGCGGCCAGCGCGGCGTCGAAACCGCGGGCACTGCTGTCGAGGGTGCGAACCAGCAGCGAACCGGCGACGGCGGTCTTGCGCTCAGCCATGGGCGGCCTCCAGGCGGCGCGCGCGTGCGGCGGCTGCAGCCAGCGCCACGGTGTCTATCAGTGGCCGCAGCGTCTCGCGCTTGAGCCGCAGCGCAGCCGGGTTGACGATCAGCCTCGCACTCACCAGGGAAATCTCCTCGACGGCGACCAGGTTGTTCGCCTTGAGCGTATTGCCGGTGTCGACCAGGTCGACGATCACGTCGGCCAGCCCGGTCAGCGGCGCGAGTTCCATCGAACCATACAGCTTGATCAGGTCGACATGCAGGCCCTTGCCCGCGAAGTGCTCGCGCGCGGTGCGTTCGAACTTGGTCGCCGCGCGCAGGCGGCGCCGCTGCGCGACCGCGGCGGCGTAATCGAAATCGGAGCGCGCGGCGACCACCATCCGGCAGCGGGCGATATCGAGGTCGACCGGCTGGTAGAGGCCGCTGCCGCCGTGTTCGTCGAGCACGTCCTTGCCAGCGACGCCGACATCAGCCCCGCCGAACTGCACGTAGGTCGGCACGTCGGTCGCGCGCACGATCACCAGCCTCACGTCGGGACGGTTGGTCGGGATGATCAGCTTGCGGGAGCGTTCGGGGTCGATCGCCGGCACCAGGCCGGCCTGTGCGAGCAGCGGCAGCGTGTCGTCGTAGATGCGGCCCTTGGACAGCGCGATGGTGATGATCGGTGCGGAGGTCAATTCAGCGGTTCCGTTGCGGATGCGGGTCGGTGGAGGTCGCGCTCAGCGCGCGCGGCGGATCTTCGCGCCGAGGCCGGACAGCTTCCGTTCGATCGCCTCGTAGCCGCGGTCGAGGTGGTAGATGCGGTCGATCACCGTCTCGCCCCTGGCCGCCAGCGCGGCGATGATCAGGCTCGCCGATGCGCGCAGGTCGGTAGCCATCACCGCCGCACCATCGAGTGCCGGCACGCCCTGGACGATCGCCGTGTTGCCGTCGATCTCGATCTGCGCACCCATGCGCTTCATCTCGAGCGCATGCATGAACCGGTTCTCGAAGATCGTCTCGACGATGGTCGAGGTACCCTCGGCCACGCAGTCGAGGGCCATCAGCTGCGCCTGCATGTCGGTCGCGAAGCCGGGGTACGGCGCGGTGCGCAGGTTCACCGCGCGCGCGCGCTCCGGCATCGCCAGCGCGATGGCATCGGGACCGGCATCGATGCGCGCGCCGGCTTCGCGCAGCTTGTCGAGCACCGCCGTCAGGTGCGCGGGGTTGGCCCCGCGCAGGACGATGCTGCCACGGGTCGCCGCCGCCGCGGCCAGGAAGGTACCGGCCTCGATGCGGTCGGGCATGATGCGCCAGCTGGCACGATGCAGCTGCTCGACGCCCTCGATGGTGATCTCGCTCTCGCCGGCACCGGTGATGCGCGCACCCATCGCGTTCAGGCAGTGCGCGAGTTCCACCACCTCAGGCTCGCGTGCGGCGTTCTGGATCACCGTCGTGCCCTCGGCCAGCGTGGCTGCCATCATGAGGTTCTCGGTGCCGGTGACCGACACCAGGTCCATGAAGATCGGTGCGCCGCGCAACCGACGGCTGCCGCCCGGGCGCTGCACCCGCGCCTCGAGGTAGCCGTGCTCGATCGAGATCTCGGCGCCGAGCGCCTGAAGGCCCTTGATGTGCAGGTCGACCGGGCGCTGCCCGATCGCGCAGCCACCCGGCAGCGAGACGCGCGCGCGGCCGAAGCGCGCGACCATCGGGCCGAGCACGAGGATGGACGCACGCATGGTACGTACCAGCTCATACGGTGCCTCGAGCCGGTCGAGCTTCGCGCAGTCGAGCACCATCGTGTGGTCGTCGGGTCGCTCGACCGTGGCGCCCATCGTCGACAGCAGCTTCGCGGTGGTCGCCACGTCCTGCAGGCGCGGGACATTGGTGACGGTCAGGGGTTCGGCCGACAGGATGGCGGCGCACAGCACCGGCAGCGCGGAGTTCTTCGCGCCCGAAACCTCGATTTCTCCGGCGAGCCTCGCGCCGCCCTCGATGACCAGCTTGTCCATGGATCGTCCGTGAAATCAGTGACGCAGCTTGTAGCCGCTCTTGAGCAGTAGCATCGCCCAGCCGTTGACGGCCAGCACGCAGGCCGCGACGACCGTGAGCGACAGCCATGGCGAAACGTCAGCCGCGCCGAAGAAGCCCCAGCGGAAGCCATCCACCATGTAGAAGACCGGGTTCAGGTGCGAGGCGGCCTGCCAGAACGGCGGCAGGGTCTGCACCGAATAGAAGACGCCGGCGAGGAAGGTCAGCGGCACCACCACGAAGTGCTGGAACGCCGACAACTGGTCGACCTTGTCGGAATAGATGCCAGCCACCAGGCCGAGGGCGCCGAGCGATGCCGATCCGAGCACCGCGAAGGCGACGACCGCGAACGGATGGGCGACCGGCAGCGGCGCGAACCATGCACCGACCAGCAACACGGCCGCGCCGCACAGGAAGCCGCGCAGCATCGATGCCAGGACGTAGGCGCCGACGATCTCGGCCGGCGACAGCGGCGGCAGCAGGATGAACACGAGGTTACCGGTCATCTTCGACTGGATCATCGAGGACGATGTGTTGGCAAAGGCGTTCTGCAAGGCGGCCATCATCGCCAGGCCGGGCACCAGGAACGAGCTGTAGGCCACGCCCGGGAATACCTCGACATGGTTCGCCAGCACATGGGCGAAGATCATCAGGTAGAGCACGGTGGTCACCACCGGGGCGAACACCGTCTGCATGCTCACCTTCCAGAAACGCAGCGTCTCCTTGTAGAGGAGCGTGACGAAGCCGCCACGGACGTCGGTGGCCGGAAGGGCGGTCGGGAGCAGGTGTTCGGACAAGGAGGCAGCCGCCAGCAGTGTGGGCAGCGTCGGCAGACGCCGCGGATTCGCCGCCGGTGGCCCGGCGCTGATCGACCGCGGATTTTACACCCCCTGCCAGCCCGCCGGCCTCGGCAAACGTTTCGCGCGGGCGTTTTTCCCGCCGCCGCTGCGCCGCGTCGGTGTTCGGAGGCGCTCAGGCAACGTCAGGCAGCCTCCCGGCGCCGTATCGCCAGCAGCGCAAGGACCGCTGCCGCCATCAGGCCTGCCGTGATCGCGACCGCAGCCCCGCCCAGCGCATCCACCGCGATTCCGAAGGCGAAGGGGGCGATCGCCTGCGCGATGCGCGCGATCCCTCCGATACGGCCGAGCAGCGCGCCGTATCCGTCCGGGCCGAACAGCCACAGCGGCAGCGTGCCACGGGCGATCGTCACCAGGCCGTTGGTGGCCCCGTGCAACATCGCGAACAGCACGGCGGCAGGCGCGCCGAAGACCAGCAGCGCCAGTGCGCCGACCGGGTGCATCGCCAGCGCGACCCGCGCACTGACCAGAGGCGTGACCCGGCGTGCCAGGGCGAACTCCACGATCCGCGCCAGCACCTGCGCCGGACCGATCAGCATCCCGGCGAAGATCGCTGCAGCCGGGGTCGATCCCATCGCTTCGAGCAGCCGGATCATCTGGGTTGCCATGGCACCGGCGACGAACGCCGACGCGGCGAACACGAACCCCAGCAGCAGCATGGTCACGCGACGCTGTCGCGCCGCCGGGCCGGCGGCGGCCACGCTGTCATCCCGGGACGGCCCGTCCGTACCGGACGCCGTACCGTTGGCGTCTTTGCCGGCGGGCACGGCGGGCGCCGCCGACGGGCCGGGCAGCAGCCAGCGATTGGCGGGCAGGCAGGCGCACAGGTGCATCAGCGCCCAGAAGACGCAGGCCGCGCGCCAGCCGTGGCCTGACTCGATGAGTGCGGTAATCGGCCAGCCCACGGTGCTGGCAAAGCCGGCGATCAGCGTGATGCCCGTGATCGCCTGGCGCGAACGCTCGCGGTAGATGCCCACCAGCGTCGCGAACGCAGCATCGTAGAGGCCGGCCGCGATGCCGATGCCGATCACCAGCCATGCGGCGAACAGGCCGGCTGCGCCCTGCGCACCGGACAGCGCCAGCAGCCCGGCCGCGAGGATGATGTTGGAAGCACACAGGACGTCGCGCCCGCCACGCCGATCGATGATCCGGCCGGCGATCGGCCCCAGCACGCCGGACACCAGCAGTGCGAGCGAGAACGCCCCGAACACCACGCCCGGCGAGACGGCGAGGTCGCGCGCGATCGGGTCTGCCAGCACGGCCGGCAGATAGTAGCTGGACGCCCACGCGATGGTCTGGGTCGTCCCCAGGGTCGCGACCACAGAGCGGGCCGGGGCGACCGCACTCATCGGCAGGTGTTCAGGACCGGGTCATGACCTGCAGGAATACATCCTGCAGGTCGGGCTGGACCACGTCGAGTTCGAGCACCGATTCGCCAGACTGGCGCACCTCGGCAAGGATCCGCTCCAGTTCGGCATAGTCGCCGAGGGGGATCGTCAGCGCATCGCCGTCGCGCACCGGTTGCCGCGCGGCCAGCGCCGCCGGCACGGTGCTGCCGGACAGCCGCAACCGGACGGTCTTCTGCGCATTGCGGGCGACCCGCAGCAGGTTCGCCGTGGTGTCCAGGGCGACGACACGGCCCTGCTTCAGCATGGCGATCCGGTTGCAAAGGGCCTCGGCCTCTTCCAGATAATGAGTGGTGAGCACGATGGTATGCCCCGCGCGGTTCAGGCGTCCGATGAACGCCCACAGCCCCTGGCGCAGCGCGACGTCGACGCCCGCGGTCGGCTCGTCGAGCACCACCACCGGGGGCTTGTGCACCAGTGCCTGCGCGACCAGCACGCGTCGCTTCATGCCGCCCGACAGCGCGCGCATGTTCGTATCGGCCTTGCCGGTGAGGTCGAGACTGTCGAGCAGTTCGTCGATCCAGTCGTCGTTCCGGCGCAGTCCGAAATACCCGGACTGGATGCGCAGGGTCTCGCGCACCGTGAAGAACGGGTCGAAGACCAGTTCCTGGGGCACCACCCCGAGATGGCGGCGTGCCGCACGGTAATCGTCGACCACGTCGTGGCCCATCACCGACGCCCGTCCGCTGCTGGCCCGGGCCAGGCCCGCCAGCACGCTGATCAACGTGGTCTTGCCGGCGCCGTTCGGTCCGAGCAGGCCGAAGAACTCGCCCGGCTCGACCCGCAGGTCTACGCCATCGAGCGCCTGCAGCGAACCGTAGCGCTTGGACAATCCTTCGATGGAGAGGGCCGCTGTCACCGGGGACCCGTCGCGGCAGCGACGGTCAGGCCGGCCTCAATCATTCGCAGGCGCCGTCAACAAGGCATCGACGCCGTACAGGGTGGCCAGCGTGACCAGCTTATGCGGCAGGTTCGAGTAACGGATGCCGGGTCCGCCCGCAGCCGACCGGCGCTGCCACTCGAAGAAGACCCCGATCGCCGCGGAATCGAAGTCGGTGAGGCCGGCGAGGTCGACCTCGACCGTCGCGTTGCCTGCGGTGGCCAGCAGCGCCGAGCCGGACGCGAGCACCGCAGGCGCCGACTCGATGGTGATCGCACCGTCGACCCGGAAGCGGCCGCTGCCGTCGGCGCGCAGGACCTCGGCGCCGTTCACTTCCTCGCGACCTCGGTGGACGCGCTGCGATTGCGCTCGACCATCGACCTGACCAGCCCGTCCACGCCGGACTTGCGGATCTCGGCGTCGAAGCTCGAGCGGAAGTTCACCACGAGGCTCACGCCGCCGATGGTCACGTCATAGACTTTCCAGCCCTGCGGCGTGCGTTCCATGTCGTAGTCGATCGGGATCGCCTGCGCACCCGGCTGGTTCACGACCGTCTTCACCTGCACATCGGTCGAACCGGCCGGGATCTTCAGCGGCCGGACGTCGATCACCTGGTTGCGGTACTCCTTCAGCGCCACCGCGTAGGTGCGCAGCAGCAGCGCGCGGAACTGGCGCACCAGCTCTTCCTGCTGGGACGGATTGGCCTGCTTCCAGTTCGCCCCCATCGCGAGCCGGGTCATGCGCACGAAGTCGAAATGGGGCGACGCATGCGTCTCGGCCACTTCGAGGATGCGCTTGATGTCGCCGGCCTGGATGGCCTTGTCGCTCTTGACGATCTCGATGATCCTGTCGACCGTCATCCTGACCAGTTGATCGGGCCCGACATCCTGGGCGCGTACGGCCGAGGCCGTCAGCATGAGGCAGAGCAGCGCCGCGGCCGGAGCAAACGCGCGAAGGAAAAACGGGGCATGGCGGGACAGGCTCATGAATTCGCTCATCAATGATTGGATGAAGGGACAGGACAGGTATCAGGCGGCGCGCTGTCGCCGCGACAGTGGAGCGCACGCGCCGCAGCCATCGCAGGCAGGCTTCGGCGGGACGTTCATGCCGCGCCGGGCGGAGCCGCCCCCGGGGGCCGATGGCAGGCCCGCAAACGTCTCACTTGGAAGCCGGCTCGCCTGCACGGCTGGTCAGGAATTGCCCGATCAGGTCTTCGAGCACCACGGCCTTCTGCGTCTTCGAGATCCGGTCTCCGTTGGCGAGCACCTTCTCGTCGCCGCCCGGAGCCAGGCCGATATACTGCTCGCCCAGCAGGCCGGACGTGTAGATGCTGGCGAAAGTGTCTTTCGGAAACCTGTCGAACCGTTTCTCGATGCTGAGGGTGACCACCGCGTTGAACGTCTCGGGGTCGTAGTCGATCGTCGCCACCCGGCCGACCACGACGCCGGCACTGCGCACCGGCGCCTTCGGCTTCAGGCCGCCGATGTTCTCGAAGCTGGCCATCAGCGTATAGGTCGGGCCGGCGCGCAGCAGGTCGCCGGCATTGCCCACCTTGAGCGCGAGGATCAGCAGCGCCACCATGCCGCCGACGACGAAGAGGCCGACCCAGACGTCGAGCGAAGAACGTTCCATCAGAGCCCCCGGAACATGAGCGAAGTAAGGATGTAATCGAGAAACAGGATGGTCAGGGCCGACGTCACCACGGTGCGGGTCGTGGCGCCGGACACTCCCTCGGCAGTGGGCGGCGCATCATACCCTTCGAACACCGCAATCCACGAGATCGCGAAGCCGAAAGCCAGGCTTTTCAGCAGGCCGTTGACGATGTCCTCGCGAAAGTCGACCGAGTTCTGCATCTGCGACCAGAACGAGCCTTCGTCGACGCCCAGCAGCACGACGCCGACCAGGTAGCCGCCATAGATGCCCATTGCGGTGAACATCGCGGTGAGCAGCGGCGTCGAGATCACGCCCGCCCAGAAGCGCGGCGCGACGACCCGGGCGATCGGATCGACCGCCATCATCTCCATCGCGCGCAGCTGTTCGGTCGCCTTCATCAGGCCGATCTCGGCCGTGACCGCAGACCCGGCGCGGCTCGCGAACAGCAGTGCGGTGATCACCGGGCCCAGTTCGCGCAGCAGCGACAGCGCGACCAGCACGCCGAGCGCCGATTCGGAGCCGTACGTCCGCAGCGTCTGGTAGCCCTGCAGGCCGAGCACCATCCCGACGAACAGGCCGGACACCAGGATGATCACCAGAGACAGCACGCCGGAGAAATAGACCTCGCGCACGACCAGCCGAGGCCGGCGCAGGCAGACGCCGGAATTGCGCAGCGTCAGGCCGAGGAAGCGCGCCGCGAAGCCCAGCCGCAGGAAGGTGTCGATCGCCCGGCGACCGATGCCACCGACGGTGAGCCAGCCCTTATCGATCACGTGTACCGAGCCTGAGTTCGGTGCGGTAGTCGGCACCCGGGTAATGGAAGGGCACGGCGCCGTCGATCTCGCCACGGAAGAACTGCCGTGCGTAAGGCTTCTCCGAAGCCAGCATCTCGGCCGGCGTGCCGTGCGCGACGATCTGTCCTTCGGCCATCAGGTAGCAGTAGTCGAGGATCTTCATCGATTCGCGCACGTCGTGCGTGACCACGATCGAGGTCGCGCCCAGCGCATTGTTCAGCGTGCGGATCAGGTTGCTGATCACCGACAGCGAGATCGGGTCGAGGCCGGTGAACGGTTCGTCGTACATGATCAGCTCAGGGTCGAGCGCGACCGCGCGCGCCAGTGCAACCCGGCGTGCCATGCCACCGGACAGTTCGGCCGGCATCAGCTTCGCGGCGCCGCGCAGGCCGACTGCATGCAGCTTCATGAGGACGAGGTCGCGCACGATCGGCTCGGGCAGCGCGGTGCGCTCGCGCATCGGGAACGCCACGTTGTCGAATACGGACAGGTCGGTGAAGAGCGCACCGAACTGGAACAGCATGCCCATCTTCCGGCGCAGGCGGTAGAGCCCGTCGCGGTCGAGCGCACCCACCGAGTCGCCATCGACGACCACGGAGCCCCCGGACGGGCGCAGTGCACCACCGATCAGGCGCAGCAGCGTGGTCTTGCCACAGCCGCTGCCGCCCATGATGGACACCACCTGGCCTCGCGGCACTCGAAGGTCGAGCCCCTTCAATATGGTTCGGCGACCGTAGCCGAACTGCAGGCCGGAGATTTCTACGAAGTTGTCCGAAGACACGCGCGGGCCGTAAGTGTAAAAGGGCTATTCTATCCTCTCGCACCTTACCGGTGAGTTACTGGTTCGACAACACTCGGGATGCATCCAGCGGCGGTCGAGTTTTCCGGCGTGAACCGGCAGTTCGGCAGCAGGCGGGCCGCGGCCGATGTGTCGTTCGCCGTGGGCGCCGGCGAGAGCGTCGCGCTGGTCGGCGTGAACGGGGCCGGCAAGACGACGCTGCTGCGCTGCATGCTCGACTACTGCCGCGCCGACAGCGGCACGATCCGCGTCTTCGGGGTGCCAAGCACCCGTGCCGAGGCGCGCAGCCGGCTCGCCTGGCTGCCGGAGCGGTTCTCGCCGCCGTATTACCTCACCGGGCGCGATTATCTGCACTACCACGCATCCCTAAGGGGTGCGGCGCACGATGAGGAGGCCGCGCTCGAGCGATTGCGCGACCTCGACTTCGATCCCGAGGCGCTCGAGCGCCCGGCACGCACCTTCAGCAAGGGCATGCTGCAGAAGCTCGGGCTGGCGGCCTGCCTCCTCGCGCGCCGTCCGCTGACGGTCCTCGACGAACCGATGAGCGGTCTGGACCCTCTGGCGCGGTCGAGGGTCCGCTCGACCCTCGGGCGACTGAGGGCCGACGGCGGCGCGCTGCTGTTCAGTTCGCATGCCCTGGAAGACGTCGCGGCGCTGTGCGACCGGCTGGTGGTGATCCACGGCGGGCGGGTCGCATTCGCCGGCACGCCAGCCCAACTGTGCGCGCGCTCCGGGACAACCGTCCTCGAACAGGCGTTTCTGCAGTGCATCGGCGCCAGCGCCGCATGAGACGATAGGGGCGCGATGAGACCGCCCCCCCAGAAACCGCCAGCCACCTCGAGCCAAAAGCCCGACCTGCTGATCGTCGACGACGACCCGCTGATCACCGACACGCTCGACTATTCCCTGGCCAGCGACTATGAAGTGCTGGTTGCCGCTTCGCGCCCGCAGGTGCACGCCCTGCTGCGCCAGATCGAGCGCATGCCCGGCCTGGCACTGGTCGATCTCGGCCTGCCGCCAACGCCGCACCGGCCCGACGAAGGCTTCCGGCTGATCACCGAACTGCTGGCGGCGTCGCCATCGATGAAGATCGTCGTGCTGTCGGGCCAGAACGACGAGGCCAACGCACGCCGTGCACGGGCGATCGGCGCGATGGAGTTCGTACCCAAGCCCTGCCCGCCCGACCGCCTGCGCGCCCTGCTCGCGGAACTGAGGCGGGTGGCGGCCCCGGAAGCCGCCGGCGAATCAGACCGCTCGATCGTCGGTTCCAGCCCGGCGATCGAGCGCCTTCGGCAGCAGATCGTCCAGTATGCAGCCGCTCCGTTCCCGGTGCTGATCGAGGGCGAGTCCGGCA
>CAIQON010000113.1 GCA_903873475.1 uncultured bacterium
CTCGCGATCCGCCGGCTCGATTCCGACCGGCTGGGCGGCTGACACCCGCCCGGGGCACCCTTAGCCCGCCGTCCATGCACCGCCAACCGACTCCCGCGAACCAGGCAGACTGATGGCCACCAATATCGATCGCAAGTTCCGACTGAAGCTGTCGGCCCAGAACTGGCTCTTCGTCATCCTGCTGCTCGTGCTGGCGGGCCTCGTCTCCTTCGTCGCGCGCGAGTACAAGAAGGAATGGGACGTCAGCCTGAACGCGCGCAACACGCTGTCGCAGCCAACCATCGACATGCTGAAGCAGCTGACCGAGCCGGTCACCATCACTTCGTACGCAACCGGCCAGGAAGACCTGCGCAAGATGGTGCGCGACTTCCTGGCCCCTTACCAGCGGCTGAAGCCCGACATCAACCTGTCGTTCATCGACCCGCGCGAACAACCGAAGCTCGCACAGGCCGCCGGCGTGACGGTCAACGGCGAGATGGTCGTCGAGTACGGCAAGCGCAGCGAGAACATCAACACGCTGACCGAGCAGCAGTTCGCCAACCTGATCATGCGGCTGGCACGCGGCGCCGAGCGCATGGTGATGTCGCTTGACGGCCATGGCGAACGCGTCATCGACGGCAAGGCCAACCATGACCTCGGCCTGTTCGGCCGCCAGCTCGAGAACAAGGGCTTCGCGACCGGCCCCCTGAACCTCTCGATCGCGCAGGACGTCCCGGCAGACCTGAAGATACTGATCATCGCTGGTCCCAAGGTCGACCTGCTGCCGCCGGAAGTGAAGAAGATCAAGGAATGGATCGACAAGGGTGGCAGCCTGCTCTGGCTGATCGACCAGGAGCCCATGCGCGGCCTGCAGCCGATCGCCGACATCTTCGGCCTGGTGCTCAACCCGGGCACGGTGGTCGACCCGTCGGCCCAGCTGATCAACGCGCAGCCGACGATGGCGGTGGCCACCGGCTACGGCCAGCACCCGATCGCGAAGAACTTCACGCTGAACACGATCCTGCCCTTCGCCCGCTCGATCGGCGTCGACGGCAGCCGCGACTGGCGCGAGACGCCGCTGATCGAAGTCGCCCCGCGCGGCTGGCTCGAGATGAGCCCGATCGCCGAAGGCACCTCGTCGGTAAGCTTCGACAAGGGCCGCGACGTGCCCGGCCCGGTCACCGTGGGCATCGCGCTCGAGCGCACGCTGAACGACCGTCCGCAGCGCGTGGTGGTGGTCGGCTCCGGCCACTTCCTGGCGAACCAGTATGTCGGCATGGTCGGCAATATGGATCTCGGCATCAACATCATCAACTGGCTCTCCGGCGACGAGAACCTGATCACCGTGCAGCCGCGCGGGACGCTCGATTCGTCGCTGACGCTCAACCGCACGTCGATGACGGCCATCGTCTACGGCTTCCTGGTGCTGCTGCCGCTGGGCTTCCTGGTGACCGGCGGTACGATCTGGTGGCGCCGCCGGCGCAAAGCGTGAACCCCGGGGCCTGATGCGATGAAGAAGACCCTGCTGATTAATGCGCTGCTGCTGGTGCTGGTGCTCGGCCTCGGCGCGCTGCTGTACTTCAAGCCGAAGCCGGAAGAGCCGAAGCCGGTCGAGCACAAGCTGTCCACGCTGAAGCCGGAAGAGATCAAGCGTATCGAGGTCAAGCTGCGCAAGGGCGATCCGGTGGTGCTGGAGCTCGAGGGCGAGCAGTGGTACCTCACGAAGCCGTTCCGCGCGCGCGCCGACAACTTCGAGGCGCGGCGGCTGGCTGACCTGGTGCGTGCGGTCAGCGACCAGAAGCTCCCGGCCACCGACCTGTCCCGGTTCGAACTCGAACCGCCGTTCGCCACCGTCATCCTCGACAAGCAGACCTTCACCTTCGGCACCATCAACCGGATGATGAAGATGCAGTACGTGATGACCGGCGATTCGGTCTACATGGTGAACCCGCAGTATGCGCAGGCAATCCCGCCGCAGCCCGAGCGCATGGCCGACAACCGGCTCTGGACGACGCCCGAGCAGCAGATCACCAGCGTCGAGATGCCCGACTTCAAGGTCGAGCAGGTCGATGGCAACTGGGCGATCCTGCCCAAGCCGCTGATCACCCCGACCCAGGACGACCTGAACCGCTTCATCGACGAATGGAAGCTCGCCTCGGGCACGCTGACCCAGCCGATGAAGCTCAAGCCCGGCAAGAGCGCGACCGTGGTGCGCACCAAGGAAGGCAAGGCGATCACCGTCCACCTCGCCTCGCGCGAAGGCAACGACTGGATCGTGCTGCGCCCCGACGAAGGCCTGCAGTACCACCTGTCGCGCGAGACCGCACGGCGGATGTTCGAACCGAACTGGCGCTGATTGGCGCCAGTGGCCAGCGCCCGGCACGCAACCGAGCGGCGTCCGGCCGATGCCTGAACTGCCCGAGGTGGAAACCACGCGCCGCGGCCTCGCGGTGCGCGCCGTCGGCCAGCGGATAGAGCGCGCCGTCGTGCGCAACCGATCGCTGCGCTGGCCGGTCACCGACGGCATGGAGGCCGCAGTCGCCGGCGCCCGCATCGATGCGATCGATCGCCGCGCGAAGTACCTGCTGTTCGATTGCGAAGGCCGCGGTCGGCTGCTGGTGCACCTGGGCATGTCCGGTCGACTGTGGGTGGTGCCGCGCGACGAACCGCTGGCCAGGCACGACCACGTCGACCTGGAGCTGTCGAACGGGCTGTCGATCCGGCTGCGCGATCCGCGCCGCTTCGGTGCGGTGCTCTGGCTTCCCGCCGGTGCGCCCGAGCACATGCTGCTGTCGGCGATCGGCCCGGAGCCACTGACCGATTCGTTCGACGCGGCCTACCTTTACCGCGTGACCCGCAACCGCAGCGCTGCGATCAAGCTGGTACTGATGGATGGCGGGGTCGTGGCGGGCGTGGGCAACATCTACGCGAACGAGGCGCTGTTCGCGGCCGGCATCAACCCGCGCACGCCCGCGCGCCGGGTCGGGCTGCCACGGCTGGCGCGGCTGGTGTGCGAGGTCAGGACTATCCTCGCGCGGGCGATCGAGGCTGGCGGCAGCAGCCTGCGCGACTATGTCGACAGCAGCGGGCAGGCCGGGCGCTTCCAGGACACGTTTCGCGTCTACGACCGCGACGGCAAGCCCTGCATGGGCTGCGGCACACCGTTGCGCCTGATCAGGCAGGGCAACCGCTCGACCTTCTACTGCGTGAAGTGCCAGCGCTAGAGGGCGCCGGGCGGCCGCGCGATGCCTGCCGCGATCAGTACGGCGTACTTTTCCTGCAGCTGCTCGCGCGTCTCGACCACGTCAGGGTCGTTCGGGATGCAATCGACCGGGCACAGCTGCGCGCACTGGGGCGTGTCGAAGTGGCCGACACACTCGGTGCAGCGGGCCGGGTCGATCACGTAATACTCCTCGCCCGGTGAGATCGCCGAGTTGGGGCACGCGGGCTCGCATACGTCGCAGTTGATGCAGGCGTCGGTGATCATCAGCGCCACGCTGCTGCTCCGCTCAGGCGCCGGACGGCTGCTCGCGCAGCTTGGCCGAGACCTTCGCCCCGACCAGCGGGCTGACGAACTGCGCGATGTCGCCACCCATCAGCGCGATCTCGCGCACCAGGGTGGCGGACACGAACATGTACGGGTCGCCGGGGGTGAGGAACACCGTCTCGAGCTCGGCGAACAGCTTGCGGTTCATCCCGGCAAGCTGGAACTCGTACTCGAAGTCGGACACCGCACGCAGGCCGCGCACGATCACGCGCGCATTCTGCGAACGGACGAAGTCGGTGAGCAGGCCCGAGAATCGCACGACCGATACGTTCTTCAGCGGCCGCAGCACTTCGGACGCGAGTTCCACACGCTCGTCCGGCGTGAAGAACGGGCGCTTCGCGCGGCTGTCGGCCACTGCCACGATCACGTTATCGAACAGCAGCGCGGCCCGGCGCGTCAGGTCCTCGTGGCCGAGCGTCATCGGATCGAACGTGCCGGGGTAGATGGCAGTGGTCATCGGGGCGTTCCTCGTCGTGCTGCGGATGGGTGAGGCGCTGTCTTCAGGGAGAGTCGCCGAGGGCGAGACTATCCGGATTGGCGTCTTCCTGCAGGTCTGCCTGCCGCGCGAGGATCCGGTACTCGACCGCGCCGGCGCGCGCCTGGCGGATCGTGGCCCAGGGGGCTGCGTTGCCCAGCGCGTCGAGCACGCCCGGTCCGTCGGCGGAGGCGGCGGGCGCCTCGACATAAACCCAGCCACCGGGAGCCAGGCAGCCCTCCACCCGCGCCAGCAGGACCGGCAGCAGGCCGAGCCGGAACGGCGGGTCGAGGAAGACCACGTCGTGGCCACCCGCCGCGCCACTGCTTCGCCGGGCTTCGCCCTCGAGGAAACGCAGCGCGTCCGCCCTCACGATCTCGATGACGGTACCCGCGGGCGGTTCTCCGAGCTGGCCGCGCGTCGCCTCCAGCGCGCGCAGGATGGCCGGCTCACGCTCGACCATCACCACCCGTTCAGCACCGCGCGATGCCGCCTCGAAGCCCAGTGCGCCGCTGCCGGCGAAGAGATCCAGGCAGCGCAACCCGTGCATGTCCTGGCCGAGCCAGTTGAATACCGTCTCGCGCACCCGGTCGGGGGTCGGGCGAAGGTCTTCGGTCGACGGGAACGAGAGCATGC
>CAIQON010000114.1 GCA_903873475.1 uncultured bacterium
CTACAACTGCCATTCGCAGATGATCCGGCCGCTGCGCGCCGAGACCGAGCGCTATGGCCACTACTCGGTGGCCGGGGAATTCGTCTACGACCACCCGTTCCAGTGGGGCAGCAAGCGTACCGGTCCCGATCTGGCCCGGGTCGGGGGTCGCTATTCCGACGAATGGCATCGCATCCACTTCAACAATCCGCGCCATGTCGTACCCGAGTCGAACATGCCGGCCTATCCCTGGCTCGAGCGTACCCCGGTCGACGGGCAGAGCCTGGGCGGACGGCTGACGGCCTTGTCCCGGGTCGGGGTTCCCTACACCGAAGAGGAAATCGCCGGAGCCGGGAAGGCGGTCGATGGCCGGACCGAACTCGATGCCCTGATCGCCTACATGCAGGTGCTGGGCACCAGCCTGAAGCCTGCCGCGACCCCGGTCGCCACCCGTTGAGGAGCACGCGATGACCCGGGGCGACCTGCAATCGATCATCACGCTGATCGCGTTCGTGGCCTTCATCGGCATTGTCTGGTGGGCCTTTTCGAAGCGCCAGCGCGCCGCGTTCAGCGAAGCCGAACGCATCCCCCTCGATGACGACGCACCGTACCGGCCTTCCGGTACGGCGCAGGTGCCGGACGAGTCCGGTTCACGGGAGGCCAGGTAATGTCGGATTTCATCTACAGCTGGATCGGCATCGCGATCGCGGTGGTGACCATCGTCTCCATCCTCGCCTGTGCCTGGTTCCTCAAGGCGAACACCACCCGGCGGCTTCCCGCCGGTGCCGATCCCGGCACCACCGGCCACCTGTGGGACGGCGACCTGGCCGAATGGAACCATCCACTGCCGCGGTGGTGGATGTACCTGTTCTACATCACCATCGTGTTCGGACTGCTCTACCTTGCGCTTTATCCGGGCCTTGCGGTGTACGGCGGCGCGCTCGGATGGAACTCGGCCGGCCAGCATGCGACCGAATCCAGGCGCTGGGACAGCCGGTACGCCGCGATGTTCGATGTCTACCTCAAGCAGGAGATCCCGGTGGTGGCGCGCGATCCTGCAGCCCGCGAGATGGGCCAGCGGCTGTTCGTCACCTACTGTGCGCAGTGCCATGCGTCCGACGGGGGCGGGTCCAGGGGATTCCCGAACCTGCGTGACACCGACTGGATCTGGGGCGGCGAGCCGGCACAGGTGCTCGAGTCGATCGCCCGGGGGCGCCAGGCGATGATGCCGCCCCTGGTGGAAGCGATCGGCGCCGAGAACGTCAAGGCGGTCGCCAACCATGTGCGGTCGCTGTCCGGCCTGCCGCACGATGCGGCCCTTGCGGCCCAGGGCAAGGTGAAGTTCGAGCAGGTCTGCGTCGCCTGCCACGGCATGGATTCGAAAGGCAATCCGGCGCTGGGTGCCCCCAACCTGACCGACAGGGTCTGGCTGTACGGCTCGTCGGAAGAGGCGATCGTCGAGGCGATCACCCGCGGCCGCAACGGCGTGATGCCGGCACAGCTGGATTTCCTCGGCGCAGGCAAGGTTCATCTTCTCGCAGCCTATGTCTGGGGACTCTCGCGTGACACGAGGAAGTGATCGCGCCGCGGAGCCGGGTGCGGGCGCTGTCGCCGTAGCCGTCGCCACCGTCCCGCCCGACTCTAGCGCGGCTGTCCGCGCCGACGACGCACTGTTCGAGATACGGCGCAAGATCTATCCGCGCGCGGTCACCGGGTTTCTCGCCCGGCAGCGGGTGCTGCTGGTCGTTCTCACCCAGCTGGCCTTCTACGGCACCGCATGGCTCGAATGGAACGCACGCCAGGCCGTGCTGTTCGACCTGGCCGCCCGCAAGTTCTACATCTTCGGCTTCGTGTTCTGGCCGCAGGACTTCATCTTCCTCACCGGCCTGCTGGTGATCTGCGCGCTGTCGCTGTTCCTCTTCACCGCGATTGCCGGGCGACTGTGGTGCGGCTATGCCTGTCCGCAGACGGTCTACACCGAATTGTTCCTGTGGATCGAACGCAAGGTCGAGGGCGACCGATTGGCGCGCATCCGCCTCGACGGACAGCCGATGTCCGGGCGCAAGCTGCGGTTGAAGGCAGCCAAGCATGCGCTGTGGGTGCTGCTCGCGCTGTGGACCGGCTTCACCTTCGTAGGCTACTTCACGCCGATCCGCGATCTCGGCACTGCCGTGGCCTCGTTCTCGCTGGGGCCCTGGGAGACGTTCTGGATGCTGTTCTACGCCTTCGCCACCTGGGGTAACGCGGGCTTCATGCGCGAGCAGGTGTGCAAGTACATGTGTCCGTACGCACGCTTCCAGAGCGTCATGTTCGATTCCGACACGCTGGTCATCACCTACGATGCGCGGCGCGGCGACCCGCGTGGCGCGCGCAGCCGGTCGGCTGATCGGCACGCGACGGGCCTCGGCGACTGCGTCGACTGCGGCATCTGCGTGCAGGTGTGCCCGACCGGCATCGACATCCGCAACGGGCTGCAGTACGAGTGCATCGGATGCGGTGCCTGCGTGGACGGCTGCAACCAGGTGATGGAGAAAATGGGCTACCCCAAGGGGCTTGTCCGGTATTCCACCGAAAATGCGATGGCCGGCCACTACGGCGACCGCGAGATCCTGCGCCACCTGATGCGTCCGCGCACGCTGCTGTACACCGCGTTGCTGCTGGCGGTCTCGGTGGCGGTGCTGTCGGGCATCGTGCTGCGCACGCCGGTGAAGATGAACATCATCCGCGATCGTGGCGACATCGTGCGTGAGCTCGAGGACGGCCGTCTCGAGAACGTGTATCGCGTGCAGATCATGAACACCCGCGAGGCTGCGCGCAGCTTCGTGCTGTCGGCGCGTGGCATCGATGGCATCGAACTGGTCGTCACCGAGGCACAGCCGATCAGGATCGGGTCCGCCGGCTCGCGCATCGTGCCGCTGGAACTGCGCGTGCCGCGCGCCGCCGTCGCGCCCGGGTCCACGCCGGTCTGGCTGAAGGTGGAAGCCGCCGACGACGCCGGTGTCGCGCGGGAAGAGAAGACCGTGTTCATCGCGCGCTGAGGCCTATCGCACCGCGCCCTCGCATCAATGTCCGACCATGCCTGCTTCGCTGGAGTCCGCCATGCCCGTACCCGATTCCCCCATTCCCGCGCCGGCGATGGCCGCAGGCTGCCATCCGCTGCCCTGGTACCGGGAACCCTGGCCGTGGCTGCTGTTCTTCCCGCCGGCGGTAGCGGTGGTCGCCGGGCTGGTCACCATGGCGATCGCGATCGACTCGTTCGATGGCGTGGTTTCCGATGATTACTACCGCCAGGGTCTGGCGATCAACCGCTCGATCGATCGCGAGGCTCAGGCGCGCGCGCGCGGATTGTCGGCACGGTTGCAGTTCAATCCGTCCGGCGACCGGGTCAGGGTGGCAGTATCGGGAGACGTCTCCGCCGACGGCGTGCTGCGCCTGCACCTCGTGCGGGCGGCGCGCAGCGGCGATGACCAGCAGGTCGAACTGGCCCCGCTGGCACCCGGCCTGTATGAGGGCCGGCTGCTGCGTCCGCTGCGCGGGCGCTGGCACCTGCACCTGGAAGATGCCGGGCACCAGTGGCGCATCTCGGCCACTGCACAGATGCCTGCCGAGCGAGCGATCGGCCTGGAACCGACGCCACTGAACCCGCGTGTGACGGAGTAGCGCCGATGGAGCAGTCCCGAAAACTGATCTGCATCCTGTGGCCGTCGTTCCTGGTGGCCTGCGCCGCCGAGGCTGCCTTCTTCACCGTGTTCCATCCGGCAGACCTGCATCCGTTCGGCGGCCCGTCGGCCGCTGGCGAACGCTTGGCCTACACGATCGGCTTCTTCGCTTTCTGGCTGTTCGCCGCTTCGGCCAGTGCGCTGACCTGCTTCCTGCAGAGCAGCGCGGCGCAGGTCAATGCCCCGCGCGTGACGCCCGACAGCCCGGCGCGGCTGCGCTGATGGACGCGACATCGATGATCTGGCCGACGCTCGCATCGGCCACGCTGGTCGGGCTCGCGGGGGGCGTGCATTGCGTCGGGATGTGCGGTGGCATCGTCGGCGCGCTGTCCGGGGCGACCGGACAGCGGCACCCGCCGATGCGCCTGCATGTCGCCTACAGCCTCGGGCGGATCGCGAGCTATGCGCTCGCCGGTGCGCTGGCCGGCAGCGCCGGCGGCGCGCTCGGCTGGGTGGCCGGCGCGGCGCTCGGCGTGCGCGGCAACCCGGGGGGGCAGTCGTTCTTCATGCTGGTGGCCAGCCTGATGCTCATCGTGCTCGGCCTTTACCTGACAGGCCTGGCGCCGGCGGTGCGTCATGCAGAGGCCCTCGGCGCCGGGCTCTGGCGGCGGCTGCAGCCTGTCGCCCGTCCGCTGCTGCCGGCCGCGACCGTGCCGCGTGCAATGGCGATCGGCGCGGTGTGGGGGTTTCTCCCCTGCGGGCTGGTCTACGCGATGCTCGCGACCGCGATGGCGACCGGAAGCCCCATGCTCGGCGCCGCGGTGCTCGCCGCGTTCGGGCTCGGCACGCTGCCCAACCTGCTCGCGGTCGGGTTCTGGCTGTCGCGTTTCCGCACGATCGTGCGCTCGCCGCGGGCGCGGCTTGCCGCGGGGCTTGCGGTCTGCCTGTTCGGGCTGTACGGACTGGTGCTGTTCGGACAGTCGACGCTGTCTGGCAGTGCACCGCACGCGCATCACCACCATGCCTCATCGCATGCGCGAGGCGTACATGTTTGACCTGGAGCGACACCGGGGCGGGGGCAGGGAGCGACACGGGCCGTGTCGTTGCCCATCCGTTCGAAAGCCGCTGCTCGAAGGCCGCATGACAGCTGCACGCTGCAGCTGCCGTTGCAACCGTAGCGCCCGGAGGGGGCGGTCAGCGGCCGTCGAGACGGTGGTCGTCGAGTCGATGGTCGTCGAGTCAGCGGCCGTCGAGTCAGTGGTCGTCGCGCAGGTGTGGTTCGTAGCCGTGCGTCGGTTCCCCGGTGTCGGGGTCTATGAAGTCGTCGATCCCGATCTCGGCTTCGACCTCGTGCACCGCGTCGATATCCGGGGCTGCGGCGAGTTCGTCCGTGCCGTCGTCCGCCGGTCCTGGCGAATCGCGGTCGGCGATCGCCGCGGCGCGTGTGCTGAACGGACCGACCAGCGCATCGGTCTCGCTGTCACGCCAGAAGAAGCCGTCCTGGCCTTCGACGATGGACGACTGATGCATCAACGGAGAACCGTCGTTCGACGGCTGGTTACTTGCGGGCGCGGGTTTGTCGGCGCCTGTGCTTGCCCTGGACCTGGTCATGGCTGCTCCCCTGAGTCGGCTTTCAGGTTAGCGCGTGCATCGTCCGCTGGCAAATCAATTGCGCAATCAATTCCGCCATCACTCGCGCATTTCGATGATCGACCGCAGGGCCGTGAAGTCGAGGATCTCGATCTCGCGCCGGTCGATGCGTATCAGTCCCTGTGCGCTGAAGCGCGAGAACAGGCGGCTGACCGTCTCCAGGGTGAGGCCAAGGTAGCTTCCGATTTCCTCGCGCGTCATGCGCAACCGGAAGCGCATCGCCGAGTAGCCGAGGTTGGCAAAGCGCTGCGACAGCCCGATCAGGAAGGAACTGAGCCGCGCATCGGCCTTCATGCCCGCGAGCAGCAGCATCAATCCCTGGTCACGCATGATGTCCCGGCTCATGATCTTGTGGAAATGGTGCTGCAGCGTGGGGATCTCGCGCAGCAATTCTTCAAGGTGCTCGAATGGCAACACGCATACTTCGCTGTCCTCGAGCGCGACCGCGCTGAAGTTCTGGCGATCGGTGCTGATCGCATCGAGGCCCAGGATTTCTCCGGACAGGTAGAAGCCGGTGATCTTTTCCGAACCGTCTTCAGACAGGTCGATGGTCTTGAAGGCGCCAGTGCGTACTGCATAGAGGTTGCGGAAAGGATCCCCCATGCGGTACAGCGATGACCCGCGGCGCGTGGTATGCCGGGACGAGATGATCCGGTCCAGCTTGTCGATATCCGCGGGCGAAAGGCCGACCGGGAGGCAGAGTTCCTGCAGGGTGCAGGAACTGCACGCCGCCTTGATGTTCGCGGGCGAGGCGACGATCGGAATGGTCGCGGGGACAGGTCGGGTCGAGGTCAAGGAGGGTCTGCCAGTTGTCATTCGAGGTAAGACTGCAGGTCCGCAGTGGCAGGCCCGGTGCTGCTGTCTGCCGCGTGGGCGATGACGGTCCATTCTGGCGGGTAGCACAAGCGGGCGGGCCCTGGCCCGGGCCCGGCTTTCGCCGGCAAACCCGTCGGGCCATTGGTGCTACAGTTGCACGAATTGATGCCGATGAATACCCTCCGAACTGTAGCGAGCATCGAACGCCCCCGCGATAAGGCCACATCGTAGACTCTTTCGCGCGGTGCGGCTGCGCAGAACTCCTTCCAGAGCGTGATGGATACAGCCCCGACCCCTTTCCGTTTCGATACCGATGCATGGTCGGTGGACGAGAGCCGTTTTCCAGCGGGCGGTTCGAACGCCGAGCGGCTGCAGTTCTGCCTGAATTATGCCGTGCTGGCGCCGTCCTGCCTGAACACCCAGCCCTGGTTCTTCCGGCTGACCGGTGCCGTGCTCGAATTGTTCGCCGATCGGTCGCGCCGCCTGCCGGTCGCCGATCCCGACGGGCGCGCGCTGGTCATCGCCTGCGGAGCGGCGTTGTTCAACCTCCGTTGTGCGCTGCGCTATTTCGGCCTGCAACCCAATGTCACCCTCCTGCCGTGGCTCAAGGACGGTGATCCACTATCCAGCAGCGAGGTACCACTGGCCCGGATCGAAGTCTCCGGCGAGTCCGCCTCTACGGCGGCTGAGCGGGTACTGTTCCAGGCGATCCGGCGGCGCCGGACCTACCTCGGCGCGTTCGATCCCGCCCCGATCTCGCAGAATCTGATCGACGCGATGCAGGAGCAGGCGCGTCATGAGGGTGCCTGGCTCGGCATCCTGGAAGACGCCGAGGGAAAGGCCGATGTGTCGCGGATCGTCGCCGAAGCCGATCGATTCCATCTCACCCAGCGCAAGTGCCGGGTCGAACTGGCGAAGTGGGCACGGCACGGAGCCCGGCTCATGCCTCCGATGCCGGCTGGCGTGCTGCAACTCGGGCCGCATGGCGAATTCGCACTCCCTTACGGCGCGTTCCTCGATTCGGCGCTGTCCGGGCATGACGAAACCGACCTGGTCGAGTCCACCCCCCTGATCGGGGTGCTCGGCGCGGACGGCGACACCCCGCTCGACTGGCTGCGCTCCGGGCAGGCGCTGCAGCGGACGGTGCTGTGGGCGCGTGCGGCGGGCGTCTGGGCGAGTTTCCTCAACCAGCCGATCGGCCATGCCGATTCCCGCATGCAAGTTGCACACCTGCTCGACCGCAACTACCCGATGCTCCTGGTCCGCTTCGGTCGCGTACCGGCGACCGTACCTTCGCGCGCGCTGCGTTCGGCGCGCTACGTCATCGGTCGTTGAGCGCCGGGTCGATGGCATCGGACACCGAAAGCAGCGCGCGGCATCGCTGCACTCGAAGCACCGTCTGACTTCGAAGCACCGAGTGGCTGACCTGCGTCCCGAGCAACTGGAAGAGGCGTTCGCGCTGTTCAGTCAGGCGTCGGCCGAACTGACCAGCGCCTACCAGGCCTTGCAGGGCCGCGTCGAACAGCTCACTGGCGAACTGGCGGCGACGAACAGCGAACTTCGCGTGCAACTGGCCGCGAAGGACGCGCTGTCGCGCCGCCTCGCCGCACTCCTCGCCGCGCTCCCCGGTGGCGTTGTCGTACTGGACGCCGGGCGCCGCGTTACCGACACGAATCCGGCGGCCAACCACCTGC
>CAIQON010000115.1 GCA_903873475.1 uncultured bacterium
CCCTGCCTCGCCATGTGGTACTCCGACCTGGGTGCGCTGAACAAGTTCATGCACATCTGGCCGTATGCCTCGATGAACGACCGCATGGAGACGCGCGCGAAGGCGGTGGCCGGCGGTTCGTGGCCTCCGAGTGCCAAGGCGAAGAAGGACGGCCGGGACGCAGTGAACTACCTGGCGCAGGAAAACAAGATCGTGATGCCGGCGGCGTTCTCGCCCGTGCAGTAACGGCAGCAGGGCCGAGGCAGGCGCCCGACGGCGCCCGCCTCGACTGCAGCCTGGCTGCCGTGCTCAGCGGCGGCGAAACACCAGGTCGAACACCTCGTGGCCCAGCCTCACGCCGCGCTGCTCGAAGCGCGTCAGCGGCCGGTATGCGGGCCTTGGTGCATAGCGTTCCACGGTGTTGACGAGCAGCGGTTCTGCCTCGAGCACGGAGAGGATCTGTACCGCATAGTCTTCCCAGTCGGTCGCCACGTGCAGGTAGCCGCCGGTGGCGATCCGCGAGGCGAGCAGCGAGACGAATGGTGCCTGCAGCAGGCGCCGCTTGTGGTGGCGCTTCTTGTGCCAGGGATCGGGGAAGAAGACGTGGGCGCCCGCAAGGCTGTCCGGGGCGATCATGTCGCGCATCACCTCGACCGCGTCGTGCTGGACGATGCGTACGTTGCCCAGGCCGGCGCGGCCGACCTTGTCGAGCAGGCTGCCGACGCCCGGGTTGTGCACCTCGATGCCGAGATAGTCGTTTTCGGGGTGTGCCGCCGCGATCTGCGCCGTGCCTTCGCCCATCCCGAAGCCGATCTCGACGATCAGCGGCGCGCTGCGGCCGAAAGCGGTGGCCGGGTCGAGCCGCGCGTCCGCATACGGGATGCCGAACGACGGCAGCAGCGCGTCGTAGGCCCGTTGCTGCGCCTGCGTGATCCGCCCCTGCCGCAGCACGAAGCTGCGGATGTGCCGTGCGTGCAGGGCTTCGTTGCCCGCATCGCCGCCGCTCAAGCCGGTTTGCCCGGCGTGATCAGGCCCGCGGTGGGCGAACTGGGGGTCGCGCTGTAGAGCTTCTTCGGCTTGCGGCCGGCGAGGAAGGCCTCGCGCCCGGCCTCGACTGCCTTGCGCATGGCGGAGGCCATCAGTACCGGCTGCTGCGCTGCCGCGATCGCGGTATTCATCAGCACGCCGTCGCAGCCCAGTTCCATCGCGATGGCGGCATCCGACGCCGTCCCCACGCCGGCATCGACGATCACCGGCACCTTCGCGTTGCCGATGATGATCTGCAGGTTCCACGGGTTCAGGATGCCCATTCCCGAGCCGATCAGGCTGGCCAGCGGCATCACCGCCACGCAGCCGATCTCTTCCAGTTGCTTCGCCATGATCGGGTCGTCGCTGCAGTAGACCATCACGTCGAAGCCGTCGCGAACGAGCGTCTCGGCGGCGCGCAGGGTCTCGGCCATGTTCGGATACAGCGTGTGCGGGTCGCCCAGTACCTCGAGCTTGCACAGCGAATGACCATCGAGAAGTTCTCGCCCGAGACGCAGCGTGCGCACGGCGTCGTCGGCGGTGTAGCAGCCCGCGCTGTTGGGCAGCATCGTGAAGCGCGACGGCGGCAGCGCGTCGAGCAGGCTCGGCTCGCCCTGGTTCTGGCCGATGTTCGTGCGCCGGATCGCGACGGTCACGATCTGCGCACCGCTGGCCTCGATGGCGAGCCGCGTCTCGTCGAAATCGCGGTACTTGCCGGTGCCGACGAGCAGGCGTGAGTGGAAGCTGCGGGTGCCGACCTGCAGCGGGGACGGCGTGGACAGGGTGGACATGGAGGGGGGCTCCGGAGGGTTCTGGGGTCAGCCGCCGCCGACGGCGACGACGATCTCGACGGTGTCGGCATCGGCCAGCGCGGTGTCGGCCAGGCGGCTGCGCGGGACGATCTCGCCATTTCTTTCGAAGGCGATCCGGTGCCCGCCGAGCGCGAGCGCCTCGACCAGGCCGGCGCAGGTGAGCGGAGCGGGAAAGCTTCGACGCTCGCCATTGACGGTCAGGCAGAGCGTGGCCGGCAAGGCAGCGGGGGTGACCGGATCAGGATGACTCATGCCGCCATTTTATCGTCCGCGGAGCGCCTGCGCGCTGGCCGCATGCGGTTGCGAACCCGGCAACCCGAATCCGCAGTAAAATCGCGCTGCCGAGCGGGTGTAGTTCAATGGTAGAACGAAAGCTTCCCAAGCTCTAGACGTGGGTTCGATTCCCATCACCCGCTCCACCGCTCCACCGCGCGGCCGCGCCATTGCGCCGCAGCCCCGTGCGGCCGAGCGCCAGCGATACAGGCTTTGTTCGCGTCCGCCAGCAGCGGACGTGACGTACCGGCCGATCTTCAGAAGCGTATCCTGAAGCCATGACAACGGCCGACCGCACGGAGCAAGCCGGCAGCTTCGCCGCACGACTCGTCGAGTGGCAGCGCCGCGCGGGCCGCAGCGGGCTGCCCTGGCAGGGCACCCGCGATCCTTACCGCATCTGGCTGTCGGAGATCATGCTGCAGCAGACGCAGGTGTCGACGGTGATCCCGTACTACCTGCGCTTCCTGGACCGGTTCCCCGGTGTCGATGCCCTGGCGGCCGCGCCCCTCGATGACGTGCTCGCCGCGTGGAGCGGGCTCGGGTACTACTCGCGGGCGCGCTGCCTGCATCGCGCCGCGCTGCAGGTGATCGAGCAGCACGACGGCCGGTTTCCCGACGAATTCGACGCAGTGCTCGCGCTGCCCGGCATCGGTCGTTCGACGGCCGGTGCGATCTGCGCATTCGCCTTCGGCCAGCGGCACCCGATCCTGGACGGTAACGTGAAGCGAGTGCTGGCCCGGCATTCCGGCATCGAGGGCTGGCCCGGGGAGCCTTCGGTGCTCGCCGCGCTGTGGGCGGAGTCGGCCGCGCGCCTGCCGCCAGCCGTGGCCGGCGACGTGGCCAGTGGCGTGGCTGGCGCTCATCGGGACATCGGTACCTACACCCAGGCGCTGATGGACCTCGGCGCGGGTCCGTGCGCACGCAGTCGTCCGCGCTGCGGTGAATGCCCGGTGTCGGTCGACTGTGCGGCACACGTGTCGGGACGCACCGACGCCATCCCGGCACCCCGGCCGAAGCGCGAGATACCCCGCCGGGCGAGCGTGGTGTGGCTGCTAGTCGACCGCCAGCAGGGCGTGCTGCTGGAACGCCGCCCGCCCAGCGGCATCTGGGGCGGGTTGTGGAGCCTGCCGGAATCGATCGACGCACAGGTCGAGGCGCGCATCCGCGCGAGCGACGCCGCGCTGCAGGCGCTGGCGCCGATCGAACATGCGTTCACGCATTTCCGCCTGCGCATCGAACCGATGCTGGTGCGCATGCACCTGGTGGGCGGGCAGGGCCCTGCAGTGACTGCGCAGGCCGAAGAACCCGGTCGGCGCTGGGTCGCGTTCGAGCAACTGGAAGCGGTCGCGCTGCCGGCGCCCGTGCGCACGTTGCTGGAGGCGCTGCGTGCCGGCGGGCGGGGTGTGCAGCCGGAACTGCCCGGCCTTCGATGACCAATCTTGCATGAGGACGATGATGACCGACCTGCTGGTTCCCTTCGACAATTCACCGCCCGCTGTTCGTGCGCTCGACCTTGCAATCGACCTGGCGCGCGCGCGAGCGGGAACGACCCTGCATGTGCTGAGCGTGCTCGACCGCGTGGGCCTCGACACGCGTGAACTGATCGACGCGGCCGAGATCGAGAAGGTCCTTGCAGCCGAGGCCGCCGAGATGCTCGACCCGGCGCGCGCGCGGGTCGGGGCGGCCGGCATTGCCTTCGACTGCCATGTGGCGAGCGGGGCGCCGGCCCGTGTGATCGCCGACTTCGCACGCGAGCACGGCATCTCGCAGATCGTGATGGGCACGCGCGGGCTGGGCGGGATTTCCGGCCTGCTCATGGGGTCGGTTGCCCAGCGGGTGCTGCATCTGGCGGAGTGCCCGATCACGCTGGTGAAATAGGCTGCGGCCCCGGGGTGGCCCCCTGCCCCCTGCCCCCTGCCTCTTCGGCGCGGCTGGCAGGCAGCCGGGATGTGCGGTTAGCATCGCGCGATGAACTGGCCGAAAATCGGGTTCGTCGCACTGATCCTGTTCGGGGCCCTGAACTGGTGGTCCGGGCGCGAGGTATCGCAGCCCCCGGGGGTGACCGCGGGTGGCCTGCCGACGCAGGTGTCGGTCTCCGACGAGCGCGAATTCGAGCGAAACGGGTATCGCATCCGTGCGCTGGCTCGGTTCGAGGTCTCCGCGCGCGTGCTCGGGGCCGAGCATTACCGCTTCGACCGCGAGGCGCAGCTCGCACCGGTCGATCTCGCGCTGGGCTGGGGGAGGATGTCCGACACCACCGTCCTGCAACGCATCAGCATCAGCCAGCGCGGGCGCTTCTACTACTGGAGCACGGCTGACTTCCCGATCCCGCGACGCGAGATCGAGACCTCCAGCGCCAACATGCACATGATCCCGGCGGATGACCGCGTCGAGGCTGCGCTGAAGTCGGTGCGGCCAGGGCAGATCGTGACCGTGCGCGGCTACCTGGTCGAGGCGCGCGCCCCGGACGGCTGGCGCTGGCGCAGTTCGATGACGCGCGAGGACACAGGTGCAGGCGCGTGTGAGCTGATCTGGGTGGAATCGGTGTCCATGATCTGACAAGCAGGTCTGCGCGGGCTGCGCAGGGCAAGGTCTGCACCTGCCCGGGCGCACGCAACGATGGTAGGCTCGGCGATCGCGTTTGCGCCGTGTGTTCGCGCGACCGCCGAGCGTTCGCTTCGCGTGAACCGCCAGGGACGCGCCGCGTCCCGCCTGCCGCGAAGTCGACCGAGACGATGCCCACTGCCCCGGTTGCCGCCCGTTGAACCTGATCCTCATCGTACTGCTGCCCCTGCTGATGGCGGGGTTGCCCCGGCTGGTTGGTCGTCATCGCCGCGGGCGCTGCGCGCTGCTGGCCGCCTGCGCGCCAGCCCTTGCGCTGGCACTGCTGCTGTCCCATGCGCCGGCCGTCTTCGACGGCGAGGTAGTCCAGGCAGGCGGCGCGTGGCTGCCCGCGATCGGGTTGAACCTCACGTTCATGCTCGATGGCTTCGGCTTCCTGTTCGCGTTGCTGGTGCTCGCGATCGGGCTGCTGGTCATCCTGTACGCGCATTACTACCTCTCGCCCGAGGACGACGCGTCGCGGTTCCTGTCGCTCTTGCTGCTGTTCATGGGCTCGATGCTGGGCGTGGTGCTGGCGGACAACCTGCTGCTGCTGGTGGTTTTCTGGGAGTGCACCAGCCTGTCATCGTTCCTGCTGATCGGCTTCTGGCGCGATCGCAGCGAAGGGCGGCAAGGGGCGCGGATGGCGTTGACGGTGACTGGCGCCGGCGGGCTCGCGCTGCTCGCCGGGGTGCTGCTGATCGGGCAGATCACCGGCAGCTTCGAACTGTCCGAAGTGCTCTACCAGCGCGAACTGCTGCAGGCCCATCCTCTGTTCCCGCTTGCACTGGTCCTCGTTCTGCTCGGTGCATTCACCAAGAGCGCGCAGTTTCCGTTCCACTTCTGGCTGCCGCATGCGATGGCTGCACCGACGCCGGTATCGGCCTACCTGCATTCCGCGACCATGGTGAAGGCAGGGGTGTTCCTGCTGGCGAGGATGTACCCGCTGCTCGGCGGCAACGACCTGTGGTTCCTGCTGGTCAGCGGCACCGGCCTGGTCACGCTGGCATTCGCCGCGTGGATTGCGCTGTTCCAGCACGACCTCAAGGGCCTGCTCGCCTACTCGACGATCAGCCACCTGGGACTCATCACGCTGCTGTTCGGGCTCGACACACCGCTGGCGGTGGTCGCCGGGGTGTTCCACATCATCAACCACGCGACCTTCAAGGCTTCGCTGTTCATGGCGGCCGGCATCATCGACCACGAGACGGGCACGCGCGACCTGCGTCGGTTGAACGGCCTGGCCCGCTTCATGCCGATCACGGCGACGCTGGTCGCGGTGGCTGCCGCGGCGATGGCTGGCGTGCCGTTGCTCAACGGTTTCCTGTCGAAGGAGATGATGCTGGCCAAGACGCTGGCGATCGACACCGGCACCTGGGCCGACTGGCTGGTGCCGTTGATGGCGACGCTGGCCGGCGCGTTCGCGGTAGCCTATTCGCTGCGACTGGTGCACGACGTTTTCTTCAACGGCGACCCGGTCGGCCTCGAGCGCACGCCGCATGAACCGCCGCGCTGGATGCGCGTGCCGGTCGAACTGCTGGTTGTCCTGTGCGTGCTGGTCGGGGTGATGCCGAACGTCGTGGTCGCGCCCCTGCTGGACGTCGCGGTCTCTGGCGTGCTCCTCGGCAACGTGCCCGAATACAGCATCAGCCTGTGGCACGGATTCAACCTGCCGCTGGTGATGAGCGCGATCGCCCTGCTGTCAGGCTGTGCGCTGTACTTCGGCTTGCAGCGCGGGTACAACCTGCACCTCTACCGCGATGAAGGGCCCTGCGCGAAGCGCCTGTTCGACCGGATGCTCGAGGCTTCGGTCTCGGCTGCCCGACGGGTGACTGGCCTGGTGCAGAACGGCTCGCTGCAGCGCTCGTTGTGGCTGTTGCTCGCGGTCGTGCTCTGGGCGGGGGCGGTTCCGTTCTTCCAGGGCGGGTACTCGCTCGGCGACGAACTGCTGCTGCCGTCCAACGGCGCCGCGCTGGCGATGTGGTCTGCCCTGGTCGCGGCCACGGTGGCCACGGTGGCACTGCACCGGCAACGACTGCTGTCGCTGCTCGCGCTAGGTGCCGTCGGCCTGCTGGTCAGCCTCGTCTTCGTGCTGTTCTCGGCGCCCGACCTTGCATTGACCCAGCTTGCGGTCGAGGTGGTGACGGTCGTGCTGCTGATGGTGGCGTTGCGCCACCTGCCCTCGACCACGCCCGCCGAAGGTTCGCTGCCGCGCCACCTGCGCGATGCGCTCCTGGCCCTGGCCGCGGGTGTCGGCATGGCCGCGCTTGCGTACGCGGCGCTCACCCGTCCGCTCGCCAGCATCTCCACCTACTTCCTGGAGCAGTCGGTGCCGAAGGGGGGCGGGTCCAACGTGGTCAACGTGATCCTCGTCGATTTCCGCGGCTACGACACGATGGTCGAGATCCTGGTGCTGGCCGTGGCCGGGCTGGTCGCGCAGGCCCTGCTGGCCGGCTTCGTGGCCCCCGGTCCGGCGTCCGCGCCGGATGCGGAAAGCGCCAGGCCGCTGATGCTGCGCATGCTGGCGCGGCTGATGCTGCCGTTTGCGCTCGCGGTGTCGGCCTACCTGTTCCTTCGCGGCCACAACCAGCCGGGTGGCGGCTTCGTCGCAGGCCTGGTCACGGCGATCGCGCTGCTCGTGCAATACATGGCTGGCGGACGCGACGCGGTGCCGTGCGGCGGGCGAGGCGTGGTGGCGCCACGTCCGGTTGCCGCGGGCGACGAAGGGTTCGACCGCTGGATCGCCGCGGGCATGTTCACCGCGATACTGACCGGCCTGGGCGCGACCGTGATCGGATTTCCATTCCTGACCAGCGCCTACGCGTATCTCGACCTGCCGCTGCTCGGCAAGGTGCCGCTGGCGTCTGCGATGTTCTTCGATGCCGGCGTCTACCTCACGGTTGTGGGCAGCACGATGATGATGATCGCCTCGATCGGGCGCGTCGCTGCGGCGCCCGCGTCGCCGCAGGTTGCCACCGGAATGGCCGTTCGGACGGAGGCCGCCTGATGGAACTCCTGCTCGCCAGCGGCATCGGGGTGCTGACCACGGCCGGCGTATGGCTGCTGTTGCGCGCGCGGACCTTCCCCGTGATGCTCGGGATGACGCTGCTGTCGTATGCGGTCAACCTGTTCATATTCTCGATGGGGCGGCTCGCGGTCGGTGCGCCGCCGGTGCTGCGGGAAGGCGTCGAGCGCTATGCCGATCCGCTGCCCCAGGCGCTGGTCCTGACTGCGATCGTGATTGCCTTCGGCATGACCGCGCTGTTGCTCGCCCTGTCGGTCCGGATGGGTTACGACACCGGGACCGACCATGTCGACGGCCGCGCAGGCCCGCACCGATGATCGGCATGCTGGGACACCTCATGGTCGCGCCGGTCGTCCTGCCGCTGCTGTCGGCCGCCATCATCATGACCCTTGGCGACCGCCGGCGCCCGGGCGCCTGCCGTGCGGTGTCGATCGGTTCCTGCCTCTCGCTGGTGCTGGCGGCCCTGTACCTGCTCGGATGGTCGGCCACTGGCCAGCCCGCAGCCTACTCGGTCGGCGGCTGGCCAGCGCCCTATGGCATCGTGCTGGTGCTCGACCGGCTGGCCGCGCTGATGCTGCTGCTCACGGCACTGCTGGCGGTGGCGGCAGCCTGGTTCGCAGCCGGTGGATGGGATGCACGCGGCCGCCACTTCCACGCGTTGCTGCAGTTGCAGCTGATGGGGCTCAACGGCGCATTCCTGACCGGCGACCTGTTCAATCTCTTCGTGTTCTTCGAACTGCTTCTGATCGCCTCGTACGGCCTGATGCTGCATGGCGGCGGCGCACGTCGCCAGCGCGCCACGCTCCACTACGTGGTGTGCAATCTCGTCGCATCGACGCTGTTCCTGGTCTCGGTGAGCCTGCTCTATGGCGTGACCGGCACCCTCAACATGGCCGATCTGTCGCTGCAGGTCGCGGCGGCGCCAGCGGGGGATGCGTCCCTGTTGCGCAGTGCGGGGCTGGTGCTGCTGGTGGTGTTCGCGGTCAAGGCAGCGGTGCTGCCGCTCGGATTCTGGCTGCGCGACGGCTATGCCAGCGCGTCGCCGCCGGTCGCCTGCCTGTTCGCGCTCATGACCAAGGTCGGCCTCTACGCGATCATGCGCACCTGCACGCTGGTGTTCGGCGAGCAGGCCGGCGGGGCCGCCAACCTCGCGGGCGAATGGCTGGTGCCGGTCGGCATCGCCACGCTCGCCATGGCTGCGATCGCCGCGCTGGCATGCCGCAACCTCGCGGAACTGGTCGCATGCCTGGTCGTCGCATCGGTCGGTTCGATGCTGATCGGGACCGGGGCATTCTCCCTGCAGGGGTTGTCGTCGGCGCTGTTCTACATGGTGCATTCGACGCTCGCGGTGGCACTGCTGTTCCTGCTCGCCGGCGAGATCGCGCATGAACGGGGAGCGCTCGGCAGTGACCTGCTGCCCGGCCCACCCCTGCAGCCGGGCCACCTGGCGCCGCTGTTCTTCTTCGCCGCGATCGCGGTCGCCGGGTTGCCACCGGCCAGCGGCTTCATCGCCAAGGTGGGTATCCTGCAGGTTGCGGTCGAGGGCACCTGGGCACCCTGGTCCTGGGTGGCGGTCTTCCTGTCCAGCCTGCTGGTGGTGATTGCGCTGGCCCGGTCGGGCAGCATGCTGTTCTGGCGGCCCACCGGAACCGCCGTCATGGCGCCGCCCGCGGGCGCCTTCCACGGACTGTCGAGCGCGCCTGCAGGGCCGTCCTGGTTCCTCGCCGCGGCATTGCTGCTGCTGATCATCGGTGCGCGGCCGGTGCAGCAGTTCACGGAGGCCACCGCAGCGCAGTTGCTTGACCCCGCCGGATACGTCGAGGCCGTCATCCAGCCGGACCTCATCGGCCCGCCCGAACACATCGGGCCGGGCACCGACCGTCTGCGCACGCGTGGCCTGCCCGACGCCGCCGCGCCGCCGGCCAGCGGCAAGGAGGGTACATGACGCCTGCGCCCACCTCGGCTGCCCGGTCGCGGCTGCTGCCGTCGCCACTGCTCACGCTGTCGCTGGCCGGCTTCTGGCTGCTGCTCAACAACACCGTCCATCCGGCGCATGTACTGCTCGGCCTGCTGCTCGGCTGGGCGCTGCCGCTTGCCACGCGCGCCCTCTGCGGTTCAGAGGCGCCTGCGGCGGACCGGCCGGCCGGTCATGGCTGGCGGTGGCAGGCGCTGCGCAGCCTGGTGTGCCTGGCAGTGGTCGTTGCAATCGATGTCGTCCGGTCTAACATCGACGTGGCCGTGCTCATCCTCGGGCCGAAGCGGCGCATCCGTTCGACGTTCATCGAGGTGCCCGTTTCCCTCGACGATCCGGTGGGTGTGGCAGTGCTTGCCGGTATCGTGACCATGACGCCCGGTACCCTGTCGGCCGGCATCAGCGCCGATCGGCGCGTGCTGACCATCCACTGCCTGCACGCCCCCGACCCCGATGCCGTGATCGCCTCGATCAAGGCACGCTACGAACGCCCCCTCGCGGAGATCTTTCCATGCTCGACCATGCGCTGCTGATCGGCATCGGGCTGGTCTGCCTGTCGATGCTGCTGGTGCTGGTGCGGGTGCTGCTCGGGCCTTCGCTGCCCGACCGCATCGTCGCCCTCGACGCCCTCTACGTGAATGCGATCGCATTGATCATCCTGCTCGGCATCGCGGAGTCCGACCCGGTGCACTTCGAGTCGGCGCTGCTGATCGCACTGATCGGCTTCGCCAGCACGGTGGCACTGGCGAAGTTCGCGCTGCGCAAGGACGTGATGGAATGAGCCCGGCGATGGTCGACTACCTGCTCGAGGTGCTGGTGTCTCTGATGGTGCTCGCCGGCGCGGGTTTCACGCTGGTCGGCTCCATCGGCCTGCTTCGGCTCGACGACGTGTTCCAGCGCATGCATGCGCCGACCAAGGCGACCACCCTCGGTGTCGGGCTGGTGCTGGTGGCGTCGGTCCTGTCGGCCTGGCTGATGCGCCGCGAAGTAAGCATGAGCGAGTTGCTGGTCGCGCTGTTGCTGTTCGCGACCGCCCCTGTCTCCGCCTACCTGGTGGCCCGGGTCGCGCTGCGCCACCGGCCGGGCGCGCGGGACGCGGGAGACCAGCCCTAGAGCGCGAGCCCCTGCTGGCGCAGCAGCTTGGCGACCACGCCCACCAGCAGGTCGGCGGTGTCCATCTCGAGCAGCCGTTGCCGTGCCGGAGATTCGAGGGGCAGGAATTCGGCCAGCCGGTAGGCGACCCAGGCCGGGTCTTCGTAGCAGGCGGTCGAGGGCAGCTTGTCTTCGCCGATCTTTTCGACGATCACCTTCAGCATCGAGACGCAGGGGTCGAACTCCGGCGGCAGGGGCGGATCGGCTGGAAGGGGCAGCGGTTCGACGTCTCCGATCAGCAGCCCGGACCGGTCGACGCGTGTTTCGCCCAGCTGGAAGCGTTCGGTGCCTTCCGTGATGAGCAGGAAGATGCCCAGTTGCGGCATGTCCCATTCGCGGATGCGCGCCATGCAGCCGATGCCGGAGGGCACTGCCGGGGTGCCGACTTCGCGTCCCTCGCGGATCAGGCAGACGCCGAACGGCGTGCCGTCGCGAAGGCAGGCCTTCGTCATGTCCAGGTAACGCTGCTCGAAGATCTTCAGTGGCAGCACCCCGCCCGGGAACAGGACCGTGCCCAGCGGGAAAATCGGCATTTCCATCAGAGACCCTGTCTGCCTGGCTGGCGTGGCGTTTCCCGTGCTGGTTCGCGCACGCCCTCGCGCACGGCATCACGAGCCGGGTCGCGCGACTCGGTACGCAGGCGTGCAACCGACGCCTCGAGTTCTTCTACCTCGACTCTCAGTCGATCGAGCTCCCGGCGGCGGTTGTCCAGCCGTTCCTGCATCGTCTTCAGGCGGTCTTCGGCCGCGCGATGGCCGGCAACCAGCGGGCAGAGCGAGCGCCAGAGCGCATCGCCGACGGTGTCCGGGATGATCGGCACCGGCTCGGCGACCGTATGGTTCACCTGCTCGACGATCGTGCCATCGGCTGATCTGAACACCCTTGCATGTACCCGCATCGTGTGGTCGTCGCAGCTGATCTGTTCGCGAAACAGCGCCGATGCGACCTGGAAGGTCCTGAACTGCTGGGGCTGGGCGAAATCGACGCGGCGCCAGTAGGTGATGTCGCCCCCGGAGAACACGAGCTTGTCGCGGTCGTACCAGAGCTCGTCCGGGCCCGGTGCCTTGACCCTGGCCCAGCCGGTGTCGGCCTTGGCCGGGCCCTGCGGCGCTGCCAGCGGCGCCTGTGCCGCCGCGATCGGTGGCAGGGCCAGCACCAGGGGCAGCACCAGGGACCGGGCGTACGCCTGCAGCAGCGTCGCCAGGGGCCGCCGCCGTGCTGGCGGATGCAACGGGCGGACCAGGCAGCCGGCGGTGTTCACGGCAGTTCGCGATGGCGCTTGAGCACCCGCAGGTCAGCTGCGAAGGCTCGAGCCAGCTGCTCGACCAGGTAGACCGATCGGTGCTGGCCGCCGGTGCAGCCGACCGCCACCGTGAGGTAGCTGCGATTGTCGCGCACGTAGGAGGGCAGCCAGTCGGCGACGAAGCCGCGGATGTGCGCCAGCATCCGTACAGCTTCGGGCTCGGCATCGAGGAAGGCCACGACCTCCGGATCGCGGCCGGTCAGCGGGCGCAGGCGCAGGTCGTAGTGCGGGTTGGGCAGGCAGCGCACGTCGAACACCAGGTCGGCATCGCGCGGCAGGCCGTGCTTGAAGGCGAACGATTCGAACAGCAGCGTGAGCTGCGAGCCTTCCATGCCGATCACCTCGAGCACCCGCTGGCGCAGCGCGTTCGCGGACAGGCGCGAGGTGTCGATGCGGTGCCCGAGCTCGCCGACGCTTTCGAGGATCTCGCGTTCGCGTGCGATGCATTCCTCGAGCGTGCGGGAGCCGTCGGACAGCGGATGGCGTCGCCGCGTCTCGGAGAAGCGCGCGACCAGGGTGTCGTCGTTCGCCTCGAGGTAGACGACCCGTACGTCATGGGCCGCATCCTTGAGCCGGGCAACCTCGGCCGGCAGCGATGCGAGGGTGTCGCCGCTGCGCACGTCGATGCCGATCGCCACCCGCGGCTGTCCCTGCGCCTGCAGGTCGGCCACCAGCGGTTGCAGCACGCTGACCGGCAGGTTATCGACGCAATAGAGCCCATGGTCTTCGAGCACATGCAGCGCCACGCTCTTGCCCGAGCCCGACAGGCCGGTGATCAGGGTGATCTGCATGGCCGCACCCTCCTGCGTGCATTGCATGGCGACCGCGTCGGAGCGGCTGTTCCGAGGCCTGGATTCATCCGGCACCGTCCGGATCGGCGGGTCCGGCCATCAGGGATTCCTGGCGGCGCATGAATTCCTGCGTACTGTCGAAGCCGCGCAGTTCGAGTACGAAGTTGCGCACCGCTGCCTCGGTCAGCACGGCGAGGTTGCGGCCGGCCGCAACCGGCAGGATGACCTTTCGCACCGGTACCCCGAGGACGCTGGCGTTCTCCGGGCGCAGCGGCAGGCGGTCGAGCCCGGCCATCTGTTCGGGGTTCGCGCGCTGCAGTTCGACGATCAGCTTCAGGTTCTTCTTGATGCGGATCGCGGTCTCGCCGAAGATCGTGCGGATGCTGAGCATCCCCAACCCGCGGACTTCGAGGAAATCCTTCAGCATCGGCGGGCAGCGGCCTTCGATGATGTTGGGGGCGATGCGGTAGAGCTCGACCACGTCGTCGGCGATGAGTCCATGGCCACGGCTGATCAGTTCGAGCGCCAGTTCGCTCGTGCCGACGCCGCTGTGCCCGGTGATCATCACCCCGACATCGAGCACGTCGAGCAGCACGCCGTGCATCTCGGTGTACTCGGCCAGTGCGCGCGCGAGGTAGGGCCTCAGGATCCACATCACCTGGATGCTGGTGAGGGGCGTCGATAACAGGGGCACCGGCCGTGCCTCGGCCATCGCGAGGATCTGCGGCGGCACCGGCTGTCCGTCGGACACGATCAGGCAGGCCAGGTCGCTCGATCCGAGCTTGTCGATCACCTGCGCGGCGCCCTCCGGCCCCAGTTCGTCCAGGTGGTGGATCTCGGTCGGGGACAGCACCTGGATCCAGTTCGGGTGGATCACGTTCAGGTGCCCGATCAAGCCCTGCGCCGAGGCATTGATGTGCTCACTGTCCAGCCAGCTGCCAGCCGATGCGTGCCCGCCCGCCCAGGCGAGCTGGAGCTTGCCGCGGGTATCCTCAAACAGCTGAGTCGCGCTGACCCGTGGCATTCGGTGACCAGAGGGTGAAGAGTTCATGGGCCGCGGCGGCGGACTCGGCGGCGGACAGACGATCGCGCATCGAACGATCGCTGAACACCTGCGCCAGCAGGGCGAGGATGTCGAGGTGTGCATCCGTGGCACGTTCCGGAACCAGCAGCGCGAAGATCATCGAGACTGGCTGCCCGTCGGGCGCATCGAAAGGGATCGGCGACCGTGTGCGCACGAACACGCCGATCGCATCGCGCAGCCCCTTGATCCGCCCATGGGGGATCGCCACGCCCTGACCGAGGCCGGTCGAGCCGAGCCGCTCGCGCGCGAACAGGCTGTCGAACACGGTGCTGCGCGCGACCCGGTGGTGGTTCTCGACCAGCAGGCCTACCTGTTCGAAGACCCGCTTCTTGCTGCCCAGGTCGGCATCGACCAGCACGTTGGTGGCTGGCAGCAGTGCTGCGATGAGATTGGTTTCGGTGGGCATGCTGCGAGAGGGCTGTGGAGGGAGCGGGCCCCGCAGGGCCCGCCAGGGGCTATTCGTCGTCGGCGGGGGCGGGGGCGGCGCTGCCGCGCCGATCCTGCTGCTTTTCCTTGTGCCGGATCACGGAGCGATCGAGCTTGTCGACCAGGCTGTCGATCGCGGCATACATGTTCTGCTCCGTGCTCTCCGCGAAGATGTCCTTGCCGCGGACGTGGATGGTTGCCTACACCTTCTGCTGCAGCTTGTCGACCGAGAGGATGACGTTGATGTCGATGACATGGTCGAAGTGCCGGGTAATGCGCTCCAGCTTTCCGTTCACATAATCGCGGATGGCGGATGTGATCTCGACGTGATGACCGGTGATCTGGATGTTCATGCGCTCTCCCTGTCGTCTGGTTCCGTCCGTTGCCGTGCCCGGCATCGTGCGCGGCATGCTCCGTCAGATCGTCTTCCGGAGGTTGACCGGAAGGATCTGCAGGGACTCACGGTACTTGGCGATCGTGCGCCGTGCAACCACGATTCCCTGTCGTCCTAGGATATCCGCGATCTGGCTGTCCGACAGTGGTTTGCGCGTATCTTCCGAGCCGACCAGTTGCCGGATCAGCGCCCGGATGGCCGTCGCCGAACATGACCCACCGCTTTCCGTCGACACATGGCTGCCGAAGAAATATTTCAGCTCGAAGATGCCGCGCGGGGTCAGCATGAATTTCTGCGTGGTGACGCGAGACACCGTCGACTCGTGCAGGTCGAGCACCTCGGCAATCTCGCGCAGCACCAGCGGACGCATGGCCACCTCTCCATGCTCGAAGAACTGGCGCTGGCGGTCGACGATCGCCTGCGACACCCTCTGTATGGTGTCGAAGCGCTGCTGGACGTTCTTGATCAGCCACTTGGCTTCCTGCAACTGGCTGGTGAGCTGGCTGTGCGAGGCATCCCGGTTTCGGCGCAGGATCTCGGCGTACATCCGGTTGATGCGCAGTTTCGGCATGGCGTCCGGATTGAGCGAGGAAACCCACATGCCCTTTGTCTTCTTCACGACGACATCCGGAATCACGTAGCGGGTATCCACCGCCGCGAAAGGCGTGCCCGGCCTGGGGTTCAGCTTGCCGATGAGTTCCTGTACGCCACGCAGGCGGTCCTCGTCGCAGCGCAGCGTCCGCCGCAGCCGGGTGAAGTCGCGTGCCGCGAGCGCGCCGAGGTGGTCGCGCACGACGATCATCGCTTCGGTACGGCAGGGCACCGTTGCCGGCATTGCCGCCAGCTGCAGGCCGAGGCATTCGCCGAGGGTTCGCGCACCGACGCCCAGCGGATCGAAGTGCTGCAGGTGCTTGAGCGCGATCTCCAGTTCGTCGATCTCGACCATCGCCTCTTCGGGCAGCATGGTCGCGATCTCGGACAGGTCCTGCGACAGGTAGCCGTCCTCGTCGAGCGCCTCGATGAGCAGCTCGATGAGCACCTTGTCGCGCTCGGGCAGCGGCGTCAGCGACAGCTGGCCGAGCAGGTGTTCGCGCAGCGTGGGGGCGCTGGCGACCTGCTGCGAGTACTCGCTGTCTTCGTCGGTGTCGCGGGCGCCGAAGCTGCCTTCGTCGGATGACCAGTTGGAGTCGGGGACCCCGTCGAATTCGAAGCCGTCGCCGTGCTCGGCCGCCTGGTCGGTCGGGCGGTCGTCGTTGCGCGCCTCGGCGGCCGCCGGCTCGGTAGCCATGATGCCTGGCTGCTCGCCCGCGAGGGCCCCGCCCGGCAGCGGCTCGAGCGCGGGATCGCCGTCATCCTCGCGCTCGAGCAGCGGGTTTTCCTGCAGGAAGCGCTCGAGCTCCTGGTTCAGGTCGAGCGTCGACAGCTGCAGCAGCCTGATCGACTGCTGCAGCTGAGGCGTCAGCGTCAGGTGCTGTGAAAGCCGGAGTTGCAGGGCATTCTTCATTGCGTCCGACCATCGAGCAGGAGCCGCATGTCGCCCGGCGCGGCTGCAGGGGGGCTTGCGTGGAAGCGGGAGATTCTCGGCAGCATGGACTGGACGGCGCTACAGCCGGAAATGCTCCCCGAGATACACCTTCCGTACGTTTTCATTGTAGACGATTTCCTCGGGCTTGCCGGAGGCAAGCACGGTGCCATCATTGATGATGTAAGCGCGGTCGCAGATGCCCAGCGTCTCCCGCACGTTGTGGTCGGTGATCAGCACGCCGATGCCCTTTTCGCGCAGGAATCCGATGATCTTCTGGATGTCGATCACCGCGATCGGGTCGACCCCGGCGAACGGCTCGTCGAGCAGGATGAAGCGCGGATCTGTCGCCAGCGCACGGGCGATCTCGCAGCGTCGGCGCTCACCGCCCGACAGGCTCATCGACGGATTGCCGGCGAGGTGCGAGATGTGGAGTTCCTCCAGCAGTTCGGCCAGCCGCGTCTCGATGTCGGCGGCCGACAGGCCGCGCAGTTGCAGCACCGCGCGCACATTGTCGGCGACCGAAAGGCGCCTGAAGATCGAAGCCTCCTGCGGCAGGTACGACAGGCCCAGCCGCGCCCGCCGGTGTATCGGCAGCCGCGTCAGCCGTTCATCATCGATGTGGATCTCGCCCGCATCGACCGCGACCAGGCCAACGATCATGTAGAAGCAGGTGGTCTTGCCGGCACCATTGGGCCCGAGCAGGCCGATGACCTCGCCGCTGCCGACTTCGAGCGATACCTCCTTCACCACCTTCCTCGATCGGTACTGCTTCTGCAGGTGGTCGACGCGCAGCACGGTCATCGTTGAGCCCCGCCATGGAACGGCAGCGTTGCACGAGGCCGGCATGCCTGCGCCGATGCAATCGACAAGGCCACCGGGTCAGTCACTCACGCGGGTTGGCGATCGTCGGCGACGGCTTGAGCTTCACCGACGGCGGCACGGGTTTCTGTTTCTCGGCAGCCGTGCCGGGTGTTGCCTTCTCTGCGTCCTCCTTCGGCTTGGGCTGGATCACCGCCCGCACGCGTCCTTCGGGATTGTTGCCGGTGGCCGCGCCCTTGCCGCCACCGACCACGCGGAACACTTCAGTCTGCATTTCGTACACCATGTAATCGCCGCGTACTTCATCCGCGCCGCGCAGCAGCCGCGCACGGGTGAAGAACTGCACGGTCTCCTTGCGGCCGTCGTACTCGATGCGGTCTGCCCAGCCTTCGACAAACTCGTCCACGCCATCGCGCTTCTGCCTGAAGTACGCCTGGGCCCTGGGCCCGGCGAACGCGATGCCGTAGTTGAACCCCTGCTTGTCCTGACGCACGATCACGCGCTCTCCCCGGATGATCAGCGTGCCCTGGGTGATCTGCACATTGCCGGTGAAGACGCTTTCCTGTTTCGTGTCATCGACCTGCACCCGGTCGGCTTCGATGTTGATCGGCTTTTCGCGATCGCCCTTCTCGGCCGGTACCGGCCGCACCGCCAGGCACAGCAGCAGCGCCAGCAGCGCCGCGCCGGCGCGACGGCTGGCGGCGCCGCGCGG
>CAIQON010000116.1 GCA_903873475.1 uncultured bacterium
CGCAGCCGGGCGATCTCTCTCAGTTTTCTCATGGATAACCTCGCTTGTGCCATCGGCTTTGCCTCCCTTTTCGAGGCGACCGACGGTACGGGTTACCCGCTCTTCATGTACCGGCATGGACCGGAATCGCGTACCGGCATGGGCCGGAATCACGTACCGGCATGAGCCGGAATCGTGTACCGGCATGGGCCGGATTACGCAGTCGGACTCGAGCAACGCGGCCAGCGGCCGGCGTTCACCGGCGCGACCCGCGACGCAACAGGTTCCGCCGTCGGCGGCTGGCATCCACTTGGCCCCACACTGCGCCGGGAGCGTTCGAGCCGACTTTTATCAACGACGGCCGATTTTCAACCGCGGACGGCATCGCTTCGGTATGCGTGTCCCGCGAAACGTCGACGAAGGACAACGGGGAGAGATTGCGCCTGATCAGCGCCTGCTCGAACGGATCATTGATGGCGTCCGCCGTGGCGAGCAGAAGTTCCCGATGCTGCGGATATTGACGCCTGAACAATGCTTGGAGGCACGCGCGCCCGGCATCGCGAGTTGCTGGTGTGCCAGTGCGGTCTTCCGATGTCTCAGGTCGCCGACGCCATCCAATCTTCCACGCTCAGCCCTGACACTCGTTCGAACTCACGTGTGTTGTGCGTCACCAGCGTCATGCCGCGAGAGCGCGCATGCGCGGCGATGAAGAGGTCGTGGTTGCCGATCGGAGTGCCTGCACGCTCCAGCGCCGCGCGAATGTCCGCATAGTGCTGGTCGGCAGGCTCGTCGAATGGCAGTACCGTCAAGGCGCCAAGCAGTTGCTCGACCCGACTTGTCAGCGCATCCGAGCCCTTGCGCCTGGCACCGAAACGCAGCTCGCAGGCCACTACGATGCTGGTGGCAACCGCATCAGGTTCCATGCTGCTCAGGCGCTGGACAAGCGCTTCCCGGGGATTGCGGATCAGGTCGGACAGCGTGTTGGTGTCCAGCATCCAGGTGGGCTCGGCCATCAGAACGCTTCGCGGGTCTGGGGCGGGCAGTCTTCGACCGGGGGCAAGCCCTCGTCCAGCGGTTCCCAGGTAGCCAGCAATTCCAGCAGGCGGTTCCTGCGGATGGGTGTGATGATCAGGCGGTCACCCTCCTTGCGCATCAGCACCTCGGTGCCATCCATCTCGAACTCGCGCGGGATGCGCACCGCCTGGTTGCGGCCGTTGCGGAACAATGAAGCGTGCCGTTCGGTCATGGGAGCCTTCGGTTGCTGACTTGACATATGGCATAAGCATATGCCGCTGTTGACGCTGAGACAAGGCGGATCGGGCTGGTTGAATCCCTGTCTACGCCGCGCCCGTCGACCACGGATCGACGACCTCGAGCCCCGCCGACTGGAAGTCGCGCAGCTTGCGCGTCACCAGCGCCAGGACCGACAGGTACAGCGTCTGGCTCCGGCGGCCTTCGAACCAGGTCACCACGCCGGGATCGGGCGAACGGCGCCGCAGTTCCGACACGACGTTCGTGTCGATCAGGTAGCTCAGAGTGGCACCTCGCGGCCAGGGCTGCGGTCGCGCGGGAACTCGATGTCTTCGGCCTCGGCCAGGGGCGAGCGCCGCATGAAATCCGGCAGCGACTCGCCCGTTTCCACCAGGCGGTCGTAGTCCGTACGCGAAAGCACCACCGCCACCGGGCGCCCGTGCACGGTGATTTCCTGCGGCCCACTTTGCTGCGCATCCTTGACGACCTCGGCCAGGCGCGCCTTCGCTGTCTGCATCTGCCACGTACCCATGGCTTTGCCTATTCTGACTAGATTGGTCAGATTATAGGCCGTGCAGCCTGATGTCGCCAACGCCGGTGCGTACCGGTTCAGGCCGGAAACTTGGCCATCGCCGTGCTGGATGCATCCGAATCGAAACGCACGATGACCCTGATGCAGGCGTTCGCCCTCGACCAGCGCGAGGCCGCCGAGATCTTCGATGGCGGCGTCAATGCGTTCTCCAGGTACGAGACCGGCAAGGCCAGACCACTGTTCGCAACAATCGCAGACAATGCATCTGCATTCAAAAGACAAGGCGATTGCATTACTATGCGGGATATCCACCTCTACAACCAGAGAGCGCCATGCCCGCCACCCTTGAAGTCGAATCCACGTTGACCGACCGCTACCAGACTACCGTGCCAGAAACGGTGCGTCGTGCGCTTCAGCTCGGCAAGCGCGACAAGATCCACTACACCATCCGCCCGAGCGGCGAAGTAGTGCTGACCCGCGCCGAGCAGTCCGAGGGGGATGACCCGGTGCTCGGGCAGTTCCTGGGCTTTCTCGCCCGCGATATCGCCAGCCATCCCGAGCGCCTGCAAGCCGTGGATGCCAGCCTCGTTCAGCGACTCCAGTCTCTGGTCGGGGGCGTGAAAGTCGATCTCGATACCGCCCTGTCGGCAGACGATGAATGAGCAATGGCAAGCCTGCGCCCCTGGTCATTCATGGCTGGACGGTGTTCGCCCACCCGCTGTTCCTCGCACAGATTGAGGCGCTGGTACGGCAGGTCGAGGCCTTGAAGCAGAAAGACCCGGTCGGATACATGAAGAAAAACGCCAGCAAGCGACTGGCGGCCATCATGGCGTTGGCCTTCGATGTCGTCCCGCAAGATCCGGCCCGACCAGAGTACCGCCAGGGCGGCACCCTCGGCGGCGATCACAAGCACTGGTTTCGGGCGAAGTTCTTCCAGCAGTACCGGCTGTTCTTCCGCTACCACGCGCCCAGCAGAGTGATCGTGTTCGCCTGGGTCAACGACGAAGATACCAGGCGTGCCTACGAGAGCAGAGACGACGCCTACCGGGTGTTCCGCAAGATGCTGGAAAGCGGCCACCCTCCGGACGACTGGAGCCAGCTGCTGGCCGAGGCCCGGGCCGAGGTGCAGCGCTTGCAGCGGTTCGCCGCTGACATGACGCCGTAAGACCTGGCTGGGCGTTTTCGGCGCATGGTTCGTCGGTCATGGTGAGTAAGCCGTAGCGACGGCCTGCGTTCTCCGCTGCCGGTGGTGGTGTTGCGCACAGCAAACAATGGAAAACAGGAACCCTCGTTTTCTTACGTCAGGCGAATGAAGGCTGGTTTTGAACCGGCTAAGATCGCGGCTGCAGAAAATTCTCGAGCGTTCATGCGATGACCATTTCCCTCGCCCTTCGATGCCGGGCGGCAGTGATCGGTTTGTCCTGCCTGGCTGCACTGACCGGATGTGCCACGGACACTCCGACCGCCTCTGATGCCGCTCGTACGCCCGCCGCGTCTGGCAGTTTCTACTACACCGGCGGCGATATCCTCACGATGGTTGGCGATACGCCACGCTACGCCGAGGCGCTGCTGGTGAGAAACGGCCGGATCGCGGCAGTCGGATCGCTGACGCAAGTCCAGCGGGCTGCCGGTCCGGATGCCACCCGCGTCGACCTCGCAGGCGCGACCCTGATGCCCGGGTTCATCGATGCGCACGGCCATCTGGTGTACGCCACGCACACGATGCTCGATGCCGACCTCGCCGGGGTCAAGGACATCCCCGAACTGCTCGCTCGCCTGAAGGCGCATGCGGCCGAAGTTCCCGCGGGTGACCGGATCGTGGGAATGGGCTATCGCGCGGAGCAGATGGCCTAGAAGCGCCATCCGACCGCTGCCGAACTCGATACCGTCAGCGCAACCCGCCCGATCGGTGTCTCCGACGGGTCTGGCCACCAGGGCGTCATGAACAGTGCCTTGATCCGCGAGATGAAGTTCACGGCCGCCACGCCCGACCCAGAGGGCGGTTTCTTTTCGCGCCAGCCCGGCTCGCGTGAACTCACCGGCCATGCTGCAGAGTCCGCATGGATGAGCGTGCTGGCGACGCGTGCGCCGTTGACCGCAGCCCAGACGCGAAAGGGTGTCGCCCGGGCGGTGGCGCTGTGGACGCAGCATGGCATCACTACCGCCAGCGAGATGGGGCTCGGTCTGAGTGGCGACGACATTTCGATCGTGCAGACGATCGTCGACGAACAGTTGCTGCCGATCGATCTGGTGCTGTTCGCCAAGGCATCCTCGGCCGATCGGATCATCACCGCGGCGTATCAGATCCAGAAGAGCCGCACCGCGCCGGATACTGATACCAGCACCGCGATGCTTGCGGCGCGCCCCGATCTGGACAAGCGCTACATCAATCGTGTCCGCCTCGCCGGCATCAAGTTCTGGCTCGACGGCAGCGTCGACACCATGTTCATGTCGCGGCCTTTCACCACGAACCCGCCCGGGGCACGACCGCCGACTATCGCGGTGTGAGGGTCGATCCGCAGGAGCAGCTCGTCGCCTTTCTCGACAAGTACTGGAAGAGCAACCGGCAGATCGCTGCCCACGCCATCGGCGACGAAGCCAATGAACAGTTCCTGCTGGCGCTGGAGGACGTCATTCGCCGCCAGGGCAGGGGCGACGGGCGTCCGATCTTCCAGCACGCCCAGTTCCTGCGTCCAGACCAGATCTCGCGCATCAAGGCGGTCGACGGCACGACCAGCTTTACCGCTGGTGGTCTCTTTCCGATGGGTGACTACATCGCGAGCCTGGTGCCCGATCGGATCGACTGGGTGGGTGTCTCTGGCTCGGTTCAGCGCCAGGGCGTGAACTGGACGCTCAATACCGACTGGCCGGCAGGCGTGAGCCCGAGCCTGATGTATGCCGCCTGGAACGTCGTCAACCGCGTCACCCGCTCCGGCAAACCGTTTGCGCCGCACGAGCGTGTCTCGGCCTACGATGCCATGCGCAGCCTGACCATCAATGCTGCCTATCAGTACAAGGAAGAAAAGAGCAAGGGCACGCTCGAGGTCGGCAAGCTGGCGGATCTGGTCGTGCTCGATCGAAATCCGCTCAAGGTCCACCCGATGTCCATCAAGGACATCCAGGTCGTGCAGACCCTCAAGGAAGGGGTGCTGGTCTACAACCGGAAACCGGATGCCACGGCAATATTCGCGCCGGGATTCCGAGCCGGCCAGAACGACCCGCACGTCCATGGTCCGGACTGCAACCACGCAGCAATGTTCGCCCGAGCCGACGAGATCGACCGGCTCGTCCATGGCCCGGAAGGCGCGCGCGGGCGCCCACTGTCGGTCGACCAGGAGCGGGTGCTGGCCCGTCTGTTCCGCGCTTCCGAATGAGACCGACGTTGTTGGAACAGAAGCTTCATCCGATCCCCGACACGGGCGTCGTTCGTCATGCCGCGACCTTTCGTCTCGACGGTGAGCCGATGATCTTGGCCAGGGCGGCGATGCTGCGTGCAGTTGCATGTGCTGGGGTCCTCGCCGTGTGCGCGCCGCTCGCGCACGCCGCGTCGCCAGCCGAGGAGATCGAGGTACTGCGGGCGCGCATCGTTGAGCAGCGTGCACGGCTCGACGCACAGGAACGGCAGCTGCGCGAGCAGCAGTCGCGGCTGGCCGAGCAGGAGCGCTTGCTCGACGATCTCGCGCGGCGGACCGCCGGGACGCCGACCGCTGCTGCGCCTGCGGCCGCGCCGCCGGTGGCTGCCGCTGCTGCTGCTGCGGTGGCTGCGACTGCTGCGCCTGCAGCTGTTGCGCCGGTGGCTGCGGCCGCGCCTGCTGCGACCGCTGCAGCGGGCGGCGCTGCGCCCGTCAGCGAACGCGAGCCGATCCGTGCACGCTTCGAAGGGGTTCGCGTCACCTTGGGCGGCAGCCTGCGCACGACGCTGACCACCACCACCGCGCGGATGCAGCCGGACGCCACGCCGTTCATCGTGCTGCCCTCGGTGCCCGGGGTGCGCGAGGGCACCACCAAGCTCGACAATCGGCTTTCGTCGCTGGTGATCTCCGTGGAGGGTGCCAGGCTTGGCGACTTCCAGCTCGGTGCGGGCATCTTCGCCTACCTGTTCGACGGCGACCTGTTCTCCGGGAAGTACGGCATCTACCCAGGCATGGCCTACGTCGATGCGACAGACGGTCGCTGGCGGTTTGCGGCGGGGCTGCTGATGGACGTGTTCAGCCCGCGCATCCCGACGATGGTCGACTCGATGTCGGCTTTCGCCGGCAGCGGCAACCCGGGGAACTCGTTCAAGCCGCAGCTGCGCGTCGAGCGGCGGGTGCCCATCGGATCCGATCGCCTGATGCTGCAGGCCGCGCTGGCCGATGCGCTGCCGAGCAATATCCAGCCGCCAACCCTGTCGTCGACCGAGAACACCGGCGTGCCCAACGTCGAGGCCCGCATCGCGTACACGAGCGGACAGCCGCGCGGCGACGGCGCGTGGGTGCCCTGGCCGGCGTGGGAGCTCGGACTATCGGCGGCGAGCGGCCAGTTCCGCACCTTCAGCACCGGCGGCGCCTTCGTCCCGTACAACACGCGGCTCTCGGGGGTCGCGCTCGAGGGCGCCCTGCGGATCGGCCGGCAGTTCGGCCTGCAGGGCGAGCTGTACGAGGGCAGCGCACTCGGGCCCTATCTCGGCGGGGTGTTCCAGACCGTCGGACCGACCCGTCAGGCGATCCGCAGTCGCGGCGGCTGGGGCGAGGCCGCGTGGTGGTGGACGCGAACCCTGCACTCGCATGTCGGATACGGCATCGATCGTGCCAACGCCGCCGACCTCCTCGGCACCGGGTTCACGAGCAACCGTACGGGCTTCGTCAACCTGTTCTGGGATCCCTCGCCGATGACGACGCTGGCGGTCGAGCTGACCCACCGGCGCACGGTGTACGGGAGTGGGCTCGACGCCGACGGTTATGCGCTGATGCTTTCGTCCGAACTGCGCTTCTGACGGCGCGGTTGGTTGGCAGTGGCACCGTGAGTGCAGGCGGCCCGGCATCAAGACCGAAGCGTCCCGCCTGCACCAGCCGTCAGCCAGTTGTCGTATCTTCTCCATCGACACTGGAGGAGTTGCCGTGCAAGAAGACCTGTTCTACTACAGCGATTGCCTGAAGATCTCGGCACGCATCTACGTGCCCGACGGCCTCGCGCCGGGCGAGCGGCGCCCGGCTGTGATCTGCGTCCATGGCAACTCGGGCCGCCGGGATGTCTACATGCCGGCCTTCGCCCGCCACCTCATCGCGCACGGTTACGTGGCGCTGATCTTCTATCACCGTGGCTTTGGCGACAGCGAAGGCGTACGCACCCGGAACATCCCGATGGAACAGGTGAGCGATATCGTCAACGCGGTCACGTTCATGCAGCAGCGGCCGGAGGTCGATCCGGCCCGGGTCGGCCTGTTCGGGGTCAGCTTCGGCGGGGCGACGGTGACGTATGCAGCGGCCATCGACGAGCGGGTCCGTTGCGTGGTGGATGTCGCAGGCCCGGCCAACGGCGAGCGCTGGACGCGCAGCAAGCGCCCGACCTGGGAAATGCTCAGGCTGATGGACGAGCTGAAGGAAGACCGTATCCGCCGGGTGATGACCGGGCAGTCGAAGCGGCTTCCCTACCAGGTGCTGTTCCCGCAGGGGCCGGGCATCACGCAGCGCCAGGCCGATGCCTATGCCGAGGGGCAGCGCTACGAGGGTCAGTATCCGGAAGGCTATCCGCTGGAGAGCGTGGATGCTGCGATGACCTTCCGTCCCGAGGACGTCGTGCACCAGATCTCGCCGCGTGCCGCGCTGTTCATCCACACCGAGCGCGACACGATGGTGCCGGTGGAGGAAGGACGCACGCTGCATGCGAAGGCGGGCGAGCCGAAGAAGCTGTTCATCATCCCGGGCATGGACCACAAGGAGGTCTACCAGGAGATCAACGCCGAGGTGTTCGAGGTCGTGATGAAAGAGACGGTCGACTGGTACCGGCAGTACCTTTGAGGGTGGCGCGCGGTGTCGTCCAGAGCACCGCCGCTCGGGGAGTAGAAACATGAAGCGAAGCGCGCTGTTGTCGATCGGCCTGCTGGCCGGCGCAGGTCTGTCGTCGGCTGTGCCGTCGGCCGTGCTGGCAGCCGAGGGACCTGCGGCGGCTTGGCCGGCAAGGCCCTTGCGCATGATCGTTCCGTTCGCGGCGGGCGGAGCGGTCGACACGACCGGACGCATGATCGCCGTGCGGCTCGGTGATGCACTCGGCAGGCCGGTGCTGGTCGAGAACCGGCCCGGTGCCGCAGGGATGATCGGTGTCGAGGCGCTGCTCAAGGCACCGGCCGACGGGTACACCCTGTTCGTCGGCGCAGCCGGCGTGCTCGCCACGACCCCGGCTGGCCAGGAGAAGCCGGTCTACGACCCCCTGCAGGACGTCGCGCCGGTCACCCTGGTCGCGACCTTTCCGTTCGTGCTGGTGGTGAACCCTTCACTGCCGGTGCGCTCGCTGGCGGAACTGGTGCGGCTGGCGAGATCGAAGCCGCTCGAACTCACCAATGCGACCACTGGCCAGGGCACGGCCACCCATCTGGTGGCCGAGTACCTGAGCCTGGCCGCCGGCATGAAGCTCACCCACGTTCCGTACAAGGGCGACAACCCGGCTGCGAGCGACATCATGGCTGGCCATGTGTCGATGGGCATGCTGACCCCGATCATAATGGTGCAGCAGGTGAAGGCCGGTCGGCTGCGTGCACTCGCGGTGTCCTCGCCCGGCCGCTTCGCGCCGTTGCCCGACGTGCCGACGGTCGCGGAACAGGGCTATCCGGGCTTCGCTGCAGAGTCCTGGCATGCGGTGGTCGTGCGCAGCGGCACGCCGCGCGAAATCGTGCAGCGGCTCAATGCCGAGATCGTATCCATGCTGCGCGAGGCGCCCGACCTGCGCGCGGCGCTGGAGGCGGCCGGCGGGAAGGTGGTCGGCAGCACGCCCGAGCAGTTCGGCGAATACCTGCGCGCCGAACTGGCCAGGTGGCGCAAGGTGATGAAGGCGGCGGGGATCCGGCCGCAGTAGCCCCTGCCACGGTGTCTGCGGACAGCCCCTGTCGCCGTCTTGCAAGCGGCCGGTGCTCGACGCACACCAGCTGCCACAGGTTGCCACCGCGGCGCTCGTGCAGCCCGCCTGCATGCGGCTGTCCTTCCACCGCGCGTCGCGGCACGCAATAGTGATGAGATGCGCCGGGTGATCAGATCACCCGGTCACGCTTCAGTTCCGCGACCTCTTCCTTCGAAAGCCCCAGCCATTCCTCATACACCTCGCTGTTGTGCTCCCCGAGCTCGGCGCTGGGCTTGAGTTCGGGCGGCGGTTGGTGCTCGAACCGGAGCGGGCTGCGAGCGGCGGCGATCCGCCCGTACTTCGGATGGTCCATCCATTCCAGCATGCCCCGCTGGTGCAGGTGCGGGTCGTTGGTGACCTCGGCAAGGTCCCGCACCGGGGCACAGGGAATGTGGTGCGGCGATAGGAGGGCGAACAGTTCATCGCGCTGGAAGCGTGCCGCGTAGGCGCCCACGACGGCGTCGACTTCATGGCTCAGGTTCGCCCGCTTCTTCGGCGTGTCGAAGCGGGGGTCGGCTGCGAGTTCCTCCCGGCCCATCACCTTGGTAAGGGAAACCCAGTGTTTGTTGTTGGTGCACAGGATGGCGATGTAGCCATCCTTCGCCGGGTAGACGCTGTAGGGCGCGGCGGCCTTCCCGCTATGGGTGTTACCGGTACGTTGCGGGAAGTCGACCGGCCCGCCGTAATTGCCCGAAGCAAAGTAGAGCCCCAGGCTCGATGCCAGTGAAAAATAGATGGCGTCGAGCATCGCCACTTCCACCTTCTGCCCGCGCCCGGTCTTCTCCCGCTCGTACAGCGCCGTCACGACCGCACCATACAGATGGATGCCGCAGGAAAAATCGCAGAGTGCAGGGCCGATCTTCGTCGGCGGCCCGTCGGGGAATCCGGTCACCGCCATCGCGCCGGACATCGCCTGGATCGAGATGTCCATCGCTGGGTAGTCTCGGTACGGCCCAGTGCTGCCGTACCCCGACCCTGATGCCACGATGAGCCTGGGATTCGCCTCGCTCAGGACGTCATAGCCGACGCCGAGCTTGTCCAGCTTTCCCGGCAGGAAATTTTCCAGCAGGACGTCTGCGCGGCGGGCCATCGAGATCAGCAGCTCGCGCCCGCGCGCGGTCTTCAGGTTCAGCGTCACCGCCTGCTTGTTCGAATTCAGCATCGCGAACGGTAGCGCAGCGCCGCCGATCAGCGTTCTCTGGCGCATCGACTCGCCCTCGAGCGGCTCGATCTTGATCACCCGGGCACCTGCCATGCCCATCAGGAAGGTTGCGTAGGGGCCGTTGTAGATCTGCCCGAGGTCGAGGACGGTGATCCCCTGCAGCGGGCTGCGCGTGCTGGTCATTTGAACTGCTCCACGGAAGTGGCGAAGGCGCCGCCAACCGTCTGGATGGCACGTGTGATCGGGACGGTCACGCCGAAGGTGGGTACCGCGGCCGAGTGCTTCCCGGGGCCGCCGATCACGACGACCAGCAGGTCTTCCGCACGCTGGAACATCGGGACGGGGACGGCCGAACCGGCATCGCCGTAGCGCTCCTTGTATGTCACCAGGAAACGGCGTTCGATGTTTTCACGCGAGAAGCGTTGCAGCGGCAGTGTTGCATTCTCGAACAGATAACGTTTGACGTCCGCCTTGGAATAGCCATCCGCAGCGATCGTCCTCGCATGCTCCGGACCGATGATGACCGCAGGATGCGGTTCGATATTGTAGACGTCGTTGTTCCCGGTCGTCGCCATCGTGCCTGCGATCATCTTCAGGATGCCGACACCGGTGATGCTCTGGTGGTCGTTGACGTTGTGGGGGCACTCCGCTCCGATTACCGTGACGGTCGAGGCTTCCGGCGGGAAGCCGCGTTCGACATGGAGCGGCTCCCACGGGCTCTCGGCCTCGTTCTCCGCGGCCAGGTAGCTGTACTTCGCCGGCGAGCCGAACGTCGCCATGTCGCCCGTGCCGGGTTGCGCGCCGCCGATGTTGACCAGCGACAGGCGCACGGCCCTGCCGATCGTGGCATTGCTGCGGCAGCCCGAGCCCAGCGCGCCGTAGCCGCTGTTGATGCCGAGCTCCTTCGCGATCGGCCCGTTGACGATGATAAACGGCGAGACGGGATGCGTCGTGGCCTGCAGGCCGTACAGGTTGAACGGCTCTTCGCAGAGTGCCTCGATCGCCGCGACGACGACCGGGAAGTACTCGGGCCGGCAGCCCGCCATCACGGCGTTCGTGGCCAGCCGCACCGGCGTAGCTTCGCCATATCGCGGAGGGATCTTCGCTACCGGCCGATCCCATGGCCTGTCGCAATAGGCCAGCATCTGCCCGACCAGCTTTTCCGTCGGCGGGATGATTGGAAAACCATCCGTCCAGCCCCGCTCGTGGAAGAGGTCGTTGATGGCCACGTAGTCATTGACTGTGTCGATCCCTGCGTGGGCTCCGCGCGAAAACGTGCGGTTGGTGCTCATGCCCGCATCCTCTCGATCAGGTCCATGACCTGCCCAACTGCGTGGTGCGCGCGCTCGCGGATCTCCGCGTCGGCCAGGCCGCCCAGCGGATGCTCGATGACCACCGTCGGAAGATCGGGTGCGCCGAAGATCCGGGCCTGTGCCACGGCCAGCTTCGCGAAGGGTGTGCTGCAGACCACGACCCCGGGGACACCGCGTTTGGCCAGTTCACACATGTCGTGGACACTCCACGACGTGCACGATCCTCAATCCGCCATCGCGGTGATCACCAGATCGGCCTCCCGCGCGAACTGGTCGATCAACTCGTTGCCCGCCGCGAGGCTTACGCTCTGCTTGCGAAGCGAAACGCTCGATGAAAGGTCGAGTCGACCGCCCAGCGATTCGCGGATGAACCGCAGCAGGTGGTCTGCGTTGCCCTTGCCGTTGTCGAGGAAGCCGATCCTCAGGCTCTCCGATGGCAGGCGCGTCGATGCCGGTGCCGTCACTTCCGAATCGGGCGCTGGCGCCTCGGGGATGAGCAGGAAAACGCGATCTTCCATTACCGTGCTCCTGTCGATCCAGCTGGCCAGCCCAGCCAGTCGCATACGCCGCGCCCCATGACCCAGTCCAGGTCCTCTCCGCTCAGCCAGGGGAGCGCTTCGGTGAACATCGTCACGCCCTGGCGGTACGGGCAGGGAAGCCGAGACAGGTCTGAGCCCCAGAACATGCGCCTTGGCCCGAACGCATCGAATACGCGGCGCAGCGGTTCGTGCAGATTCCGGAACGGATAGGTATCGGTGGTGAAGAAAGGCGTGATCGACGCCTTTGCAGCCACGTTGGGATACTTCGCAAGCTCGAGCAGGTTGCCCATGTCGGCAAAGGCCTCTTCATCCTTGCCGTGCACCAGGCCGAGGTGGTCCATCACCAGTTTCAGCCCGGGATGTCGTTCGACGACCCGGGCTACCGACGGCATCAGTCGGTGGGGCACCAGGATCATCACCGGGACGCCCGCCGCTTCCGCCTCACGCCACACCCAGTCAAGCTCTCCCGACACGAACGGACGCTCCAGCAGCGGCGTGTGGAGTGCGAAGCGCAAGCCCAGCATGCCGGGCTGCTTGATCCAGTCCCGTATCTGTGCCCTTGCGTCGCTGCGCTGGATATCCAGCCGGCCCATCACCGCGAACCGGTCCGGATGCGCCGCTGCCGCTGCAAGGGCCAGGTCGTTGCGATCGCCCTCCCACGAAGGCGGCACGATGATCGCTCGATCCACCCCCGCTGCATCCATTTCATCCAGCACATGTCCCTGCGTGAACGGGATGCCATTGTTGTGGACAGGCACCGCCTTCAGCCCCGCTGGCGGGACGGGCCACGGTCGCTCGGGCGTGTTTGCCCCCCAGATGTGTACCTGCGAATCGACGATCATCGAGTTGATCTCCGGTTAGGTTGGACTAGTCGGGCTTGGCGCCCGTGGCCTTGACGACCTTGGCCCAGCGCTCGATTTCCGTGCGGATCAGTGCGCCGAACTCTTCGGGGCTGCTGCCCGAAGGGATCGCACCTTCACCCGACATCCGTGCAGAAGTGTCGGGTCGCGCGAGGAAGGCCTGGATGTCCGCGTTGATCCTGTTCACGAGCGCCCGCGGCGTGTTGGCGGGCGCGAGCATGCCGTACCACTGCGTCACCTCGTATTCGGGGACACCCGATTCCCGGATCGTCGGCAAGTCGGGCAACAGGCTGAGCCGTTTGTCGCTCGCCACGGCGATGGCATTGAGCCGCTTCGACTTGACGTGGGGAAGCAGGGGCGGCACGCCGTTGATGGTGAGCGAGATATGGCCGGCGATCAGGTCGGTCAGCATCGGTCCGGTGCCCTTGTAGGCGACATGGACGATGTCGGTGCGCGTGAGCATCTTGAAGTACTCAACGCACAGGAACGGATTGCTGCCGCTGCCGCTGGAGCCGTAGTTGAGCGTCCCCGGGCGCTGCCTGGCCATGTCCACCAACTGTTTGACCGTCTTCACTGGCAGCGAGGGATGTACGGCGAGCATGTTCGGCACGCGTGCGATCAGGGAAATGGGTGCGAAATCCCTGATGGCGTCATATCGGAGCTTGGGAAACAGCGATGGGTTGACGCCGAACGTACCGATATGTCCGATGACCAGCGTATAGCCGTCCGGGGGCGCCTGTGCCGCGAGCTCGACCCCAATCTGGCCGCTTGCGCCGCCCCGGTTGTCCACCGTCACCTGCTGCCCCCAGAGTTCAGAGAGGCTCTGCGCAGCGACGCGGCCGACGATATCCGTGCTTCCGCCTGGTGGGAAAGGCACGATGAGCCTGACCGGCTTCATCGGATAGCTTGGCTGCGCGCTGGCGATGTCGGCCACCAGCCCTGCGACGACCAGCAGACCCGCCGTGGCGGCGAATGACACTTTGCTCATCGATTCCTCCTCTGATCCAGGCCCTGTAGACCAGGCCCGTGATCCGTTCAGCGAATCAGGTTCTCTTGCGTGCAAGGAACGCGGCCATCAGCCTGGATGGCTCATCGGTGCGACGGGCCTCGACACACATTTCGATGCCCCTGCGGATGCTGTCGGACAGGGACATCCGTTCCCAGTCGCGCAGCAGCGATTTCTGCAATCGCACGGCGCGCGGTCCGCTCACCAGTATCGACTGTAGCCACTGCTCGATGGCCGCGTCGAGTTCCCCTGCAGGGACCAGCTTCTGCAGGAACCCGAACTGGTGCATTTCCTTCGCCTCGAAGATGTCTCCGGTCAGCACGAGCTCGGCCGCCTTGCCCCAGCCCAGGAGCGCCGGCAGCAGCGCTGCTTCCATCCCGGACGGCAGGCCCACGCGTACCTCCGGCATGCCGAATTTCGCATGCTCGGACGATGCCCGCAGGTCGCACGAGGCGGCGAGCTCCATTCCGGCACCGAAGCAGTAGCCGTTGATGCGCGCGATGACAGGCACCGGGCAACGCCGGATCGAGTCGCACGCATAGTGGGTAAGCGTGTGTTCTTCCCGCGCCTCGTCGAGGGTCAGGTCCTTCATCTCCGCCAGGTCTGCCCCGGCGATGAAGGATTTTTCGCCGGCGCCAGTCAGGACCACTGCGCGAAGGTCTTCGTCGAGGGACAAGCTCAGGAACGCTTCCGCGATCGCGCGCTTGCCCGCCATGCCGAGCGCATTGCGCTTGGTGGGGTTGTTGATCGTGACGAAGGCGATGCGACCTGCTGCGCCATGGTCCTGCATGCGCACGAGCACCAGGTCGTCCGGTTGTGATGAGTTCTTCATTGATGCGCTTCCTTCTTCGCTTTCGTGATCGAGGCGGCGGTCTCGCTCTCGCCGTATCCCAGCTCGCGCAGGATCTCCGCGGTGTGCTGTCCGAGCGAGGGTGCGGGCACCGGGTGCCGGAGGGCGAGCCCTGCCGTGGCGAACGGACTGACCAGGTGCGGTATCCGTCCTTCCTGTGGATGGTTGAAGTGGTCGATCGATCCGCGTGCGCTTACGTGCGCGAGGTCCATCGCATCCTGCGGGCTGCACACCGGGCAGATCGCAATGCCGGTGCGCTCCATGTGCGACAGGATCTCGTCCCATGTATACGAGGCGCAGTACTGCGCCAGTGCGGCGCGGTACTCAAGCCCGCGCTCGCCGTGCGTGCTCAGGCGATCGGCCGGCGCCTCGTCTGCATGCACGAGGTCCAGGCGACCGATGGCGGTGCAGAACTCCTTCCATATCTTCGTTTCCAGCAGCGTCACCGCGGCGTATCGCCCATCCTTCGTTCGGTAGGTCGAGTACCTCGGATTGCCCCCGAAAGCTTCCATCCGCGGCTCGCCCGACCCGCCGGCTGCCCTGGAAAACGCCGAACTGAGCGGAATGAGGCACAGGTCGAGCAGGGCCTCGAACATCGCCAGATCGACTTCGCAGCCCTCGCCGGTCCTGGCGCGGCGGGCGAGCGCCGCCTGGATGCCGATCACCGCGTAGAGACCGCCGGCGAAGTCGGCCGCCTGCAGCCCGGGCACGGGCGCCGATCCGTCGGGGGCGCAGCCCATCAGGCCGGTCATCGCCTGGATCACCAGGTCATGGCCAGCGACATGCGACAGCGGCCCGGTCTGTCCGAAGCCGCTGATCGAGCAGTAGATGATGCCCGGGTTGATCGCCTTCGCGCTGGCGTAGTCGAGGCCCAGCTTGCGCATCAGCCCCGGCCGGAACGACTCGACGACGACGTCGCAGTGTCCGATCAGCCGGCGCGCCTGTTCCTTGCCCTGGTCGCTGCGCAGGTCCATTTCGATGCTGCGCTTGTTCGTGTTGACCGCATGGAAATAGACGCTGTTCTCGCGGTACCGCGGATAGCTGTGGCGGCTGGGGTCGCCCGTGACCGGTTCTTCGACCTTGATGATGTCTGCCCCCATTGCGCCGAGCATCTGTGTGGCGAAGGGCCCCGGCAGCAGGCGGCTGAAGTCGGCGATGCGCACGCCGGAGAGCGGAAGGTTGCCGTTCATGTTTCCAGGTCTTTCATGCGGTTGGATTGTCTTCTCCGAGCCGGGCCATTCGGGTCGGTACCGATACCGGGATGCCGAACGGGGCTGCGAACACGTCGATCATGCAATGTCCGAGCGGTGCCTGCACCGACTGCAGCGAACCGCGGGCGGCCAGTGCCGGCTGCCTGAGTACTTCGCCGGCTTCGAGCACCGGCACTGCCGTGATGCCCGACCCTGCCAGCGCCTGCACGAGTGCAGCCCGTGTCAGGGGCGACGCTGCGGGTACGTCTGCCGAGGCGGCCACTACCCAGCCGTCGCTCGTGCGCACCACGCGGGTCGGTGGCAACGCGTCTGCGTCGGCCCAGGCCAGGTGCGTCAGCCAGGCGATGGCATCGGCCATCGCGATGTCGACATGCTGGGCGCGTCCGGTACGGGCGACGGCGTGCAATGCCGCGATGATACCGGTGGCCGCGAAGTGCCCGGTCAGCTGGTCGGCGATCGAATAGCCGATGCGAAGCGGCACCGACCCGTCGCCCACCGCCGACGCCAACCCGCCATGGCCCTGTATCACGGTATCGAGCGCCGGCAAGGAAGGGCCGTCGCTGCCGTAACCCGAGATGGCGCAATACACGATGCGCGGGTTTCGCCGCACGACCGGGTCGATGCCGAATCCGAGCCGCTCGACCGCGCCCGGCCGCAGGTTGTGCAGGAACACGTCGGCCTGGTCCAGGAGGGCCCAGAGTCGCTGGCGGTCCTGCTCGTGGCGCAGGTCGAGGCAGAGCGAGCGCTTGCCGGCATTGTAGTTGGCGAAATAGCCGCTCACACCGTCGAACTGGGGTTGCCACTGCCTGCACGCTTCGCCATCCGGCGATTCGATCTTCGTCACGTCTGCACCGAGGCTGGCGAGCCCGAACCCGGCCAGGGGTCCGGCCGCATACACGGTCAGCTCAACCACCCGGATGCCCGAGAGCGCGTGCCGTTGCGCGCCGGGCTGCCCGGCGAAGGCCGGTTCGGACCATTGCGACCTTGCCGGGTCGGGGCCTGCCGGCCGGATGCGCACGGGCACGCGCGACACCGCCTCGGCGCGATAGCGCTCGACGCTGCCGCTGGCCAGCAGCACGGGGTCCGCGGCAACTTCCGTTATCGGTACGACCGGCCCCACCGGCACGCCCGAGGCGCCGAGCGTCTCGAGCAGATCCGCGACGGTACGGCCCTGCGTGCGGTGTTCCAGCAGACGGTCGACGTCAGCCCGGTTCGCAAGGCGCGCCGAACGCGTCGCATAGCGTGGATCGCGGGCGAGCGCGCCCTCGCCGATCGACTCGACGATCGCGGTCCAGTGCTCGTCGGTGGCCGAACAGATCAGTATCCAGCCATCGAGCGCGCGATAGGCATTCCACGGGCAGCACAGTGGATGGCCACAGCCGGAGCGGAACCCGCTGGCTTGCCCGCTCTGAAGCAGCGATACATGCGACCTGAGCTGGTCGGCAACGATCTCGACCAGGCTCAGGTCGATCATCTGCGACTGCGGTGAAAGGAGCGACGCCACGACCGAGATGCTGGCGATCACCGCGGCGCTCAGTTCGCCGATCGGCACGCGTGCAAACTCCGGCTCGCCCTCGGGCCTGCCGGTCACGGCCATCAGCCCGCCCAGGGCCTGCACCAGGGCGTCGGTGGCCGATTCGGGAAGGTCCGGGTGCCCCAGACCTTGTGCGGAAATACAGCAGACGACCGAAGCGGGGGCGTGGCCGCCGGTGGCCGACGGCGGGGCGGCAGGATCATTCAGGCGGTCGATGGTTGCGCGCAGCATGCCCGGCAGGGGATCCGAATCTTCGGCCGAGAGTAGGACGACGCGTGCGATCGAAAGCGCCTCCGACCAGCGGAACCCGCTCGCCTCGACCCGGGTCTTGCCCCCGATCAACAGTCGCTCGAGGGCGGGCGACGCCGATGCGACCGCAGCCGCGTCGACAGCCTGCTCGACCCGGATCACCCGGGCCCCCAGGCTGGCGAGCAGGAAGCCGCAGGCGCTGACCGACAGCCTGCCGGCGCGTTCCACGACGACCAGGCCGGTCAGCGGGCCATCGGTGCGCTCGATCATCGCGGCCTTCAACGCCGTGCCAGCCGCTTGTAGAGATGCGAGCGCGAGATGCCCAGTTCACTGGCGGCCTGCTTCTTGTTTCCGTCGCAGCGGATCAATGCGTCCTCGATCATCTTCAACTCGACATCCTCGAGGGTCTCGCGCACCTGCGACACGGTTGCGGCGTGGATCGGTGCGCTGCGCGGCAGGTCTTCGGCGCCGATGACGTTCCCCTCGCTGAAGATCGCCGCCTGTTCGAGATCATGCTGCAGCTGGCGGATGTTGCCGGGCCAGGGCAAGGTTCTAAGCACGGCGCAGGCCTCGGGCGAAAGGTCTTTCGCCACGCGTTCATTGCGCTGCGCGAAGGCCTGCAGGAAATGCCTGGCGAGCAGCGGGATATCTTCCAGCCGTTCGCGCAGTGGCGGCAGGCGCAGCACGACCGTGCTGATCCGGTAGAACAGATCGAGCCGGAAGCGACCGGTGCCGACCAGCTGTTCGAGGTCGCAGTGGGTGGCACTGATCAGCCTGAAGCTCGACTGGGTGCTGGTCGAGCCGCCGACACGTTCGAACTGGCCGTCCTGCAGCACCCGCAGCAGCTTGACCTGCACCTCGATCGGCATGTCGCCGATCTCGTCGAGGAACAGCGTCGAGCGGTGTGCCATCTCGAAGCGGCCCCGGCGACCCTTGCGGTCGGCACCCGAGAAGGCGCCCGGTTCGTACCCGAACAGCTCGCTCTCGACCAGCCCCGATGGCAGCGCCGCCGCGTTGACCGTCACCATCGGCTTGCCATGGCGCGTGCTCAGTGCGTGGATTGCGGTGGCCGCGAGTTCCTTGCCCGTGCCGCTCTCCCCGATCAGCAGGACGGGTACGTCCAGTGGTGCCACGCGCTCGATATCCGCCTTCAGCTTGCGCACGGCGCCGCTGGTGCCGACGATCTGGTCGACCACGCTGCCGCGAAGCCGCATGTCGGACAGCTCCCGGCGGTAGAACGCCACTTCGGAGCGAAGCCGCGTCACCTCGCGCGAGAGGTCGTGCACGGCTTCCGGGGCCTTGAACATCACCTGTCCGATCGCACCCACCGTCTTCGAACCGGAGACGATCGGAATGCGGCTGACGACCCGCGCCACGCCGCGCATGTTCTGCACCTGGCCGATCTCGGCCTTGCCCGTCTGCACGACTTCGTGCAGCCTCGTGTTCTCGATGATTTCGGTCACGTGGCGTCCGAAGCCTTCGCCGGGCGCAAGCCCGAAGAAGCGCGCATGGACGGGGCTGATGTAACGAACGCAGCCGCGCTCGTCCACCACGGTCATGGCTTCATACGGGCTGCTCAACAGATGCTCGAAGATGGCATAGGCGAAGTCGACACTGGCAACGAAGTCGAACAGCGCATCCTCGACCCCAGCCTGATGCGCGAAACGAACCGCAGTGTCGTGGCCGGCGCGGTACATGAGGATCAGCCGCTGGCCGTCCACTTCGACCACGTTCATGTCTGCGGGCTGCGACGGCTGCCACGCAAGTGCAGCCTCGCGTACCCGTGGGTTCTCCATGAGATCGCTCACATGCAGAACCACGCCCTGCCGATCCGTGACCAGCACGCCAATGCCAGACCGCCGATGAGACATCCCATCCTCCCGCGCGGCGCCCGTGCCCTTATCGTGGACACTGTGTGTCGCCGTGTCCTTCATGAAAACACGGACGCACCTCGTTTCGCAAGCCGTATCTGGGGAAGGCGCGTCGTGACAGCGATGGCATGGACCTTGCATTAACGAAAGCCATGGCTACAACCACCCCTTCGCCGTTACCACTCGATTCGTTGCCCCCACCTGTTCCGCCGGGCAATGGCCTGCTCAAGGGCGTTCGCGTCCTTGACCTCACAACGTCCGTCGCCGGGCCTTACGCGACCATGATGCTGGGCGACATGGGTGCGGAGATCATCAAGGTCGAGCGGCCGGGCCGCGGCGACGATGCCCGTGCATGGGGGCCGCCCTTCCTCGATGGCGAGTCGCTCTGGTTCCTCAGCGTGAACCGCAACAAGCAGAGTTTCACGCTCGACTATGCATCCGAGGCGGGGCGGGCCGTGCTTCACGACCTCGTCCGGCATGTCGATGTCGTGGTGGTCAACCTGGTCGAGCGGGTCCAGCGCAAGCTTGGCATCGATCACGCAGCCCTCGCCGCAGTGCGCGCCGACCTCGTGCATGTGTCGATCACGGGTTTCGGCCTGTCCGGACAGCGCAGCGATCTTGCCTGCTACGACCTCATTGCCGAGGGCTACAGCGGCGTGATGGATCTCACCGGCGAGGCCGACAACCCGCCGCAGAAAGTGGGTACGCCGGCCGCCGACCTGGTGTCGGGCATGGACGCGGCCTTTGCCGTTGTCAGCGCATTGTTCGACCGACGCGCCACCGGCCGCGGCCATCAGATCGACATCGCCATGGTCGAGAGCATGACCCGCTTCATGTCGCCCCGCATCGTCCCCTACCTCGGGTCGGGCCGCGTGCCGGCGCGCTCCGGGGCCAGGGACAGCGTCATCGCCGTGTACCAGGTATTCGACACGGCGACCGAACCGCTCACGCTCGGCCTGGGCAACGATGCCATCTGGAAAAGGTTCTGGCAGGCGATCGGCCACCCCGAGTACGCGGGCAACGAAGCGTATGCGAGCAACGCCGGGCGGCTCGAGCACCGATTGCGAATCGTCGGCGACATCCAGGAAATCCTCAAGACCCGGCCGCGCGACCATTGGCTGTCGCTGCTTGCGCCCGCCGGGGTACCGGCGGGCCCGGTGAACCGTGTCGACGAGCTGGTGCACGACGAGGAACTGGTGGCCCGTGGCCTGTTCTACAGCGCGGTGGCTCCCGATGCCCGGCGCATCCCGCAGGTGGGGCTGGGCATCGGCATCGACGGCAACCGCTCGACCTACCGCAGCGCGCCGCCCCTGCTGGGCGAGCACACGGCCACGCTGCTTGGAGACCTGCTGGGTTACGACGACAAGAGAATCTCCGAACTTCGCGAGGCCAACGTCATATGAGCTACGAAACCATCCTTTATGAAGAGCAGGGCCCCGTGGGCTGGCTCACCCTGAACCGCCCGGACGACGGCAACATGTTCACCGCGCAGATGTGCCACGAGATCCGTGACTGCATCGACGACATCCGCCGCGAGACGCGAACCCGCGTACTGGTCATCACCGGCGCTGGCGATCGGTTCTTCTGCATCGGTGGCCGCAAGGAAGGAATGGAAGACACGACGCTCTACGCCGGGATGCTGCCGACGCTGGAGATCTACGAAAGCATCGAGCGCCTGCAGAAGCCTGTCATTGCCTCGGTCAACGGCTTCGCGGTCGGTGGAGGCCAGGTGCTGCAGGTGATGTGCGACATGACCATCGCCAAGGAAAGCGCCGTCTTCAGGCAGGTCGGGCCGATGATGGGCAGCTTCGACGCAGGTTACGGGACGTGGTATCTCGAAGACCTCGTCGGCAAGAAGAAGGCCAAGGAGATGTGGTTCACCAACCCCAGGCTGTCGGCACAGGAGGCGCTCGCGCTGGGCCTGATCAACAAGGTCGTCCCTGACGATCAGCTGCGCGAAGAAACCACGCGCATGGCCATGCAGATGTGCGAACGCGGCGCGTTCGCGCTGGCTGCGGTCAAGGCCGCCTTCACCGCGAGGCACGGCGGGGTTGGCGGGCTTGCGCGGGTGAGCCACGACCTGCTGCTCAGGCTCTACCTCGAGACGGACGAATCGAAGGAGCTGGGCGAAGCGTTCCGCGGCAAGCGCAAGCCCGATCCGGACAAGATGGGTCACTGAAGAAACGCCTCATGACCACGCTGCTGACCCTGCACGATCCAGCCGCTGCGCGCGCGTATTACGCAGCAGGCCACTGGTGCGACGACACGCTCTATTCGTTGCTGGCGAAGCACGCGCTGGAGCGGCCTGACGGCTTTGCGCTGCGCGACAGCCGGGCCCGCCTCACGTGGCGCACGCTGCTGGCCCAGGTCGACCTGCTGGCGGCCGATCTGCACGGCGCGGGCGTGCGCCGCGGCGACCGGGTGGCCATCTGGTTGCCCAACCGGGTCGAATGCGCAGTCATCATGCTTGCCTGCTCGCGCAACGGCTATGTGTGCAACCCGTCGCTGCACCAGAACTACACCGGCGCCGACGTGATGTCGCTGCTCGAACGCACGGGCTGTGCGGCCCTGTTCGCGCAGGCCGGCTACGGCGCCGATGGCGAGCGCTTCGACATCTTTGCCGCCGTCGAGGGCCTGCCGAAGATGAAGCGGTTCTACCGCTTCTCGAAAGACCGGGACGACGAGACGCCACTGCCATCGGCTGGCGGCGAGCCCGCCGTCGATGCGCCGCCCGTGGACACCAACCCGGACAAGGTCTGCTACCTCGCGTTCACCTCGGGCACCACGGGTGCGCCGAAGGGCGTGATGCATTCCGACAACACGTTGCTGGCCAATGCCCGCGCCATGGTCCGCGACTGGGGCCATGACCCGTCCACGATCCTGTGCTCGCTGAGTCCGCTGTCGCACCATATCGCCACGGTCGCGGTGCTGCAGTCACTGGTGGCCGGTTTCGAGCTGGTGATCAACGATCCGCCGCCGGGCGTCAAGCCACTCGACTGGATCCTGCAAACCGGCTCGACCTACGTGATGGGCGTGCCGACGCACGGCATCGACATCCTGGCCGAAGCACGCCGCCGGGGCCTGCAAGACCTGGGTGCGGTACGCATCTTCTACATGGCAGGTGCACCGATTGCACCGGAGCTCTGCCATGGCTTCCTCGACATGGGCATTGCCACCCTCAACGTGTACGGCATGACCGAGAACGGCTCGCACCAGTACACGCTGCCCGACGACACGGTCGAAGTCGTGACCGGTACCTGCGGACGGGCCTGTGCGGGGTATGAGACACGGCTGTGGAATGCCGAGAACCCCGACATCGAAGCCGCCCCGGGCGAGATCGGGGAGATCGGCACGCGCGGCGCACTGCTCACGCTCGGCTATTTCGACAACCAGTTCGCCACCGAGTCGTCGTTCAACGCCGGCGGCTGGTTCATGAGTGGCGATCTCGGCCGGCTCGACGCGCATGGCAACCTGCAGATCGTCGGCCGCAAGAAAGACCTGATCATTCGGGGTGGCCACAACATCCACCCCGCGCACATCGAGAACCTCGCCATGAAGCACCCCGGCGTGCTGAAGGCGGCGGCGTTTCCGATCGCCGATGTCCGGCTGGGCGAGCGCGTCTGCCTGGCGGTGATTCCGCGCCAGGGCGCGCAGGTCGATGCCCAGGCGATGCTCGAACACCTCGATGCTGCCGGCCTGTCGCGCTACGACATGCCGGAGTACTGGGTTACTCTGGAAGCCTTTCCGCTGACCGCCAGCGGCAAGGTGCTCAAGCGCGAACTCATCGAGATGACCCGGACAGGTGCCATCGTCGCGCAGGCGATCCGGCGTGCCGCTGTCCGTGCTGCTACCGAGGCCTGATGCCATGTCGATCCAACTGACGCGCGTTGAAGAATTCGCCCTGATCACGATCGATCGTCCGCAGGCGCTCAACGCGCTGTCGTTCGCGCTGATCGCCGACCTTGGCGCTGCGATCGACGAGGTCGCGGGCACCGATGCCCGCGCGCTGCTCATCACCGGCAGCGGCCCGAAGGCGTTCTGCGCGGGTGCCGACATCAAGGAACTCACCGGGCGGTCGATGCAGGCCCAGCATGACGGTGCAGTGTTCGGCCAGACGACGTTCGCCAGGCTCGACCGCCTGCCGATGCCGTCGATCGCGGTCATCAACGGGTTCGCCTTCGGTGGCGGCCTCGAACTGGCGATGGCGTGCACGTTCCGGCTGGCCACCGCCAACGCGAAGATGGGGCTGCCCGAAGTGAGGCTCGGTCTCATACCCGGCTATGGCGGCACGCAGCGACTGTCGCGCCTGATCGGCGAGTCGCGCGCGATGGAGATGATCCTCACCGCGCGCACGCTCACCGCGAACGACGCGCTGCAGGTCGGCCTGGTGAACCGCCTCATCGGCGCCGATCCGCTCGCCGAGGGCATTGCCTTCGCGCGCGAGTTTTCCGGGTTCAGCCTGCCCGTACTCGCGCTCGCCCGGTCGGCGATCTCCCGAGGCATGGACATGCCGCTCCAGGACGGCCTGCGGCTGGAGGCCGATCTGTCGACGCTGGCCTTCCAGACAGAGGACGCAGCCGAGGGCATGGATGCGTTCAGCGCCAAGCGCAAGCCTGCGTTCAAGGACCGATAGCCGTGCATATGCCGACGCATGAACGAGTGGTTGCCGTGACTGGCGCGAGCCGCGGCATCGGCGCGGCGATTGCCGTCGAACTGGCACGCCGCGGTTTCACGGTCGCCTGCCTCACGCGCAAGGGGCTGGGCGTGGAGACGCCAGTGCCGGCGGGGTTGGCCGGACGCCTGCTCAGCGTGCAATGCGACGTGACCGACGAGCAAAGCCTTGCGCAAGCGTTCGATCGCGTCGCCCGCGAGGCCGGGGGGCTGCATGCGCTGGTCAACAACGCGGGCATCCATGTCGAATCGCCCAGCAACCAGATGAGTGCGGCAACCTTCGAGCAGGTGATGGCTACCAACACCATCGCGGTGTTCTCCGCCTGCCGGCTGGCCTATCCGCACCTGCTGAAGGCGGGCGCAGGCATGATCGTCAACATCGGGTCGTTCTTCGACCGGATGGGTGTCAAGCGCAACCTCGCCTACTGCGCGTCGAAGGCGGCAGTCGGTGCCATCACGCGCTGCCTCGCTGTCGAGTGGGCGAGCAAGGGCATTCGCGTGATCGACATCGCGCCCGGCTACATCCAGACCGACCTCAACCGGGCGGTGCTCGAGAGCGGCCCGCTCCACGACTACCTGAAGCGGCGCATCCCCGGTGGCGCGCCCGGCGCCGCGGAGGACGTGGCCCGGCTGATCGGTGCACTCCTGGCCGAAGACATTCCCTTCCTCACGGGCGAGACGATCTATCTCGACGGCGCACAAGGCATCGCGCACTGACATGAACGCGCTTACCCGGCTCGACCGCACGATCAACCTCTCCGACGACGAGCAGATGCTGCTCGAAAGCGTACGTGCACTCTCACGCGACCTGATCGCACCGAACGCGCAGCAGATCGACCGTTCGGGCGTCTTTCCCCAGGACAACGTCGACGCGATCAACGCGCTGGGCCTCAACGCCATGTTCATCCCCGAGGCCTACGGGGGTGCGCCGATGTCGTACACCGCCTATCTCGAGTGCGTGCGTGAACTGTCCAGGGCGTGTGCGTCCACGGGTGTGATCTGGGCAACGAACTTCCACGCGATCAAGCCATTGATCGACTTCGGAACCGAAGCGCAGAAGCAGCGACTGCTGCCGGTGATGGTCGACGGCGGCCTTGCCTCGCTGACGATCACCGAGCCATCGGCAGGCTCCGACGCCACCGGCATGCGAACGTCGTTCACGCCGGACGGCGACGATATCGTCGTCGACGGCTCCAAGATCTTCATCACCAATGGCGCGCATGCCGACCTCTATCTGGTCTTCGGCAAGTGGAGCACGATCGAAGACAGCAAGGCATCCATCTCCGCGCTGATCGTCGAAAAAGGAACGCCAGGGCTGTCGGTGGTGCGCGAGGAAGACAAGATGGGCCTGCGCGCGTCGAGCACCGCCGCCCTCAGCTTCGAGTCGTGCCGCGTGCCGAGGGCGAACCTGCTCGGCGCGCCCGGCGACGGCCTGCGCATCCTGCTGGCCTCGCTCAACAAGTCGCGCCCGAGCGTGGCGGCCCATGCCCTCGGCATCGCGCGCGCCGCTTTCGAGGACGCAGTCGCCTACATCAACGAGCGGCGGCAGTCCGGCCGCCGTATCGTCGAGTTCCAGGGCATCCAGTTCATGCTGGCCGACATGGCCACCGACCTTGCCATGTGCGAGCGCTGGCTGTGGCATGTCGCCGCGCTGGTCGACGCCGACGCGGCCGACTTCGGCATCGAAGCGTCGATGCTGAAGTTGCGTGCGTCCGACCTCGCCATGCGCATCACCACCGACGCAGTACAGCTGTTCGGCGGCTACGGATACATCCGCGACTATCGCGTCGAGCGCCTGATGCGCGATGCCAAGATCACCCAGATCTGGGAAGGAACCAATCAGGTGCACCGCCAGCTGATCGGGCGGAGTTTCATGCGGAAGTAGATCGACACCGGCCCAGACAACATCCACGGGAGCAACAGACTCCTGGCCGGTCCACTCAAGCGCTGGAGGAGATTGCAGATGAATCATCTGAAGACATCATTGCTGGTTGCAGGGTTGGTCGCTTCGACCGGGTGCCTGGCCCAGGCGCCCGCGTTCCCGTCCAAACCGGTCCGGATCATCGTTCCGTATGCACCCGGCGGTTCGACCGACGTGGTCATGCGAACCATCGCACCGCGGCTGACCGAAGACTTCGGACAGCAGGTGGTGGTCGACAACCGTCCGGGCGCATCCTCGACCATCGGCCTCGACCTCGCGGCAAAGTCCGCTCCGGACGGGCTGACCTGGGGCGTGCCGAACATCGCGTTCGGTGCCAACCCGAGCATGATCAAGAAGATGCCGTTCGATTCCGAGAAAGACCTGATCCCGGTGACGCAGGTGTCCGTGGTGAGCATGGTCCTGGTGGTCAATCCGTCGTTGCCGGCGCGCTCGGTGAAGGAACTGCTGGCCCTGGCCAAGGCGCGCCCTGCGCAACTGACGTTCGGCTCCGCGGGCAACGCCACCGCAAACCATCTTGCGGCCGGACTGTTCATGCAGCGCACCGGCGCAGACATGGTTCACGTGCCCTACAAGGGCGGCGGACCAGCCGTGGTGTCGCTGCTCGCGGGTGAGACGTCGCTGCTGTTTGCCACGATTCCTGCAGCCCTCCAGCACATCCAGAGTGGCCGGTTGCGCGCGCTCGGCGTGACCCGTGCACGCCGCGCGGCCATGCTGCCGGATGTCGCGACCGTCGCCGAGTCGGGCGTGCCCGGTTACGAGGCCATCGAGTGGAACGGCGTGATGGTGCCGGCCGGCACGCCGATGCCAGTCGTGCGGCGCATTCGTGACGCCGTCGCGAAGGTACTGGCGCCCACTGAAATGAAAGAGCGCCTGCTGGCCGTCGGTGCCGAGGGCGTTGGCAGCACGCCAGAAGAGTTTTCCGCCTTCATCCGCACTGAACTTGCAACGTGGTCGAAAGTCGTCCGTGAGCTTCAACTGAGCGTGGACTGACCCAGCCGCAGAAAGACGAAAGGACGCAGCAATGAGCGACATCCGGACAGTCGGCATCGCCGGCAGCGGAACGATGGGTGCCGGCATCGCCATCGTCGCCGCCCGTGCAGGCTTTCGCACGATCGTCTACGACACCCGCCAGGCAGCGCTGGACCGCGCTCGCAAGCAGACCGAGGGTTTCTTCGCGAAATCGGTCCAGCGAGGCAAGCTGACCCAGGCAGAGGTCGATGCCATCCTTGCCCGCCTGCAAGGCACTACCGAGATCGGTGCCATGGCCGAATGCGACATCGTCATCGAGGCCGTGTTCGAAGACCTGCAGACCAAGCACGCGGTGCTGCAACAGCTCGATTCGGTATGCCCGGCCAGCACGCTGTTCGCGTCGAACACGTCGACCCTCGCGATCACCGAGATCGCGGCAGGTTCAGGCCGCGCCGATCGCGTCGTCGGCATGCACTTCTGCCTGCCAGCGCAGCTGATGAAGCTGGTCGAGATGTCGCCTGGCATCCGCACCAGCAGCGACACGTTCGACGCTGCCTGGGCGTTCTGCAAGGCGATGGGACAGACCCCGGTGAAGACACGAGACAACCCGGGGTTCATCCTCAACTACTTCCTGGTGCCGTTCAACAACGATGCGATACGCCTGGTCGAAGCGGGGGTAGCCCAACCGCGCGACATCGACCTGGCCATCAAGCGCGCACTGGGCTATCCGATGGGCCCCCTGGAGCTGCTCGACCTGGTCGGGCTCGATACGCACCTGCTGGTCGCCGAAGCGCTGTTCGCGTCGACCCATGAACCGCGCGCGGCCGTACCCGCGCTGGTGCGCAGGATGATCGCGGCCGGCCACCTCGGGCGCAAGACCGGCCAGGGGTTCTACACGTACGAGACCAACGCGATGTTCGGAGGCTGAGCCGATATGTCCTACACGATCCTGTCCACCGGACCCAGCGCCGCGTTCGCGGCCGATCACCCGCTGCTGACTGGCGGCGTTGCGCAAGGCGAGGTCGTCGTCGTGCTCGGGCCTGGCGCCGGCGCGGCGGCCATGGCCCTTGCCCCGGCCAGCGACCGGGTCGCGGTGCTGGTCGAGCTCGGTACCGAGTGCCTGGGCGAGTACACCGGCGAGTCGCGCGGGCAGGAGGGATCCTGCGTCGTGGGCTTCTCCCGCTTCCGGCTGGGCGACCTGCCACCGAGCAACCTGGTCGAGCTGGTGCGCCAGCCGGCCACGCCCGATGCAGCCATCGAGGCTGCACGCAGCGTGCTCGAATCGGCCGGGCTCGAAGTGGCCGTGTGTGGCGACTTCGTCGGTCGTATCGTCGATCGCCTCGTGCGTCCGTATTACAACGCTGCGCTGCGCCGGCTCGATGAAGGCCTGGCCACGGCCGACGACCTCGACACCACGCTGCGGCTCGGGCTGGGCTATCCGCAGGGTCCGATCAAGCTGCTGGAAGACAGCGGGCTGGCTGCGCACTGGCAGGTCTCGCAGGCCCTTTTCGAGCAGACGGGCGACACCGGCTACGCGCCGGCGCGCCGCGCGACCGTAGCCCACCGCCGCCAGGCTGGCACGACAAAGGACGGGCGCGCATGACGCGCTCGAGACCCATACGATGAGCCAGCCACTGAAAGGCCTGCGCGTGCTCGACTTCAGCACGCTGCTTCCGGGACCGCTGGCCAGCCTCATCCTGGCCGAGGCTGGCGCCGAGGTGATCAAGATCGAGCGTCCCGGCCGCGGCGACGAAATGCGTTCGTACGTGCCGCGTTTCGGCGAGGACAGCGTCAACTTCGCGCTGCTCAACCGCGGCAAGCGCAGCGTCGCCATCGACCTCAAGGCCGCCGGTGCCGTCGATCGGCTGGCACCGCTGATCGCCTCGGCCGATGTCGTGCTCGAACAGTTCCGTCCCGGCGTGATGGATCGCCTGGGGCTGGGCTATGGCGCCCTGAGTGCCGTCAACCCGCGCCTGATCTACTGCGCGATCACCGGCTATGGACAACACGGCCCGCGGGTGGACGTGGCTGCACACGACCTCAACTTCATCGCCGAGGCAGGCATGCTCGGCCTGTCGGCCGGCGCCGACGGTGCGCCGATCCTCCCGCCGGCGCTGATCGCCGACATCGCGGGCGGCACGTATCCCGCCGTGCTCAACATCCTCCTTGCGCTGCGGGAACGTGACCGCACCGGCAAGGGAAGCAGGCTCGATATCGCGATGGCCGACAACGTCTTCACGTTCATGTACTGGGCGCTGGGCAATGCGCATGCCGCCGGGCAGTGGCCGCAGCCGGGTGGCGAACTCGTGACTGGCGGCAGCCCCCGCTACAACATCTACCGCACGCGCGACGATCGATTCATCGGGGCCGCGCCCCTGGAAGACAAGTTCTGGGCGACGTTCTGCGAAGTCGTCGGCGTTCCGACCGAGGCCCGCGATGACGCGCGTGATCCGGCTGCAACGCGCGCCTGCGTAGCCGCGCTGATCGCGCTCGACACCGCCGACGGCTGGCGTGCGCGCTTCGAGGGGCGCGAAGTGTGCTGCTCGGTGGTGGCGACGCTGGCCGAAGCCCTCGCGTCTTCCCACTTCGCCGCGCGCGGCATCTTCTCGCGCTCACTGCAAGGCGATGGGCGCGCCATTGCAGCCCTGCCGGTACCCGTCGACGAGGCGTTCCGGGCGCCGGTGCTCGACGCCGGCTACCCGGCCCTGGGTGAAGGCAATGACCTGCTTGCCCCCGGGCAGGGTCCGTCATGAGGGCGCTGCGATGCTAGCCCTGGTCGTCGAGAGCCACGGGCCCGTCGACAGCCTGCAGTTGCGCGACCATGCGCAGCCACCTGCGCCGGGTGCGGGCGAAGTGCTCGTAGAGGTGCACGCCGCAAGCATCAACTTCCCCGACCTGATGGTGGTCGCGGGAACCTATCAGAACCTGCCGCAGTGCCCGTTCGTGCCGGGCAAGGACCTCGCGGGGCGGGTGTTGGCCACCGGGCCCGGCGTACGTCGACTGCAATCCGGTGACCGCATCATGGCGCATGTGGAACATGGCGCGTTCGCCCAGCGCGTGCTGGTGCCCGAGCAGCAGTGCCATGTGATGCCTTCCAGCATGAGCTATCGGCAAGGCGCCGCGATGGGACTGGCCTACCTGACTGCCCACTTCGCGCTGGTCGAGCGCGCGCGGATGCAGCCGGGCGAGATCGTCATGGTGACCGGTGCAGCCGGTGGCGTGGGGCTCGCGGCAGTGCAGGTGGCCCGGGCACTCGGTGCGACCGTGGTTGCCGCAGTCGGATCCGAGGCCAAGGCCAGGTTCGTCGCCGCACAGGGCGCGCACCACGTCGTGCGTACCGACCGGCCCTCGCTGAGGGACGCGCTGCGCGAGCAGGTGTACGCCGCCGTGGGAAAGCGCGGCGTGGACGTGGTCATTGACCCGGTCGGCGGCGACGTGTTCGACGCGAGCCTGCGCACGCTGGCCTGGTGCGGCAGGCTGGTGATCGTCGGATTCGCGGAGGGCCGGATCCCCGAGGTGAAGGCGGGGCTGTTGCTGGTCAAGAACATCTCGCTCATCGGGCTGCAGGTCAGCGACTACCGCGACCGGGCGCCGCACAAGGTGGATCAGGTGCAGGACGAACTGCATCGACTGTTCGAGCGTGGCAGCCTGAGCCCCTCGATCATGGCCACCTTCCCGCTGCAGGATTACCGCGCCGCCCTGCGCACGGTGCAGGACCGCGCCGTCCTCGGAAAGGTCGTGCTCGACCTGTGCGGTCAGTCGTCAGATTGAGTGACCGGTACGCTCACCAGGCCAGGTGAAGCGGGCCCATCCCCCATCCCAATTCGAAGGAGTACTTCCAGATGGCACGACTCGGGCTTCTTGTTCCTTCATCGAACACCTCGGTAGAGACCGAGTTCCATCGCACGCTTCCCGACGCGGTGACGCTGCACGTGGGACGCCTGTTCCTCACCCAGGTCACGCCGGAATCGGTGCGCCGGATCGTCGCCGACATGGAGGGGCAGGCGAAGCTGCTGGCCTCGGCCGATGTCGACCTGATCGTGCTCGGCGCAACGCTGCCCAGCCTGCTCAATGGCCTGGGCTACGACCAGCAGTTGATCGGCACGATCGAGGCGGCCACCGGCAAGCCTGCGACCACGACCACCACGGCGCTGGTCAAGGCCTTGCGCCGCATGGACATCCGGCGCGTGGTGATGGGTGCAGCCTATGACGACACGATGAACGGCGTGGCCTGCAACTTCCTCCAGGCAAGCGGTTTCGAGGTCCTGGAAGCCGCGTCGCTCGGCTACGTGGACAACCTGCAGATCGGCCGGCTCCCGTCGGAGACAGCCTACGAACTGGGCTGCAGGATCGCCCGGCCCGACGCGGATGCGATCGTGCTCGCATGCACCAACTGGATGACGCTCGATGTGATCGAGCGTATCGAGGCCACCACGGGCAAGCCGGTGATCACGACGACGCAGGCCACGCTGTGGGCGGCACTCGGCCTGCTGGGCGTGGAGCCACGGGCCGGCTTCGGCCGCCTGATGCACATGAGTGCCGAACGCGCCACCTCGACGCCGGCTGCGTGATGGAAACGCACGCCGATGTCCTGGTGATCGGCGGTGGCGGCGCCGGCCTTGCGGCAGCGGCCGAGGCGGCGGCTGGCGGCCGCAGCGTAATCCTGCACCACCTGGGCTGGGCCTTCATTTCCGGACGCATTGCAGTACACCATGCAGGCCAGAGAGCGGAGCAGGCACGATGATCTTCATGAGTCAGAGCGGGCTGGTCGACCCCAGCCGCCAGGCCGAGTGGGATGCGTGGTATCTCGAGCACCTCGCGATCATGGCCACGGTACCCGGCGTGCTTTCCGCCCAGCGGTTCGCCACCACCAGCGCGGGCCATCCGCCATCGCTCGGGCTCTACACGGTCACGTCGCCAGACGTGTTCAACGGTGCCTACTACCAGAGCGTGCGCGGCATGGGGTCGTGGCTGCCGCTGATCGCCCGCGAACACTACCGTCGCAATCTGTTCGAAGGGCTAGCCTGCGCGCCTGAAGTCGAAGCCGGGCAGGTGCTGCTGCTCGAAGACCTGAAGGCGGTGCCCGCCGGCGACGCCAGCGCGTCCTCGCCCGGCGTTCACTGCCTGCGATCGGTGGGGCTCGATCGATCGACGCCCTGCCGCCTCGTCCAGGTGGTGCCCGACGCGCCTGCGTCCCTGCCGCACCGTCCCGAAGTTGCAGTCTACCGTCCGGTCAGTGCACGCCTTGCGGGGAAGCCGGCATGAAGCACGGTGTGGCAGTGATCGTCGGCGCGACCGGCCTGATCGGGCAACGGCTGGCGAACCACCTGCAGGGCACGGGCGCGTGGGACCTCATCGGACTTTGCCGCAACGCGACCCGGCCGAGCCCGATACCCCTGCTGTCGGTCGACCTGGTCGATGCCACAAGCTGCCGGCAGGCCTTGGCGGGCCTCGACGCGGTCACGCATGTGTTCTATACGGCACGCTTCGACCATCCAGAAGGCGTCCATGAGTCGGTCGAAACCAACGCGACCATGTTGCGCAACGTGGTCGACGCAATCGATGCCGCCTCGCCCCGACTGGCCCACGTGCACGCCGTGCACGGAACCAAGTATTACGGCCACAACCTCGGGCCGATCCCGGTGCCGGCCAGCGAAGACAGCCCCCGGGCCTCGCGGGTCAACTTCTACTTCCCGCAGGAGGACTACCTGCGCGAGCGCAGCAAGGTGCGACCGTGGACATGGAGCACCTCGCGCCCCCACATCTTCTGCGACGACTCGCCCGGCACGCCCCGAAACCTTCCGCTGCTGATCGCGGTCTATGCATCCGTCCTGCGCGAGGCCGGGGAGCCCCTGTACTTTCCCGGCACCGAGGCCAGCTTCCGTGCGCGTACGCAGTTCACCGATCTTTCGATGCTGTCCCGGATGATCGAATGGATGGCGATCACGCCAGCCTGCGCGAACCAGGCGTTCAATGTCGTCAATGGCGACTGCCCGCGCTGGTGCGACCTGTGGCCGGTGTTCGCCGCCTGCTTCGACATGCAGCCCGGGCCGGTCCGTCCCGCCCGGCTGCGCGAGATGATGGCGCCGCGAGCCGCGCAATGGGATGCCATCGTCACGCGCCATGCGCTCAAGCCCTCGAGCCTTGGCGACGCGGTATTGTGGGAGTACGGCGACTATGTGTTCTGGCCGGAGTGGGACATCGTTTCAGACATGAAAAAAGCCCGCCAGCACGGCTTCACGGAGCAACTCGACAGTGCCCGGCAGCTCGTCGCACTGTTCGACCGGATGCGTGCCCAGCGGATCATTCCGTAGGAGGAGACTTCGAATGAAGAGCATCTGCCGCGCATTGATCATGGCATCGCTGTCGTTTGCCGCAACCGCCCATGCACAGACCTATCCAGACAAGCCCATTCGCTGGATCGTGCCGTGGCCGCCAGGCGGCGGTGCCGATGTGCTGTCGCGCATGCTGAGCGGGCGGCTCGCCGAGTTGATGGGACAGCCGGTGATCATCGACAACCGCGGCGGCGCGGCGGGCAACATCGGTGCGGAGGTGGCCGCACGCGCGATCCCGGACGGCTACACCATCGCCTTCGCCTACTCCGGCACGCACTCGATCAATCCGCACATCTATTCGAAGATGCCGTTCCGCGACAGCGACTTCGCGCCGGTGATCTGGTTGTCCATGGTGCCCCAGGTGCTGGTGGTCAATCCGGCCGTCCCGGCCAAGACGGTGAAGGAACTGATCACGCTTGCCCGGACACGCCCCGGTGAACTCACCTTCGGTTCCAGCGGCAATGGCGCGATCAACCACCTGACCGGCGAACTGTTCAACATTCGCGCGGGCACGAAGATCCTGCACGTTCCCTACAAGGGGGGTGGCCCGGCCTCGATAGCGCTGATATCGGGCGAGATCAGCATGATCTTCGGTGAGCCGGCTACCATCGTGCAACAGGTCAGGTCGGGCAAGCTGCGCGCGATCGCCGTGACCAGCGCGGCGCGCGCCAAGGCCATGCCGGAATTGCCGACGCTGGCCGAGTCCGGCATCGCCGATTACGAGGTCACTTCATGGAACGGCGTGCTGGCTCCGGCGGCGACCCCGCGCGAAATCGTCAACCGGCTGAATGCTGAATTCAACCGGATGATCGCGGCACCGAGCATGCAGGCAAGGATGCTCGAGTTCGGGTTCGAGCCCACTGGCGGAACGCCCGAGCGGTTCGGGAGCCTGATTCGCGATGAGCTCGCCAAATGGGCGCCTGTGGTCAAGGCGGCTGGCATCAAGATCGATTGATGAAACACTGAAGGGAAGAATGTCAGATGGATCAGTATCCAACCTTGAACCTGATCGTGCGGCATGGCGAAGCCCTGGCCGCCGCCTCCGGGCTCCTGCCGTTGCTGGGCGCGATTGCCGCGTTCGTGCTCGGCACGCACTGGGTCGTGGTTGTGGCGGGCGCGGTTGCCGGCGCATTCCTGTACCTGCTGATGCGCAGTTACGTCGAGCTGGTGCGGGTGATGTCCGACATGCTGATTCCCAAGTGAGGCAGAGCAGATGAGCAACGAAGATATCCGTGATGTAGTCGTCGTCGGTGGCGGGCTGGGCGGGTTGAGTACGGCCGTGCGCGCGGCCCAGCTCGGCCTGCGCGTGACGGTGCTGGAACGCGGCGAGGAAGAGCTGTACCTCTGCAACTCGCGCTTTTCGGGGGGCATTCTGCATATCGCCCAGCACAACGTGCTCGAGCCGGCGGAACAGCTCGAACAGGTCATCCTCGAGGCCACCCTGGGCGAGGCGGATCCGGCCCTCGCGCGCACGCTGGCGCTCGATGCCCGCCGCGCCGTGGGCTGGCTCGCCGAGGCGGGCACGCGGTTCATCAAGGTGGGACAGATCGTATGGCAGCAGCATGTCCTTGCGCCACCGCGACCGATCACCCCCGGCCTCGATTGGAAGGGGCGCGGACCGGATGTCACGCTCCGTGTACTCGAAGCGCAGTTGACCAAGGCCGGGGGCTCGATACTGCGCGGCACGGCTGCCTGCAGCCTGATGGAAAGCGGCGGCAGGTGCATCGGGGTCGAAGCGCAGTCGCGCGACGGCAAGGCCCTGCAGTTTCCCGCGCGCGCGGTCGTGCTCGCCGATGGCGGCTTCCAGGCGAACCTGCAGATGATCGGCGAGCACATCACCCCTGCACCGGCCAGGCTCAAGCAGCGTGGCGCTGCAACCGGTGTCGGCGATGGCATGCGCATGGCCCGGGCGCTCGGCGCCGAAGTCAGTCCGTTGAACGCCTTCTATGGCCACATGCTGTCGCGCGACTCGTTCACCAACGACAAGGTCTGGCCCTATCCGCAGCTTGACGAACTCGGTACCGCCGGTATCGTCGTCAACAGTGACGGCGAGCGTTTCGTCGACGAAGGCATGGGTGGCGTCTACGTGGCCAACATGATCGCGCGGCTGGCCGACCCGCTCTCGACCTGGGCCGTGTTCGACGAGGCGATCTGGAACGGCCCGGGCAAGGACGCCCGGATTCCAGCCAATCCGCACCTGGTCAGGGGCGGTGGTACGGTGCTGCAGGCATCCACGCTGACCGATCTGGCCGTCCAGATGCATGTCCCTGCCGAGCGCTTGATGCTGACCGCGGAGCGGTACAACGACGCCGTTGCACAAGGCAGCAGCGAGCAGTTGAGCCCGCGCAGGACGTCCACCCGAATCGCCGCCCGGCCCCTGCGGGAAGGCCCGTTCTATGCCGTGCCCCTGTGTGCAGGCATCACGTACACGATGGGCGGCATCTGCATCAGCGCCGATGCCCGTGTCGTTCGTGGCGGGGGCGACTCGATCAGCGGCCTGTACGCCGTCGGCGCCACGACCGGTGGGCTGGAAGGCGGCAGCGGCGCCGGTTACGTCGGTGGGCTGATCAAGGCGGCGACCTTCGGCATTCGTGCAGCCGAAGACATCGCGCGAACGATCCGATGATCGCGCGCTGGCGGGCCCAGGCCCGGTCGCACGAGGGGAGCAGACCGCGGTGAACGTGACCGGCCGGTGCCAGTGCGGGCAGATCACCTATGAGGCGACGGTCGATCCGGAGCAGGTCGGGATCTGTCACTGCACCGATTGCCGAAGGCTGTCTGGCGCACCGTATCGCGTGCGCCTGCCGGTGCCGATCGAGGATTTCAAGCTGCTGAGCGGCAGCCCGAAGACGTACCTCAAGACGGGCGACAGCGGTGCGCGCCGGATGCATGCGTTCTGCGCCGAGTGCGGAAGCCCGGTCTACGCCTGTGCGCCGGAAAGCCCGACCTCGATCACGCTGCGCGTATGCTGCCTCGACAACCCGGCCGACCTGCCGCCGAAGAAGCAGATCTGGTGCCGCTCGGCACTGCCCTGGGCCGGGCTGCTCGACGGATTGCCAAGCCTCGATCGACAGTGACGACACGCTCGCCTGCCGGCCTCGCCACACGGCAAGCCCGCTGCGAACCCATGTCCCGCCCCTGCGCCCTGGTCGCCGGAGCCAGCGGCGTCGTCGGCCGGGCGGTGGCGCGCACGCTCGCTGAAAGCGGCGAATGGGACGTGGTCCCTCTTTCGCGCTCGCCAGCCGCCGCCACGGGCGCGCGCGCCATCGCCGTCGACCTGTCCTCGCCAGCCGACACCCGCGACCGCCTGTCTGCACTCACCGGCGTCACCCATCTCATCTACTGCGCCCGCGCTACCCACACCATGGCCCGGCGCGAATCCGTCGACGACAACGTCGACATGCTGCGCAACCTGCTCGACGCGCTCGAGCAGTCATCCCCTCGGCTCGCGCATGTGCACATCGTCCAGGGCAGCAAGGTCTATGGCTCCGACCTCGGCCCTTACCGCACGCCGGCGAAGGAGTCGGACCCGCGCGTGCCGCAGCCCAACTGGTACTACGTACAGGAAGACCTGCTCGTTGCCCGCAGTGCCGGCAAGGCCTGGAGCTGGAGCGCCAGCCGGCCACACGGAGTCTGCGAGGGACGGCAGGCGATCGCGCGCAGCATCGCGAACATGATCGGCGTCTACGCGGCCGTGCTGAAGGAACTGCGCCAGCCACTCGCCTTTCCGGGGACGCAGGCGGGCTTCGACGTGCTCTACCAGAGCGTCGATGCCGACCTGCTCGCGCGTGCGATCGCCTTCATCGTCACCACGCCGGCCTGCGCGAACCGCGTGTTCAACGTCACCAACGGCGACTACGTCCGCTGGTGCAACCTCTGGCCTGCGCTCGCCGATCGCTTCGGGATGGACGTCGGCCCGGTGCAGACGATCGGCCTCGCCGACTTCATGGCGGACAAGGGCGCGGTCTGGGACGCGGTGGTCGCGCGCCACGGGCTGGCTCGACGGTCGCTCGCCGATGCCGGCGTGTGGTCGTATGCAGACTTCAACTTCCGCCGGTCGTACGATGTCATGTCGTCCACGATCGCCTTGCGCCAGGCCGGCTTCGCCGAATGCCTCGATACCGAACGCATGTACCTCGACCACCTGCAGCGCTTCCGCGAACAGCGGGCGCTGCCCTGAGGAGTGAACGTGATGATCCACCGGCCCCTCTGGTTGCTCGCCGCGTCCGCTTCGATGCTTGCCACCACGCCGAATGCGTTTGCGCAGGCGTATCCGGTGAAGCCGATCCGCATCGTCTGCACGCTGGCGGCCGGCGGTGGCGTGGACACCACCGCGCGCATCGTCGGCCAGGGCCTGACCGAGTCGTGGGGCCAGCCGGTGATCGTCGACAACCGGCCAGGCGCAGGCGGCACCATCGCCACCGAGGCGGTCGTGCGCGCAGCAGCCGACGGCCATACGCTGCTCATGACCTCGCCCGGCCATGTCACCGCGCCCAGTCTCTACAAGCTCAACTACGACACGCTGAAGGATCTCGCCGCCGTGTCGATGGTCGTGTCTTCGCCGAGCGTGCTGGTCGTGCATCCGGCGCTGCCCGCGCGGTCGATGAAGGCGTTGCTCGCGCTGGCGCGCACGCGCCCGGACGAGCTGCTGTTCGGCTCGTCGGGCAACGGCAGCCCGGGCCACATGACGGTGGCGCTGCTGGCGATGACCGCCGGGGTGCGCCTGGTGCACGTGCCGTACAAGGGCACGCCGCCGATCCTCACCGACCTGGTCGGCGGGCGCATCTCGGTCGCCGCCTCGAGCGTGGTGTCGACGATGCCGCATGTCGCGGCCGGCCGGCTGAACGCGCTCGCGGTGACCAGCGCCCAGCGCTCGGTCGCGCAGCCGCAGCTGCCCACGGTCGCCGAGAGCGGCGTGCCCGGCTTCGCGGTGGATGTCTGGTACGGGCTGCTCGCGCCGGCCGAGGTGCCGCGCGAGATCGTCTCGCGGCTGCACGAAGGCATCGCGGCCGTGGTCGCGCGGCCCGAGGTGCGGCAGAAGCTGCTGGCCTCAGGGCTCGAACCGGCGCTGATGGCGCCGGAGCCGTTCGGACGCTACCTCGCGGCTGAAGTCGCGAAGTGGGCGAAGGTGATCAGGGGTGCGGGGATCCGGGTGGATTGAAATCCTGCCACACAGGCGCCGTGTACGAGCGCAGGGCTCGTCTGGCGACCTCACCTCACGTCAGGTTGACGCTCGCGATGAACTTGACCACAAGGGTGATGAGACCGACGATGACCGTGAAGGTCAGGATGCCAAAGCCATAGATCTTGGCGAGCTTGTTTCTCGTGTTGCGGACGGACGTTTCTGGCATTGGGTCTTCATTCGAAGGTTCGACCCATCGGGTGTGACGGGGCTTGGGCTGGGGCAGGCAGGGTGCTGCGGGGGTGCTGCGCGAATCGGATCTCTGATGCCGATCGAGCCGCCGATGTTACAGGGACGCCGGTACTTGCAACAGGCTCGTATGGCGCGCCCGATAAATGGGTAGGATCGAAACCTGCACCAGGCAGGCAGTGACATGATCCACACCCGGAATGGCAGCGAAGTCCTCGACGCCCTGCGCCCGGTCGCCTCGCGCGGCACCGGCGTCGAGCACTGGGGCGCGTCCTACTTCGGCCCGCGCTACAGCAGCGAGGGGCTCGCGCCGGGGCCGCAGTCGCTGATGACGCAGATGTGCGCGAACGAGACCATCCTGCCGCACTTCCATGGCGTCGCGCAGTTCCAGATCTTCCCCGCGGGCGCGGGCATGCTGGCAAGGACCGAGCTGCGTCCGCTGATGCTGCAGTACAAGGACCACCATACCGGCTATGGCCCGCTGGTGGCCGGGCCGCATGGACTGACCTTCATCTCGCTGCGCAACCGCACGGGCGACTCGCATCCGGTGTACATCGGCCGGCCGGGCTATCGCGAGAAGCTGCGGCCGGGCAAGCGCCGCAACTGGGTGACGCCGCACATCCCGCTGTCGACCCGGCCGGTGCTGCAGTACCGGACCGACGTGACGTGGGAGGCGCTGTACGAAGCCCGGAAGATCGACGCCGGGATCGACGATGAAATGGCCGCGTACCTGGTGCGGCTGGGCGCTGGCCTGTCCACGCAGGGGCTCGACCCGAAGGCGGGCGGCGGCTGCTACCTGTTCGTCGCCAACGGCAGCCTCGTCCTCGGCGGACAGTCGCTGCCGGAGTGGTCGATGGTGTTCGTGGACCCCACCGAGGCGGGGTACGAGATCACTGCCGGGCCGCTGGGGGCCGAGGTGCTGGTGATGCAGTTCCCGAAGGACGACGACTGACGCCGGAGCGTGCTGTCGGGCGCGTGCCGCAGAGACGCTCCCGAGGCCAGCGGTGACCCCTGGCGCCCGGACCCGCCCTAGGGCGCTCGCACCTCGCTGTCGCGCAGGCACGAGACGAGCCTGTCCACTTCCCCGTCGGCGTCGCGCCACCAGTCTGTCGACCACACCCGCGCGATCTTCCAGCCGAGGTTCTCCAGCACGAACTGACGCAACCGGTCGCGGTCGCGTGCCGTCGCGCCGGAGTGATAGGTCCGTCCGTCGCACTCGATGCCGAGCAGGTAGCGCCCCGGCGCGTTCGGGTCGACGACCGCCAGGTCGATGCGGTAGCCGGAGCAGCCGACCTGCGCATGCACGTCCCAGCCGCGTTCGCGCAGCGCCTGCATCACCGCGCGCTCGAACGGACTGTCCGGCTCGCGGCCGGTCGGCGTGGACTGCGCGATGAGCGCGCGCGGGCCCTTGATCGCGAAATCGAGGTAGTGCTTGAGGTCGCGCACGCCCGCGGCGCGTACCTTCGAGGTGTCGATCTGCCCGGGGTCGAGCGAGCTGAAGATGCGCACGGCTTCGCGTGCGCGGGTGATCGCCACGTTCAGGCGTCGATGGCCACCCTCGCCGTTGAGCGGGCCGAAGTTCATCGTCATGCGCCCCGCGGCGTCCAGGCCGAAGGTGGTCGAGAAGCAGATCACGTCGCGCTCGTCGCCCTGCACGTTCTCGAGGTTCTTGATGAACAGCGGCTCGTTGCTGGCAGCCGAGATCGCGCGGTCGAGTTCGGCGTTCGTACGGCGGCGCTGGTCGAGCAGCGTCTCGATCAGGGCCTGCTGCGGCTGGTTGAAGGTGACCACGCCGATCGAGCGGGGCTTTGCGTCCCTGTTCGCCTGCGCATCGAGGTAGTGCTTCTCGATCGCCGCGACCACCGCCTCGGCCTCGATGCGGTTGGTGCGCGAGCCGCCGCGGTCGTACACGCCCTCGACCCGCTCGTAGCGCACCGCGGTGTCGCTGGTGACCGGCGAGGGGAAGGTGATCAGGCTCGACTCGTAGTAGGTCACGTTGCTGAACGCGATCAGGCTTTCATGCCGGCTGCGGTAGTGCCATTGCAGGCTGCTGCGGTTCATGCCGGCGCCGAGGCACTCGTCGAGGATGCTCTCCAGGTCTTCGACCTGTTCTTCGTCGGTCGTCGTGTCGTCGTTGTCGGTGGACCTGTTGAAGAAGTTGGTCGGCGGCAGCTGCTTCGGATCGCCGACCACCACCAGCTGCCGGCCGCGGGCGATGGTGCCCACGGCGTCCCAGACGGTGATCTGCGAGGCTTCGTCGAACACCACCAGGTCGAACGGTGCATAGCCGGCGTCGAGGTACTGCGCGACCGACAGCGGCGACATCAGCAGGCAGGGCTTAAGGCGCGGCAGCAGCGTCGGCAGCGCCTGCACCAGCTGGCGGATCGGCAGGTGGCGGCGCTGCTTCTGCAGCTCGCGGCGCAGCCGGCCGAGCTCGGCATCCGCGCCCGGCATCGACAGGCCGGACCATGGCACGGCGGCGGCGAGCTTCGCGGCGATATAGGCCTGGGTGAGCGCCTGGAAGCGTGCGTCGGCGTCGCGGAACTCGAGGATGCAGCGCGTGTGGTCGGCGCTCGAGAAGCCGCGCAGTATCGGCTCGCCGTCGAGGGTCTTCTTCACCCACCAGTGGCGGTAGCTGTATTCGAAGTGGCCGGCGATCGCGGCGAGCGGCACGGTACCGCCGGGTTCGGCATGCTCCAGCGTGGCCACGAGGCCCTGCAGGCCGTGCGCGATCGCCTGTTCGCGCACCTTGCGCCACAGGCACCACGGCTGCAGCCGGCGGTGCGCTGCAGCCCATCCGGCGAGCGTGCCGCGGATGCGCTCGAGCGCGCCTTCGGCGCCGACGGCGCTCGCATTGCCGGGGATCGGCGCGGGCGCCACCGCTGCAGCCCCGGACGAGGCGACCGGGGTGAACGAAGTCTTCGCCAGCGCTTCGACCGCCTGCAGCGCGGCGTTCAGCGCGCGCCAGGCCTCGCGATGCTGGATCAGTGCCTGGCCTACCGGACCATCGGGCCGCAGCAGCGCGCGGTCTTCCGCCACCAGCGGCTGCAGCGTGGCGCGCAGCGCGTCGGCCCGCGCGGGGTCGGTGCCCGTGACCCGGGTGACGCTGTCGGCGAACTGCTTCGCCCATTGCTCATGGCCGGTGACTGCGGCCCAGTCGGTGGCGATGCCGTCGTAGTGCTCCTGCAGCAGTGCCTGGGCATCGGCCTGCATCGAGCGCAGCAGCTGGTCTTCTTCGTTCACCGCGGCGAGCGGCGCGAACAGCGCGGCGATGGCTGCGTCCGCGGGCGGTACGCCATCGGCGCGGAACGCAGCCAGCCGCTTGCGCAGCGCGCGCCGGCCGAGCGCCGACTTCGGCCACCAGGTGGCGCTCGCCTGCGCCCACTCGGCCTGCAGATCGACCGCATCGAGCTTCGCCAGCAGCGGTGTCCAGCCAGTGCCGAGCGCGTCCCAGTGCGCGTTGCGCGCCTGCCCGCACCTGGCCAGCACCTGCAGGCGCGCGCGCGCGCCCGGATCGTGTGCGGCGCGGGCGAGGCCCGCCGGCACCGTCGGGGCCGCCAGCAGCCGGTCGGCGAGCTGGTCGAGGCAATGCCAGCCATCCATCGACAGCCCGCTGCATGGCAGCTTGAGGTGCGCGCCGACGGCCTGCGCAGACTGCTGGAAGGCCGCGATCGCGGCGTCGAGCGTGCGCGCTGCGGCGAGCAGGTCGTCCTGCCAGCTCGGGCTCCACTCGGTGTGGCCGATCGCGGCGAGCGGATGGCCCTCGATGCGGCCGACCGGGTCGGCGAGCGAAGCCATCCGCCGCGACAGTTCGCGCAGCGTGTCGAGCGCCTCCCGGTCGTGCACCTGCGGGTCGGGCCAGGGCATCGGCGAGGCGGGCGCGGCGTCGTCGCGCCCTTGCGCCGCGATGCAGGTGCCGATCGCGTCGAACACGGTGAGCCCGTTCGGATACACCCGGTGCAGCGCATCGACCAGCCCGTTGAGCGACTGCCGCAGCGCGCCGAGGCGATCGGCCTCGCGCTGCCATTCTTCGGACGGCTTCTGCGCAGCGATGTCCAGCGTCGCCCCCAGCGCGCGCACGATCTCGGCCTTCTTCGCCTTCGCCGAATGCAACTCGAGGCAGAACGGGCCGAGGCCGATCTGTTCGAGCCGCCGGTGCACCACCTCGAGCGCGGCGAGCTTCTCGGAGACGAACAGCACCGTGCGGCCCTTCGCCAGCAGGTGCGCGATCAGGTTGGTGATGGTCTGGCTCTTGCCGGTGCCGGGCGGGCCCTCGAGCACCAGGTCGCGGCCGGCATCGATCGTGCAGATCGCCTTCAGCTGCGACGAGTCGGCGATCAGCGGCGCCAGGATGTCGTGCGGCGCATAGGTGTCGTCGAGTCGGTCAAGCCCGGGCAGCGGCTCGTCGCGTACGAACGCTTCGCCCGGGCGGTCGATCAGGTGCTGCACCACGCGGTTGGCCTTCAGCTGCTCGGTGCGGTCCTGCAGGTCTTTCCACATGAGGTACTTGGTGAACGAGAACAGGCCGAGGTGCGCCTCGTCGAGCACCTCCCATTGCTTGAGCTCGGTCACCGCGAGGCGGAAGGCCTGCAGCAGGCGGGCGACGTCGATGCCCTTGTCGTCGGCGGGCAGGGCTTCGCTGCCTGCCGCGCTGCTGGCTGCAGCGCCGAGGCTGCCCAGCGCCCCGATACGGATCTCTTCGCGCTGGCGCATCATCTGCAGCAGCGTCGGGTTGACGATGGCATCGTCGTCGTGGCGCACCAGCCGGAAGCCGGAGCGCACCGACTGGCGCAGCAGCGTCACCGGCACGAGCAGGATCGGCGCCAGATGCGAGGCCTCGGCCCGTTCGGTGTCGGTCCAGCGCAGCAGCCCGAAGGCGAGGAACAGGGTGTTCGCGCCACCTTCCTCCAGCCCCTCGCGCGCCTTGCGGAACAGGCCGATCAGCGTGGCATCGAGGTCCTCGGGCGCGAGCCTGACCAGCAGTTCGCGCCCGGCCAGTGCGCTGCGGGCCATCTCGTCCCAGGGCGTCTGGCCGGTGCGGTTGCGCAGGACTTCGGACGAGCGCGGGTCCTTGCCGTCCATGATCTCCGGCTCGGCGCGCAGGCGGAACTCGCTGCCATCGGACAGCGCATCTTCCAGCGCGGCGAGGTCGGGTGCGGCGATGCGCAGCGTCGACTTCGACGGCTTGAAGTTGAGCAGCCGGTTGCGCAGGGTCAGGTCGAGCAGCTTCGACTTCCACTTCGACAGCCGGCCCTCGGGCGTGTCGTCGGGGCTGGCGTCGACGATCCTGAGCAGCGCCGGGTCGAGCGGCGGCAGGTCGGGCATGGGCTCGATGGGGGCAGCGGCTGTTGCCGCGGTGCCGCCGGTGGCCGGCGCGGTGGCGTTGCCCGGCGTGCCGCCGCCATCCACCGCCATCGACTGCGAAGGCAGAGGCCGGATATGCACCGCGCGCGCGCGCCGGATGTCGATCGCATACAGGAACTGTCCGCCATCGGCGAGGTAGCCCTGCCCCTGCTCGAGCGCGATACGCAGCGATGGCCGCTGCGCCGGGTGCTGTGCGACGCCGGTGGTCTCGAACACCAGCAACTCGCCGCTCGCCACCCGCTTGCGCACCGACTGCACGTCATCGACCAGCGGATCCGGGAACGCGGCGTCGTGCAGCCAGGCACCGATCCACGCATGGCCTTCCTTCAGCAGCACCACGGCTCCGAGGCCGGCCTGTTCCAGGCAGGAGGCGAACAGCATGGTCAGGTCGAGGCAGCTGCCCACCCGGTGCTCGAGGATGCGGCCCGGCGTGCGCACCTTCTGCCCGTCGGTGCCGAACGAGGCTGGCGGCTCGACATACTGCAGCCCCTCGTTGCATACGGCGGTGTAGAGCGCCGACACCTGCTGCCATACCGCCTCGCGGCGTTTCGACTGGTAGCCGTCCATCGACAGCCCCGGCTGCGCCGTCTTCAGCAACTGCGAAGCCTTGCCCACCAGCGAATCGACCGCCGGGTCGTTCGGCATGGAGAAGGCCGCCAGCAGTTCCGGCAGTGACCGCGTTCCGGCCCACTGGTCGTAAGCGAGTACTTCCACCGCATGGGTGGCACGGGCGAGCTCACGGTCTCCGGCACGCACGGAAACCGTGATGCTGGCCTGCACCGCCTCGGCCAGGTTGGCGAGGAAGGCGTGGTCCGGCTGCAGGTCGAGCGGCGCGACGTGCCGGCGCTCGCCTGGCTGCAGGCGGTCGAAGCGCAGCGTGACCCCGCGCGCGAACGGCGGGTTGCAGGCGACCTCGACCTGCAGGTTCTCCAGCGGCGCATCGCCGGCATGGGTCAGCGCGAGTGACCGCACCACCGGTACCCCGCACTGGATCGACGCATAGCCGAGGATGGCATCGGCGTCCAGGGTGAGGGTGAGGTCGAGGTCAGGGTCGAGCGGGGGCGTGACCGGGGTGGTGGGCGAGGGAGGGTTCAGGGGTGGTCCGTTTCGGTGGCGCGGGGGACGCTGGCACTTTGGCACCGCGCGGCACGGCGCAGCGCGAGCGGCCGTGCAATGTAGCCGTTTCGACCGGGTCTGCTCAATGCCGGGGCGCCGCCGAAGCGATCGGTAACCGGGGTTCGCGCCTTCCGCCCCGGCTGCCGCCGTCAGGCATGCGGTACAGTTGCGAACGGCGCCTTCCGCGCCGCTGCGATCGGTTTGCCGCCGGCAACGTTCCGGCCATCAGGAGGAGGTCATCATGGCACTCGGCCATCACGTCCGGAGGGTTTCCGGTTTCCTGGGCCTCGCACTGTCCGGCCTCGCGCTCCAGGCCGCGGCCCAGCAGGATTTCCCGGTGAAGCCGATCCGGCTCATCGTGCCCTCTGGCGCGGGCGGCGGCACCGACGGCACCACGCGCCTGGTCGCGCCGAAACTCGATGAATTCTTCGGCCAGCGCGTGCTGGTCGAGAACCGGCCGGGCGCCGGCTCCATCGTCGGTACCGAGTTCGTGGCCCGTTCCGCGCCCGACGGTTATACGCTGCTCACCGCGATCAGCAGCATGACCATCCAGCCGGCGATCGCGAAGAACCTTCCGTTCGACCCGGTGCGCGACTTCGCACCGGTGAGCCAGTACGTGTCGCTGCCGAACATCCTGCTCGGCAACCTTTCCCTGCCGCCGCGCAACGTCAAGGAACTGATCGCGTTCGCGAAGGCCCGCCCCGGCACGCTCGAGTTCGCCTCGGCAGGCACCGGCTCCAGCCTGCACATGAGCATGGAACTGTTCCTCAGCATGGCCGGGCTGAAGATGGTGCACGTGCCATACAAGAGCGCCACGACAGGCATCGGCGACGTCGTCGCCGGCCACCTGCCGCTGATGGTGAACAACATGATCGTCGGCACGTCGTACGTGAAGTCCGGCCGCCTGCGCGCCTATGGCGTGACCAGCCCCACGCGGTCGAAGAGTGCCCCCGAGATCCCGACCATCGCCGAGCAGGGCGTACCGGGCTACGAGGCGGTGCAGTGGTACGGGATGATCGCCCCCGCCGGCACGCCGAAGGAGGTGATCGCGCGCCTGCACAAGGGCGTGGTGTTCGCGCTGCAGGATCCTGGCACGCGCGAGCGGCTGGTCTCCAGCGGCGCCGAACCGGTGGGCAGCACGCCGGAGGAGTTCGCGGCGCTGATGCGCGCCGAGGTGGTGAAGTGGGCGAAGGTGGTGAAGGCTGCGGGCATCGCGCGCGAGTAGGCGGCGCGGCTGCACCGACAGTTGACGCAAGGCACGGCAGACTTCATGCTGAAGCCGTTGTCTGTCTGTATCGATCGATCGCGCGAGCGGGGATACACCCGCCGCGTCGACGGAGGAGGGCGGCTTGTTCGCTCGCTGGAGCCGTATCCACGCCGGCCGCGTCCTGCGCCGCTGGGCGCGTGTGTCATCCATGGTGGCCAGCCTGGCAGGGGGCGGCATGTTCATGGCCGCCAGTACCGCCTTGCCCCAGGGCAGTGCGCCCGATCGCCCGGTGCGGTTGATCGTGCCGTTCGCCCCGGGCGGGATCAACGATACCGTTGCGCGGCCACTGGCCGAACGCATGCGCTCGGTCCTCGGCAACATCGTGGTCGAGAACCGGGCCGGTGCCGGCGGCACGATCGGCGCGGCGGTCGTGGCGCGGGCCGAACCGGACGGCAACACCCTGCTGCTGGGCAGTGCGGCCACCCACATCGTCGGGCCGCTGGTGACGACTGCGCCCGGCTACGACCCGGTCAAGGACTTCACGCCGGTCGGCATCATCGCGGTCAGCGGCCTGGCGATTGCCGTCCACCCCTCCTTGCCGGTGAAGACACTGCAGGCGTTCATCGCGTTCGCCCGCGACCGTCCGAACCAGTTGTCCTATGCGTCTGCCGGAGCCGGCTCGGCGACGCACCTGGGCGCCGAGCTGTTCAAGTCGCTCGCCAGGCTGCCATCGCTGTCGCACGTGCCCTATCGTGGCGGCGGTCCGGCCGCCACCGACCTGCTGGGAGGCCATGTTCCGGTCGGCGTACTCAATATCAGCGGCCAGATGATCGAATACCACCGTGCAGGGCGGCTGCGCATCCTCGCGGTGACGACCGCGAAGCGAGCCGGCAGCGCCTCCGAGATCCCGACGGCGATCGAGTCCGGGTTGAGGGACATGGTCGCCCTGAATTTCGCCGGGCTGTTCGTGCCGTCGGCAACGCCGGCCGCCACGGTCGAGCGCGTCTCGACTGCGCTGCGGGCCGCCATCGCCGACAAGGCACTGGTGAAGCTGTTCTCGAATGCGGGCCTCGAAATGTCCGCAGACGATACACCGGAGCGCGCCCAGCGCTTCATCGAATCCGAGATCGGCCGCTGGTCGCCAGTGATCCGGTCCATCGGACTCAAACCGGGCTGACCTGCAGGTCGAGCCCTTCGTTGCTGCATGTGCTCTCAAGTTGATCGACAGGAGATTTCCATCATGACCGCGCCGCTGAAGCAAACCCGCATCGAACTCAACAACGCCGTGTTCTCGCTGCCCGACATCGTGGCCAAGGCCGAAGGCTATTTCATCGACGAAGGCGTCGACGTCGAACTGGTCCTGCCCGAGAAGCGCAAGTCCATGATCGCGGCCGCGGATGCGCCGATCAAGCAGCACTCGGCCATCCAGTCGTTCCTCTGGCACGAGGGCATCGAGAAGGGCGAATTCTCGGTCTACCACGCCTGCGAATGGGGCCAGATGCGCCGCACCCAGGATACCTGCGCCGGCGTGAAGGTGATCACCAAGCGCGCGGCCGTGTCGACCCAGGCGATCATCGTGCGCGGCGATTCACCGTACAACGTGCCGCAGGACCTCGCCGACGTCGAGGTCGCGGTCAACTACCATGCCGGCTCGCACTACATCACGCTCGGCATGCTGGCCGGCTTCATGAAGCAGGACCAGGTGAAGACCGTCCACATCGGCGTGCCCAACCAGCGCTTCAAGGCGGTGATGGAAGGCCGCATCCAGGCCGCCGCCGTGATGGAGCCGTGGATCTCTGCCGCCGAGAAGCTCGGCTTCAAGATCATCTGCGAGGCCTTTTACAATGGCCTCGAAGTGGCCGACCCGTCGGTGGACACCGAACTGTTCGATGCACTGCGCCGCGCCCACATCCGCGCGGTCGACAAGATCAACCAGGACATCCGCCCCTGGCTGCACCACCTCACCGCAGAGGTGCCGGCCGACATCGTGAAGCTGGAGGCCTCCGACCTGCACCTGCCCCGGCTGCGCTACAACCATCCGGAGTTCTATTCGCCAGCCGAGTTCCAGCGTACCTATGACTTCATGGTCGAGCGGGGCCTGATCAATCCGGAAAGCACCTTCGACAAGCTGGTCGGCGGGCGGGCCGCCGAGCTGGGCAGGGGAGGCGCGCCGCTGGCGTCCTGAGTCGCAGTCGATCGCATCGGTGTCGGCTGCGGCCGGCGCCGATGCTGAACGTGTCATGTAACTCAAGCGTCACGGGCCCGAAACACGGCCCTCGTAAGGTTCACCTCCCAATCCCCGAGTTTCCGTTTCCGGCAACTTGTCCGAGGTGACCTGATGACCGCGCCCGTAACTCCGCCCAGCCCCTCCGCCCCGACCGCTGCAGCTGCTCAGGCGGGCACCGGTGAATCCACGCCGCGCGTCCGGACGACGGTTGCCGCTGCGGGTGTACCCAACCGGCTGCCGATGGGCGGCGAGGTTGCAGCCGCGCCGGTACCGGTCCGACCGGCCGGACGCCGGAACCTGCTCGTGGAAGAGCCTGAGGTCACCGAAGGCTTACCGAAAGAGCCGATGGCTGTGGACGCTGTGGTCACGGCCGCACCGACCGCCACGGGCGCCGCGCCCATCCTGCTGGCGCAGGCCGAGACTGCGGCCGGAGCCACGACCAGTGCTGCCAGTGGCGGTGCCGGGTCTGCCACCGCTGCAGGCGCTACCCCTGCAGCCGGCACCGCAGCCGCCGGTCCGGTGTCCGGCAGTGTGATCGGATCCACTGGCTGGCTGGTCGCGCTCGGTGCCGTCGGCGTGACAGCGGTCGCGGCGAGCAGCAATTCAGGCGGCAGCGCGGCGGCACCGGCGGCACCGGCGGCACCGGCGGTACCGGCGGCACCGGCGCCAGTGACCGGAACGGCCATCGATGGCTATCTGAGCGGGGCGACCGTCTTCATCGACGTCAATGGCAATGGGCAGCTCGACACTGGTGAACCCAGCACCACCACCGACGCCCAGGGCAACTTCACCCTGCCGGGCGGCACGAGCGGCCCACTGGTCGCCTTCGGCGGCACCGACATTTCGACCGGACTGGAATTCAAGGGCATCCTGAAAGCCCCTGCGGGCGCAACTGTCGTCACGCCGCTCACCACGCTGGTGGCCGACATGGTGGCGAAGACAGGCTCGGTGGCCAACGCCGAAGCCGCAGTGTTCAAGGCGCTCGGCCTGGGTGCACTGGACTGACCTTCGACCCGATCCTCGCCACGCAGTCTACCGATGCAGCCCGTCGCAGCGCGGGCCTCGACCTGCAGAAGGGTGCGGTCCTGGTTGCGAACATGGTGACCGATCTGGTCACCCGGATTCAGTCGAGTACCGGCGCAGGCGACGCGCAACGCGACGACATCGCACGCGACATCTTCTCGACCCTGGCCGATCGACTGGGCGACAACGCACTGACCGCTACCGGCATCGGCACCCTTGCCACCACGTTGATCGACCAGGTCGCTGCCCGGCCGACCGTCGGTGGCGTCAACATCACTGCTGTGCGCGCCGAGATCGAGGCTGATCGCACGGCCTTCAGCAGCACCCATACCGCCTTCCAGCAGGCGATCAAGGATGCAACGACCCTCAATGCCGTAGGCCAGACGCAGCGCGAAAGCCAGAGCGCGGTACGGCTGATCAACGCCAGTGTCGACGGGCTGGGCGATGTGATCACCCTGTACTTCGACCGCCCGCTGGACATGGACAACCTGCCTTCCGTGAGCCAGTTCACCGTGACCAACGGCAGCGCGGCGACGATCAGCAGCGTGCAGGTGGCCAGCAACCAGGTACAGCTCAAGCTCGCGTCGGCACTCGATGCCGCGCAGCCGGTGCGCGTCTCCTTCGCGGATGCTTCTGCCAGCAATGACACGGCAACGGTCCAGGACCGCGCCGGCGTGGATGCGCGGTCGTTCTCCAATGTCACGGTCGCCAACCGACTGTCGCTCACGCCGACCCAGACCGAGGCCTTCGCGCAGGCCTCGTCGATCTCGCTCGCGAACGGTGCCGAGATATCGGCCTTCGATCCGGCGAGCGACCGGTTGTTCGTCACGTCCCCGCTCGGGCTTCAGGTGCTGTCGGTCGGCGCCGATCTCAGCCTCACGCTGCTGGGTACGGTCAGCCTCGGATCGAACGACGTCAACAGCGTGGCGGTCAAGAACGGCGTGGTCGCCGTCGCGGTCGCCGCGGTCGACAAGACCCAGCCCGGCACGGTGTTCCTCCTCAAGGCAGATGCCACCGTCGGCGCCGGCATGGTGCAGGGAAGCGTCACCGTGGGCGCGCTGCCCGACATGCTGACGTTCTCGGCGGATGGTCGCACGGTGCTGGTGGCCAACGAGGCCGAGCAGGCGACCGCGGCCACCGCCCCGGCGATGGCGACCGTCGCCAACCCCGAGGGCTCGGTGAGCATCATCGACCTGAGCGGCGGCGCCGCGGCCGCCACGGTGCGCACTGCCTCGTTTGCCGCTTTCAACAGCCAGCGCGATGCGCTCAAGGCAGCGGGTGTTCGCCTGATGGCGGGCGAGACCGGTTTCGAGACTGTCACGGTCGCGCAGGATCTCGAGCCGGAGTACATCGCCATCTCTGCCGACGGGCGCACCGCCTTCGTGACGCTGCAGGAGAACAATGCGATCGCGGTGCTGGACATCGCGCGGGCCACCTTCACCGGCATCGTTCCGCTGGGGCTCAAGAGCTTCCTCGGCTTGCCGTTCGATGGCAGCGATCGCGACGGGGCGAGCAGCGGTGTTGCCACCAACCTGCAGACCGACCAGCCGGTGTTCGGGCAGTACATGCCCGATGCGATCACCTCGTTCGCCGGCGCCGACGGACGCACCTGGTACCTGATCGCCAACGAGGGCGATGACCGGGACGACTTCATCACCCCGGACGAGACCGCCCGTGTCTCCGTCCTGAACCTGGACGCCACGCGCTTCCCGAACGGCACCGCGCTCAAGACCAATGCCGAGATCGGACGCCTGACCGTCTCGAACGCGCCCGGCAACAACGGCGATACCGATCGCGACGGTGACATCGACAGCATCCTTGCCTACGGTGCGCGCTCGTTCTCGATCCTCAACTCGGACGGTGCGATCGTCTTCGACAGTGGCTCGCACATCGAGCAGTTCGTCGCGACCGGCGGCGCCTTCACCGGTGCGGCCGGCAGCGGCCTGTTCGACGACACCCGCTCCGACAACAAGGGTCCGGAGCCGGAGGGCGTGACCGTGGGCCGCGTCGGCGATCGCACCCTGGCCTTCGTCGGCCTCGAGCGTGGCGGTGGCGGCGTGATGGTGTATGACGTCACCAACCCGCTCTCGGTGAGCTTCGTGCAGTACCTGCGCCGGCCGGGCGACGAGTCGCCCGAGGGTCTCGCTTTCGTGACTCCGGCCGAAAGCCCGAACGGCAAGTCGCTGCTGGTGGTCACCAACGAAGTGTCGAAGACCGTCAGTGTGTACCAGAACCAGACCTACACGCTGCAACTGCTGCACTTCGCGGATGGTGAGGCCGGTCTTCTCGCCTCGACGACCGCGCCGCGCATGGCGGCGATGATCGACCGCTTCGAGGACGCCTACGCCAACAGCATCACGCTCGCGGGCGGCGACAATTTCATCCCCGGTCCGTTCCTCGCTGCCGGCACCGACAGCAAGGTGATCCCGGCGCTCAACGCGGTGAGCGGCTCGACGATCGCGGCGACCGCGACGGTGCCGATCGCCGCGGCAGACATCGTGTTGCACAACCTGATGGGTGTCGAGGCATCGACCATCGGCAACCACGAGTTCGACCTCGGCTCGCGCGTGTTCCGCGATGCGTTCATCCCGGCCAGCGGCTACGTGGGCGCCCAGTTCCCGTACCTGTCTGCCAACCTCGACTTCAGCGGCGACGCGGACCTGGCCAGCCGCTACACGAACACCACGGCCGCTCCTGGCCTTGAACTCGCGAGCGCCAACAAGGGGCGTATCGTCCCCTCAGCCGTGCTGCAGGAGGGTGGGCAGAGCATCGGCCTGGTGGGCGTAACCACGCAACTGCTCGAGGCGATCTCCTCGCCCTCCGGGACAGAAGTGCGCGGGTTCCCGACCGGTCCTGGCGCCAACGGCGAAGTGGACAACATGGACCTGCTGGCCACGCAGCTGCAGCCGGTGATCGACGACCTGATCGCGCAGGGCGTGAACAAGATCATCCTGATGTCGCACCTGCAGGTGCTGGCCAACGAGAGGCTGCTCGCGACCAAACTCTCCGGGGTAGACATCATCCTGGGCGCTGGTTCGAACACCCGGCTGGGTGACGCAAACGATACGGCAGTCGCGTTCCCCGGACATGCGGCCAACTTCGCCGACACCTATCCGGTGGTGATCCGCGACAAGACCGGCGGCAACACGCTGCTGGTGAACACCGACAACGAGTACACCTATCTCGGCCGCCTGGTCGTCGACTTCGACAACGCCGGCAACATCCGTGTCGACAGCCTCGCCACCAACGTCGGCATCAACGGCGCCTATGCCGCGACCGACGCGAACGTCGCTGCTGCGTGGAGTGTGGATTCAGCCCAGCTCGCGACCACGGCCTTCGCCGCTGGCACCAAGGGCGGCCAGGTCAAGACCCTCGTCGATGCGGTGCAGTCGGTGATCGGCGCCAAGGATGGCAACGTCCTGGGGTACTCGACGGTCTATCTCGAAGGCGAACGCGCGAAGGTGCGTTCCGAGGAAACCAACCTCGGCAATCTCACCGCCGACGCGAACCGCAATGCCGCGATCCAGGCGCTGGGCTCCGAGGCGGCGAATACGTTCGTGGTGTCGCTGAAGAACGGCGGCGGTATCCGCGCCCAGATCGGCGCGATCTCCCCGCCCAAGGCGGATGGTACGGTCGACTATCTGCCGCCCGATGGTGGCGTCTCGCAGCTCGACATCGAGAATTCGCTGCGCTTCAACAACCAGCTGATGGTGTTCGACACCACGCCCGAAGGACTGAAAGCCATCCTCGAGCACGGCGTGGCGGCGGGTACGCTGCAGGGCCGCTTCCCGCAGATCGGCGGCGTTGCGTTCTCATGGGATCCTGATTTTGCCGCGGGTGCGCGCGTGAACGATATCGCGCTGGTGGCAGACGGGCAGCGCGTCAACCTTTACAACGACGGAGCCAAGGTCGCCTCTGCGCCGGCGAAGATCACGGTCGTCACGCTCAACTTCATGGCCAACGGGGGCGACAGCTACCCGATGAAGGCTAACGGCGATAACTTCCGCTACCTGATCGAGAACGCGAACGGCACGTTCAGCCTGAGTACGGCGGTCGACGAGGCGCTCGACTACACCGCCGCGACCACCGTCCAGACGTACACCACCGGTCCGACTGTCGACGCCAGCAAGGCGTTCGCGGCAGACACCTACCTGCTGGGCACCTCCGGTCGTGCAGCCTTCCGTGAAGTGATCTCGGCGGGCGAGACGGCGGGCAATGGCTACATGTTCAACGGCATCCCGGACGGGATCGGGGTGCTGGACAACGGTGACGGCACGCTGCGGGTCCTGGTGAACCACGAGCTGGGAGCGACGGTAGGAGACGTGCGGGCG
>CAIQON010000117.1 GCA_903873475.1 uncultured bacterium
CGCCAGGCCAGTGGCCAGTCGCGGTGATGGTTCACCGCGTTTCGGGCGAGACTGAAGATGGAGTACTTCAAGGCGGCCAGGCAGCGAAGGCTCAGAAGTAAAACGTCATTTGAACACACGACTGCCTGTTGCAGCGCGGCGGTCGTTTGAACACACGACCGCCTGTCGCAGCGCGGCGGTCGCGCAAGGCGAGGGTGTCGGCTGCCGTTCCGGCGTGCCGCCTCATCGTCTCGTGCTAACGTCGCGCATGCCGTCGATCTCCACCGGCGCCGTCGAGGTCCGGGTCCGCGCCCCGGTGCTGCTCTGGCGCAATCCACCGCGTTTCGCCGTCCTGCACATCCTGGCCGTCATTACCGGCGGCCTGGCGCTCGACAGCGCGCTCGGCTGGACCGGGCAGCATCTCGCCACGGCCTGGGCGTTTGCCGTGTGGGCCTGGCTCTACCGGGTGGGCGGATCGGCCGAGCGGCGCTCGCTGCTGCTGTGCATGCTGATCGCCGGCTTCGGCGAAGCCGTGCTGGCGCTCGGCTGGGGCATCTACGATTACCAGTTCGGCAACCTGCCGCTGTTCGTGCCCCCTGGCCACGCGTTGCTCATGACGCTCGGCGTGCTGGTGGCGGCGCGATTGCCGGTGCGCGCGACGGTGCTGTGCGTGCTGGTTCCCGGCTCGGCATGGGCGGTGTACGCCTGGTTCGGCGACATCGACCGCTTCGGTACGCTGCTGTTCATGCTGTACGCCGGCTGCCTCGCGTTCGGTCGCGACCGGGCGCTGTATTCGGTGATGTTCGTGCTCGCGCTTGCGATGGAACTGTACGGTACGGCGCTCGGCAACTGGACCTGGCGCGCAGCGGTGCCGGGGCTGGGGCCAGTCATTGGCGCGGCCAACCCGCCGTTCGCCGCCGGCGCGTTCTATGCGTTGCTCGACCTGCTGGTGCTCGCAGCGGTGTCGGCGTTCGGGGTTTCCCTCACCCGGTCGCTGGCGGCACCAGCCCGCTCGGAGTAGATTCCGCGCACAGACCGATTCCTGCAGGAGAGCCGCCATGCCGTCGATGCGCCCCCCGATCATGGGTACCCGCCACATGGTGTCCGCCGGACACTACCTCGCCTCGCATGCGGCGTTCCAGATCCTCGAGTCGGGCGGCAACGCGATCGACGCCGGCGTGGCTGCGGGCATCGCGCTCGGCGTCACCCAGACCGAGAAGGTGAGCTTCGGCGGCGTTGCCCCGATCATCATCTTCAAGGCCGACACCGGCAAGCTGATCTCGATCGACGGGCTGGGCGTCTGGCCGCGCCGGATCACGCCCGACTACTTCATGAAGCACCACGGCGGGAAGATCCCGGCCACCTCGATCCGCTCGATCGTGCCGGCCGCGCCCGATGCCTGGCTGACTGCGCTCGAACTGCACGGCACGATGAGCTTCGGCGAAGTGGCTGCGGCGTCGATCGGTTTCGCGCGCGACGGCTTCGCGATGCACGAACTGATGTCCGAGTTCCTGAAGGAGAACGAGGCGTCGTACAAGCGCTACCCGACCAGCTACCCGGTGTTCTTCCCGAACGGCCGTGCACCCGAGCCGGGTGAGATCTGGCGCCAGCCCGACCTCGCGCGCACCATGCAGTACATGGCCGACGAGGAACGCGCGGCAGCGTCGAGGGGCGGGGCGAATGCCCGGATGGCCGGCCTGCAGGCCGCCCGCGACGCGTTCTACAAGGGCGACATCGCGCGCGCGATCGTCAAGTTCCATGCCGAGAGCGGCGGCCTGATGACCGCAGAAGACCTGGCCGAGTTCCGCGTGCGCCTCGAGCCGACCGTGTCCACCACCTTCGCTGGCATCGACATGCATTGCTGCGGCGCCTGGTGCCAGGGGCCAGTGGTGCCGATGACGCTCAACCTGCTCAAGGGCCACGACCTGAAGTCCTACGGGCACAACTCGACGCGCTACATCCATGTGCTGACCGAAGCGCTGAAGCTCGCGTTCTCCGACCGCCATCATTTCTTCGGCGATCCACGCTTCGTCGACGTGCCGATCGACGACCTGATGTCGCAGGCCTATGCCGACCAGCGTGCCGCGCTGATCCGCGCCGACCGCGCCTGGCCAGAGATGCCGCCGCCGGGCGATCCGCGCAACCAGGGCGATGCCCGCCTCGCGCCGCTGCCGGTGCCCGAGCCGGCGGACAAGTCGCCGCTCGGGGACACCTCGTACGCGTGCGTGATCGATCGCCACGGCAATGCGTTCTCGGTCACGCCGTCGGACGGTTCGAACAACTCGCCGCTGGTGCCGGGCATCGGCATCGTCTGCTCCGGGCGCGGCACCCAGTCCTGGGCCGACCCGCGCTACCGCTCGTCGGTGGCGCCCGGCGTGCGGCCACGGCTCACGCCCAACCCGTCGCTCGCGCTGAAGGACGGCAAGGCGTTCATGACGCTGGGCACGCCGGGTGGCGACGTCCAGTGCCAGGCAATGGTGCAGGTGTTCCTGAACGTGGTGCTGTTCGGCATGGACCCGCAGGCCGCGATCGAGGCACCGCGGTTCTCCAGCTACAGCTTCCCCGGGTCGTTCGAGCCGCACGCGTACTTCCCCGGCCAGCTCGCGCTCGAAGGGCGCATCGAAGACACGGTGGAGTCCGAACTCGCAGCGCTCGGCCATCGCACGTTCTGGTGGGACGACTACACCTGGCTCGCGGGCGCGCCATGTGCGATCGTGGTCGACCCGGTCACCGGCGTGCTCAGCGGTGGAGCCGATCCGCGGCGCCCGGCGTACGCGCTCGGCTGGTAGCCGTCGGACTTTCACGAACGCCGGCGCAGTCCGGCGCGCAGTCCCGCAACAATGGAGGAGCGTCACCATGCTGTTCATCCCGGCCGATCGCATCCGGCAACAGAGCTTCAACATCCTGCGCGCATGGGGCCAGAGCGAGGCCCATGCGAACATCACCGCCGACATCCTGACCGAGACCGACCTGCGCGGCATCGACTCGCACGGGCTTTCGATGCTGCCGGTTTACGAAGAACAGCTGGCGACCAAGCTGAACATGAAGCCGGACATCAAGGTGGTGCGCGAGACACCGGTGTCCGCGCTGCTCGATGCCGACAACGGCCTGGGCCATGTGCCCGGCCACATGGGCATGTCGATGGCGATCGCGAAGGCGAAGGCGATCGGCATGGCGATGGTCACCGTGCGCCGCTCGGGACACTACGGCGCGGCCGGCTACTACACCGACATGGCGGCGCGCGAAGGGCTGATCGGCGTCTCCATGACTTCTTCGCGCGGGCTGGCGATGGTACCGACCTTCGGCGCCGAGCCGGTTTTCGGCACCAACCCGATCTCGGTCGCCGCGCCGGCGAAGCGCAACGCGCCGTTCAACCTCGACATGGCGACCACCACGGTCGCCGTGGGCAAGCTGAAGCTGAAGTGGCTCAACCACAAGCCGCTGCCGGCCGGCTGGGCGGTGGACGAGCAGGGGCAGCCGCTGACCGATTCGGCGCGTGCGTTCAAGCTGAAGAACATCACGCCGCTGGGCGGCACGCGCGAGCTGGGCAGCCACAAGGGCTACGGGCTGGCGGCGGTGGTCAACATGCTCTCGGCCACGCTGTCCGGCGCGGCGTTCCAGCCGTTGCGGCTGCAGCGTGAAGACCCGGCCGCGCCGGATAACATCGGGCATTTCTTCATGGCCTTCGATCCGAAGCTGTTCCGCGACGAAGGCGAGTTCGAGCACGACATGGACGAGATGCTCGACTACCTGCGCGCGGTGAAGCCGACCGATCCGGCGCAGCCCGTGATGGTGCCTGGCGACCCTGAGTACCAGCAGCGCGCACAGCGGCTGCGCGAGGGCGTACCGGTGCCGGAGATGCTCGATGAACTGGTGCGCAAGGTATGCACCAAGGCCGGCGCGGCCTATGTGCTGAGCGATGGCTGAGAGCGGGCACGCCGGCCGGGCAGTGCCCGACGGCGGCGCTGCCCCGGAGGGTCCGGCCACGCCGCCGCCCGCACGGGTCGCATCGCCCGCAGCGGTGCGCCGGTGGCTCGGTCTGGGGCTGCGCGATTTCGCCGCGATGCCGATGGCCAGCCTGTTCTACGGTTCGATGTTCGTCGCGATGGCCTTCGTGC
>CAIQON010000118.1 GCA_903873475.1 uncultured bacterium
GCCTGCCTACCCTCCGCTCTATCTGTACATCGACGGCAGGTTCATCGGTGCCGAGGGGCGGGTCGAGCAGGACGTGACCAACCCGGCGACCGGCGCGGTGATCGGCCGGCTGCCCCATGCGTCGCGTGAGGACCTCGACGCGGCGCTGGGGGCGGCCGACCGCGCGTTCCAGTCGTGGAAGAAGAGTTCGCCGGTCGAGCGCTCGAAGATCCTCCGGCGCGCGGCCGACCTTTTCCGCGAGCGTGCGCCCGAGATGGCACGCGGCATCACGCTCGACATGGGCAAGCCGTATGCCGAGGCCCTGGCGGAGGTGATGGGCGGCGCTGAACACTGCGAATGGCATGCAGAGGAATGCCGGCGCATCTATGGCCGCGTCATCCCGCCGCGTGTCGATGGCGTGCGCCAGCTGGTGCTGCGCGAGCCGATCGGGGTCTGCGCGGCCTTCACGCCGTGGAACTTCCCGTTCAACCAGGCGATCCGCAAGGTGGTTGCCGCGATCGGCGCCGGCTGCACGCTGGTGCTCAAGGGGCCCGAGGATGCACCCAGTGCGGTGGTGATCATCGCCCAGGTGTTCGCCGACGCCGGGCTGCCGGCCGGCTGTCTCAACATCGTCTGGGGTGTCCCGGCCGAGGTGTCCGACTACCTGATCCGCTCGCCGATCGTGCGCAAGATCTCGTTCACCGGGTCGGTGCCGGTGGGCAAGCAGTTGGCCACCCTGGCCGGCTCGCTGATGAAGCGCTGCACGATGGAACTGGGTGGGCATTCCCCGGCCATCGTGTTCGAGGACGCAGATGTCGACCGCGCCGCCGAACTGCTCGCCAACATGAAGTACCGCAACGCCGGCCAGGTGTGCGTGTCGCCATCGCGCATGTTTGTGCACGAGCAGGCCTACGACCGCTTCGTCGAGAAGTTCGCGGCGGTGGCATCGTCGCTCAAGGTCGGCAGCGGCCTCGACAAGGACACCCGGATGGGGCCGCTCGCCCACCAGCGCCGCGTGCCCACGATGGAAAGCTTCGTCGACGATGCCGACCGCCGCGGCGGCAAGGTGCTGGTCGGCGGTTCCAGGATCGACGGCGCCGGCAACTTCTTCTCGCCGACGGTGATCACCGACCTGCCGGACGACTCGAAGCTGATGACCCAGGAGCCGTTCGGTCCGATCGCGCCGATCGTGCGTTTCAGCGACTTCGACGAGGTCGTGCGCCGGGCCAACAGCCTGCCCTTCGGGCTGGCCTCCTATGCGTTCACCCGCTCCTCGCGCAACGCCACCGCGATCTCCAACGCGATCGAGGCCGGCATGGTGAACATCAATCACTTCGGCATCGCGCTGTCCGAGACGCCGTTCGGCGGCGTGAAGGACAGCGGTTACGGCAGCGAGGGCGGCGCAGAGACTTTCGACGGCTACCTCGTCACCAAGTTCGTCACCCAGCTGAACTGACGTCCTTGCGTGGGCGTGGGTCCGTGCCGGATCCTGCGCCCCGCAGGCGCGCCTGCCTGCCTGCCGGAGCCCTGAATTGAACATCGCGATCCTCGACGACTTCCTCGGCGTGGTGCCGACGCTCGACGCCTACCGGAAACTCGCCGGCCACCGGGTAACCGTGTTCCGCGACGCACTCACCGATGTCGACGAACTCGGGCGGCGCCTGGGCGAGTTCGACGCGCTGGTGCTGTCGCGCGAACGCACGCCGATCACCGCGAGCCTGCTCGAGCGCCTGCCGAACCTGCGCATCATCAGCCAGACCGGCGTCATCCCGCACATCGACGTGGCGGCCTGCACGCGGCGCGGCGTGCTGGTCTGCACGACGCGCACCGGGCCGTCCTACACGACCGCAGAACTGACCTGGGGGTTGATCCTCGCCTCGATGCGCCACATTCCGCAGGAGGCGGTTGCGCTGCGCGAGGGGCGCTGGCAGACGCGCTTCGGACGCGGCCTGCGCGGCCTGACGCTGGGCGTGTTCGGCTATGGCTGGATCGGTGCGCTGGTCGCTTCGTACGGCCGCGCGTTCGACATGAAGGTGCAGGTATGGGGCCGTGCCGGAAGTCTCATGCGAGCGCGTGAGGCGGGCTATGAAACGGCGCCCGACCAGCGCACGTTCTTCGAGACGTCCGACATCGTCACGCTGCACCTGCGCATGCTGCCCGAGACCGACGGCATCGTGACCGCGGCCGACCTCGCCGCGATGAAGCCGGACGCGCTGTTCGTCAATACCAGCCGCGCGGCGCTGGTGGAGCGGGGCGCGCTGCTGGCGGCCCTGCGCGCGGGCCGGCCAGGCCACGCCGCGCTCGACGTGTTCGACGAGGAGCCGGTGGTCGGCGCGCACGCCCCCCTGGTCTCTATGGATAACGTCGTGTGTTCTCCCCATGTCGGCTACGTCACGCGCGACCGCTTCGAGACGATGTTCGAATCGGCGTTCGAGCAGGTCCTGGCCTGCGCGCGCGGCGAGCCGGTGAACGTGGTCAACCCGGAAGTGCTGGGCGCCTGACCCGCGTGGCTCGGGCTGCCCGCCGCCTCTCCATCCACCAGAACCTGCCGGGAATACGATGAAACTGCTGGTCGCAAATCCGAATACATCCGCCGTGGTGCTCGACGTGATCCTGGCCTCGGCACGCCGGCGCGCGCTGCCCGGCACCACGATCACCGGGCTGTCCTCGCCCAACGGTACGCGCAGCATCGATTGCGCCTATGGCGATTACATGAGCGCGCCGCACATGATCGAGGCGGTGCGCCGGCGCGTGGCCGAGGACCGGCCGGATGCCGTCGTGCTCGCGGGTTTCGGCAATGTCGGCATCTATGCGCTGAAGGAACTGCTCGACATGCCGGTCGTGTCGATCTCCGAGGCCAGCATGGCGATGGCCTGCCTGCTCGGCCACCGCTTCAGCACCCTGACGATGCTCGAGCAGTTCATTCCCTACCAGCAGGACCTGGTCCGGCTCTACGGCTTCGAATCCAAGTGCGCATCGGTGCGCGCGATCAACATCAACGTCGAGGAGGCTGCGACCGATCGCGAGCGGGCGCTGCGCGACCTCTCGGTGCAGGTGCAGGAACTGGTCAGCCGCGACCAGGCCGAGGTGGTCATCCTCGCGTGCGCCGGCCTGTGCGGCTACGATGAGGCGTTGTCCGAACGCTCCGGCGTGCCGGTGATCGATCCGGTGGTGGCGGGCGTGAAGATGGCTGAAGCCTTCGTCGGCATGGGCATCAGCCATTCGAAGGTGCGCAAGTTCCGGGCGCCGCCACAGCCGATCGCGGCCTACGGCAGCGACGTGCTGGCGCCAGGCCTCGCAGCGGTCACTCCCCTTCGCGGGTAATCCGCGCCTGCAGTGCCGGGCCCAGGCCCCGCGCGGGCTTGGCCGGCGGGCGGGCAAAGCTGCCCGCCGAGGGCACCGCCGGATGCAACCCGACCAGGGCCTCGGCGAGCCGCACGGCACAACTCACGCCGTCGATCACCGGCACCGGAAGCAGGTGGGCAATCTCACGCGCAACGCCAGCCAGCGGCCCTCCGCCCACGATCACCACCTCGGCCTGGTCGTCCTCGACGGCACGACGGCACTGCTCCAGCAGGGCGTCGCGCGCGGCGTCGCGCGCCTCGGTGATGTCGGCGTCCAGGCGCGGCAGTGCGCGGACGCTGGCCAGCCTGCCGTCGAGGCCGGTGTCGCGCGCGCATTCGAGGTACCAGGTGCGCAGGCGCGGGGTCAGGCACACCACCGAGTAGCGGCGGCCGAGCAGCCACGCCATGTGGAAGGCTGCCTCGGAGATGCCCACCACCGGCATGTCGAACAGTTCGCGCGCCGCTTCGACGCCCGGGTCGCCGAAGGCGGCGACGATCACGGCATCGCAGCCGCCGCCATGGGTGGCCACTGCTTCGAGCACGGCATGGGAGGCGATCGCCGCTTCCGCACGATTCTCGACGTACTGCGTGCCGAACGGCGCGGAAACTGCCTGCACCTGCGTGCCGGGAGCGGCCGAGCGCAGCGCCTCGTCCAGCATGAATGCCGTGATGCGGTCGGTGATGTTCGGGTTTACGAGCAGGAGTTTCATCGAACCTTCCGGGGAGTCTGCCGGCCTCGCGGCATCAGGATCACGCTGCTATCATCCGGCGGCTGTTTCAGCACGGCACGTGCGCGGTTTTTCACTCAATGCAAACAGGGGGTTTCATGGGGATGCTGCAGGAGTTCAAGGATTTTGCGATCAAGGGCAACGTGATGGATCTCGCCGTCGGCGTGATCATCGGCGCGGCCTTCGGAAAGATCGTCGATTCGGTGGTGGGCGACCTGATCATGCCGGTCGTGGGACGCGTCGTCGGCGGGCTCGACTTCTCGAGCTTCTTCATCGCATTGCAGGCAGTGCCGCCCGGCGTGGCGATGAATCTGGCCGACCTGAAGAAGGCGGGGGTTCCGGTGCTTGCCTACGGCAGCTTCATCACGATCCTCATCAATTTCGTCATCCTCGCCTTCATCATCTTCATGCTGGTCAAGTGGATCAACCGCCTCAAGGCCGATGCACCGACGCCCGCTCCGGCAGCCGATCCGGAAGAGGTCGTGCTGTTGCGGCAGATTCGCGACTCGTTGCAGAAGTAGGCTGCCGGTTCAGCTGAACAGGCGGCGCTCGGGCGGCGCAGGCCGCTCGATGCGCAGCGGCTGCGGCACGTCGCAGCGAAGGTAGCGCCCGGAGCCGGGCGCTGCGTTCAACCGGCCGCCGTCGACGATCACCTCGCCGCGTCGGATCACCGTTGCCGGCCAGCCGCGCAGTTCACGTCCTGCATACGGCGTGTAGCCGACGTTGTCATGCAGCATCGACCAGTCGACCGTGGTGCGCCGGGTCGGGTCCCAGAGCACGATGTCGGCGTCTGATCCCACGGCCAGCGTGCCCTTGCGCGGATGCAGGCCGTACATACGCGCATGGTTGGTCGCCGTCAGCGCGACGAATTCGTTCACCGTGATGCGTCCGGCCATCACGCCTTCCGAGAACAGCAGCGGCAGCCGCAACTCGATGCCCGGCACGCCGTTGGCCATTTCCTTGAAGGTGGTGTCGCCGCCCAGTGGCAGCTTGCCGCTCGCGTCGAATCGGTACGGTGCATGGTCGGACGAGAAGAGCTGCAGCGTTCCGTTCTGCAATCCCCGCCACACGGCTTCCTGGGCGGCTGCATCGCGTGGTGGCGGGCTGCAGCACCACATGGCACCGTCCATGCCGGGCTTGTCGATATCGTCCGCGGTGAGGAAGAGATACTGCGGACAGGTCTCGCCATGCACGCGCACACCCAGCGTCTGGGCGGCCCGGATATGGCCGATGGCTACCGGGTCCGATACATGCACGATCAGCAGGGGCTGGTCGAGGAGGGTGGACAGCGCGATCACACGGTGCGTGGCCTCGCCCTCGGCTACCGGCGCGTGGGCGACGGCATGGAAGCGCGGCGCGCGATGGCCGCGGTCGAGCAGACGGCGGGCGATCCACTGGATCACTTCGTGGTTCTCTGCATGCACCATCACCATCGCGCGCTCTCGCTGCGCGACGGCCATCACCTCGAGCAGTTGCCCGTCGTCCAGCTTCAGCTTGTCGTAGGTCATGTAGACCTTGAACGAGCGGATGCCGCCGTCGATCAGCGCCGGCAGCTCGACGTCGAGCACTTCGGGGCGCGGGTCCGAGATGATCAGGTGGAACGCATAGTCGACGACCGCCTTGGCTGCCGCGCGGGCGTGATAGTCGGCGACCACGTCGGTCAGGCTGTCGCCCCGGTGCTGCGCGGCGAACGACATGATGGTGGTGGTGCCGCCGAATGCCGCCGAGGTGGTGCCCGAGGCGAAGTCGTCGGCACACATCACGCCGCTGCTCGAGCGCTGTTCGATATGGGTATGGCTGTCGACCCCGCCGGGCAGCACCCAGCGACCGGTGGCGTCGATGTCGGTCTTGCCTGGCGGCAACCGCTCCGCCAGCGCCGAGATGCGCCCGTCACTCACGCCGATGTCCGCGCAGAAAGTCTCGCTCGCGGTCGACAGCGTGCCGTTGCGGATCGTGAGGTCGAACGCTGCCGTCACTTGCAGACCAGCACCGGGGTGCGCGCATGCGCGAGCACCTTCTTCGTCTCGCTGCCCAGCAACAGGCTTGCCAGGCCGCTGCGCCCCCTGGAGGACATCACCACGAGGTCACAGCCCTGCTCCTCGGCCACCTTGATGATGGTGTCTGCGGTGTGATAGCTGGTGACATGCACTGAACTGGCCGATACGCCCGCCGCCTCGGCCGCCTCGGTGACCTGTGCCAGGAAACGGTTGGCTCGATTGACTGCCTCGCGTTCGAAACGGGCTTCGATCTCGGGATCGAACGGCCCGGAGTCCTCGTACACGGGCGGGTAGTACTCCGGGACCACATGCAGTGCGGTGATGCGGGCGCCGACGGCCTTGGCCAGCCCGATCGCGTGCGCGAGCGCATGGGCGCACCGATCGGATCCATCGGTCGGAAACAGGATGTGCTTGTACATGTTTCACCTCCATCGGCGGGTGGGACCTGCATTGCTCGGGTCTGCGGCCGCAGCGGGCGGGCAGGCCGTGTGTGTTGCCGGTGCTGTCGATGACGGCGGAGCGTGCTACGGTCGAGGAAATTTCGCAAGCACGCCCTGCGCCGTCGCGGCGGCATGTATCGGCCGGCGCCGGCGCGGGCCCGTTACCTGCTTGTCCCGCCGTCGCCCGCCGACCGCCCTCGCCATGTCGCAATACTTCGTCATCCATCCGGACAACCCCCAGGTGCGCCTGCTGCGACAGGCGGCCGCCATCGTGCGCGGGGGCGGGCTGATCGCCTATCCGACCGATTCCTGTTACGCGCTCGGCTGTCAGCTAGGCAACAAGGACGCGGCTGAGCGTATCCGGCGCATCCGCCAGCTCGAGCCGCACCACCACTTCACGCTGGTGTGCAAGGATCTCGGTGAACTCGGCCGCTACGCGCGGGTCGACAACCGTCAGTTCCGGCTGCTGAAGGCGGCCACCCCCGGCAGCTACACGTTCATCCTGGAGGCGTCGCGCGAGGTGCCGCGCCGGATGATGCATCCGAAGCGATCGACCATCGGGCTGCGGGTGCCTGAACACCGCATCGTGGCGGCGCTGCTGGCAGAGCTCGGCGAGCCGCTGCTCAGCTCGACGCTGCAGTTGCCGGGCGACGAACTGCCGGTGAATGACGGTGCGGAAATCCGCGAACGTCTCGAGCACGAACTCGACCTGGTACTCGACGCCGGCTCATGCGGCATCGAGATGACCACGGTGATCGATCTCACGCGCGACCCGCCTGAAATCACCCGTCAGGGACGCGGCAGCGCGGCGATCCTGGGTACGCGCTGATCGCCATCCGGACGGTGGCAATGCGCCGGGTTGCTTATACTCGGTGACTTGCGAGCGCGCTTCCCGCGTTCGCCACCAACGGAGTCGAACACGATGTATGCCGATCGCGTGCTGTCGGGGATGCGTCCGACTGGCGCACTTCATCTGGGCCACTATCATGGCGTGCTCAAGAACTGGGTGCGCCTGCAGCATGAGCATGAGTGCCTGTTCTTCGTCGCCGACTGGCATGCGCTGACCACGCACTACGACACGCCGCAAGTGATCGAGCAGAACGCCTGGGAGATGGTGATCGACTGGCTGGCCGGCGGCGTCGACCCGGCGCACGCGACCATTTTCCTGCAGTCCAAGGTACCGGAGCATGCAGAACTGCATCTGCTGCTGTCGATGATCACGCCGCTGGGTTGGCTGGAACGGGTGCCGACCTACAAGGACCAGCAGGAAAAGCTCTCGGAAAAAGACCTGTCGACGTACGGTTTCCTCGGCTACCCGCTGCTGCAGGCCGCCGACATCCTGATCTATCGCGCGAACCAGGTGCCGGTCGGCGATGACC
>CAIQON010000119.1 GCA_903873475.1 uncultured bacterium
CAGCGCTTCCAGGGTCTGGATCAGCACGGCGGTCTGGATGGTCATGTGCAGCGAGCCGGTGATGCGGGCACCACGCAGCGGCTGCTGGCTCTTGAACTCTTCACGGATCGCCATCAGGCCGGGCATTTCGGTCTCGGCGATCGCGATTTCCTTGTTGCCCCATCCAGCCAGGGCAAGGTCGGCTACCTTGAAGTCTTCGGTTACGGCGGATTTCAGTACGGCGCTCATCTCGCGCCCCCCTTTCTTTTCAGAAAAAAGTTTGCGAGCGCCGTTGCAGAGACCAGACCGCTTCGAGCCTGGCAATCGGCGCCGGTCGGGATCTGGACGATCCTCGGGCCGACGATTGCTGCAGCGCTCCTCGAAGCGGCCGGAGTGTAACCCAGGAGAACGAATGGATGCAGGCATTTTTACCTGACTTGCCGATGCGGACTTGTCGGTGCTGGCATGTTCGTTCCGACGCACGCATACCCGTCCCTGCCACGCCCCTCGCCGGCGCGGGGTTCGCGCGTCACGCCGCTTTCGGACGTGACGGGGGCGCCGGGTCGTCGGCCCAGATCGTGTCGAGGTCGCGGAAGTCCCACTTCTCCGGATCTTCGCGCCCGACGATCTGGTCGGCCTTGCCCTTGTGCGACAGGTCGATGATCTCCGGGGGGATGCGCGCGTCGGCACTCGTCGAGAAGAACAGCTTCACCCGGGGCGTGGTCAACCCGCCTTCGTTCTGTTCGGTCACGACGCCGAGCCGGCCCGATGCCATCCGCACCAGCGATCCGACGGGATAGATGCCGACGCTCTTCACGAATGCGTAGAAAACACGTTCGTCGAAATGCCCTTTCGACCACTCTGCCATCCGCCGTATGGACTCGGCGGGATTCCAGCCGTTCTTGTAGGGGCGGTTCGAGGTGATTGCGTCATAGACATCGCACACCGCGCCCATCTTCGCGTACAGGCTGATCGCGCTGCCCTGGAGGCGGTACGGGTATCCGGTGCCGTCCATCCGCTCGTGGTGGTGGAGGCAGACGTCGAGTGCGATTTCACCCACCGTGCCCGCCTCGATCAGGATGGCATGGCCCAGTTGCGGATGTTTCTTGACGAGGTCGAATTCCGACTGGGTCAACTCGCCGGGCTTGTTCAGCACGCCCGCGGGAACCACGGCCTTCCCCAGGTCATGCAGGAGCCCGGCCAGCCCGGCGTCTCGCAACTGGCGGCCATCGAGGCCGAGCTGGCGGCCCAGCGAGAGCATCAGCCCGCAGACCGCGATCGAATGCATGAACGTGTAATCGTCGGCTGTCTTCAGCCGGGCGAGGCTGATCAGCGCGCCGGGATTGCGCTCGACCGATGCATTGATCTCGTCCACCAGATCGAGCGCGCCCTCGGAATCGATCGCCTGGCCCATTCGTGCTTCCGAGAACATCGAGATCACCGCGCCGCGGGCCTTCTGGCAGATGCTCGAGGCGCGCTCCAGTTCGGCGCCCATCGAAGCGCGGCCAGGCCTGCGTACATCGACCTCGCGCGCCTGCTCCGCGTCTATCCGCCGATCGGTATCCGCGCGCGAGACCTCTGGCTGATCGCCACCGGTATCCTCGACATCCAGCCCCTTGGATACGTCGATCCAGACCTCTGCGACGCCGCCGTCGGCGAGGCGGTCGATGTCTCGCGCCTCTTTCACCGGGAATCGCGTGCGCCAGAACGGATGGTCCAGCCAGGAGCCACACAGTTCGTGTACGTGCATGCCGACGCGCAACTGGCTGACCGATATTTTTTTCAACATTGGGCGGGGCACACGTGGCCAGCGATATCCTGTCCATTACGGCGGTTGCCTCGCTTTCTTGAGGGCGCCAGCCCCTCCGCAGGAGTGTCTCGATGGTGGGTCTGCATGACGATCTGCGGTCCATGGTCCGCGCCGTGACCGATTTTCCGATCCCTGGCGTCACCTTCCGCGACCTGACCCCGCTGATGGCCGATCCGGCTGCGCTCTGTCGTGCGGCCTCGGCGCTGGCCGACCCTTTCCGCGCCGCCGGGATCGCGCGGGTGGCCGGTATCGAGGCGCGTGGTTTCATCTTCGGCGCGCTGGTCGCGCGCGAGCTGGCGGCGGGGTTCGTGCCGCTGCGCAAGCCGGGAAAGCTGCCGGCGGGCGTCGAGGCGGTCAGCTACGCGCTCGAGTACGGTACCGCCTCGCTCGAGATCCATCGCGACGCACTGCCCGCAGGTGCCCGCGTGCTGCTGGTCGACGATGTCCTGGCGACCGGTGGTACGGCTGCGGCGGCTGTCGAACTGCTGGCGCGCGTGGGCGGCGTGGTCGCCGGTGCGGCGTTCCTGCTGGAGTTGCCGTCGCTGCTCGGGCGGGGGCGCCTCGCCGGATGCGAGGTACACAGCGTGCTGCATATCTGACCCGGCAGGCAGAAAGCAGAACGCCCCGCGATGCGGGGCATTCCGGTACGGCAGTGCGTGGTGTCGATCAGATGCCGGCGTCGGCTTTCAGTGCAGCAGCCTTGTCGGTCTTCTCCCACGTGAACTCGGGCTCGTTGCGCCCGAAGTGGCCATAGGCCGCGGTCTTCTCGTAGATCGGACGCAGCAGGTCGAGGCTGTGGATGATGCCTTTCGGGCGCAGGTCGAAGTGCTGCTCGACCAGCTTGGCGATCTTCTCGTCCGCGATCTTGCCGGTGCCGAAGGTCTCGACCAGCACGCTCACCGGCTTGGCCACGCCGATCGCATAGGCCACCTGCACCTCGCACTTGCTGGCGAGGCCGGCGGCGACGATGTTCTTCGCGACGTAACGGCCGGCGTAGGCGGCCGAGCGGTCGACCTTCGACGGATCCTTGCCCGAGAACGCGCCGCCGCCGTGCCGCGAGTAGCCGCCGTAGGTGTCGACGATGATCTTGCGGCCGGTCAGGCCGGTATCGCCCTGGGGGCCGCCGATGACGAAGCGGCCGGTCGGGTTGATCAGGTAGCGCGCGCCCTTGAGCAGCGCCGCCGGGATCACCGGCTTGACGATCTCCTCGATCACCGCCTCGGTCAGCGGTTCGTGCGAGATGTCGGGCGTGTGCTGGGTCGAGATGACGACCGTGTCGATCCCGACCGGGCGGCCGTCGACGTACTTGATGGTGACCTGCGACTTCGCGTCCGGACGCAGCCACGGCAGCTTGCCGTTGCGGCGCATCTCGGCCTGGCGCTCCATCAGGCGGTGCGAGTAGTGGATCGGCATCGGCATGAGTTCCGGCGTCTCGTCGCAGGCGAAGCCGTACATCAGGCCCTGGTCGCCCGCGCCCTGGTCGAGGTCGAGGCCCTTGCCTTCGTCGACGCCCGCGGCGATGTCGACCGACTGCTGGTCGTAGCAGACCAGCACACCGCAGCTCTTGTAGTCGAAGCCGATGTCGGAATCGGTGTAGCCGATGCGCTGCACGACCTTGCGTGCGACCTGGGCGTAATCGACCTGGGCGCTGGTGGTGACCTGGCCGGCCATCACGACCAGGCCGGTGTGCACCAGCGTCTCGGCGGCGACCCGGCCGTGCTTGTCCTGGGCAAGGATGGCGTCCAGGGCGGCATCGGAGATCGCGTCGGCAACCTTGTCGGGATGGCCTTCCGATACCGATTCAGAGGTAAACAGAAATTCGCTCATGTGGGAAACCCGTCTGCTGTAAAGGAAAAGGACGCCGGCGCAGGGTGCGCGACCGATGCTGGCAATGCTCGAAAAGGCACGGCGACTGCCTGCCGGCCCGATACGCCTGAAACCTTGGGGGTTGCAGGCAAAAAGGGCGCTAGGATATCAGAGTCGTCCCAGACTCCGATGTCGATGAATCCATTTTGCGCTTCCTGATCCGGTTGTTCGGCTTCGTGCCGCTGCGCGTGCTGCACTGGCTGGGCGCCGCGCTCGGCTGGACTGCCTATGCCTGCGACCGCACCTACCGGGAGCGCCTGCGCGAGAACCTTGCCCGGTCGGGGCTTGGCGACCCGCCGGGAAGCCACCGCATCCTGCGCAGCGCAGTGGCCGAGGCCGGGCGCACCATCGCCGAACTGCCGTGCTTCTGGCGGCGGCCGCAGGCGGCCGTGGCCCGCTGGGTGCGCGTGACCGTCGGCCAGGCGCATTTCGATGCGGCACACGCGCGTGGACGCGGGGTCCTGATCCTGACGCCCCACTTCGGTGCGTTCGAGATCATGCTGCAGTGGTACGGACTGGCACGGCCGATCACCGTGATGTATCGCCGGCCCAAGCTCGGCTGGCTCGATCCGCTGATCAGGGCCGGCCGGGGTCAGGGGCAGGTCGAACTGGTCACCGCCGACCTCGGCGGCGTGCGCGCGATGCTGCGCGCCCTGCGCGCCGGGCGGGCGGTTGGTCTTCTGCCGGACCAGGCGCCCGGCGCAGGCGAAGGGGTCTGGGCGGAATTCTTCGGCCGGCCGGCCTACACCATCACCCTGGCGGGACGGCTGGCGCGCTCGACCGGTGCGACCGTGCTGATGGCCGTAGCCCGCCGCCTGCCGCACGCCCGGGGCTACGCGCTCGAGTTCTACCCGCTGCCCGACCCGCTGCCCGAAGACCCGGTGGCTGCAGCGCGCGCGATCAATGCCGCGGTCGAGGCGGTGGTGGCACGCTGCCCGGCGCAGTATCTCTGGAGCTACAACCGCTACAAGCGGCCGGCCGGGGCGCCACCGCCACCACCTCCGCCAGGCGGCCACTGATGGGAACCCGGATCGCCCTGCTGCTGGTCTGGCTGCTGCACTTCCTGCCGTTCCGGCTGCTGGCGCTGGTCGGGCATGCGCTGGGGCTGGTGCTGTTCCACCTTGCCGGTGAGCGCCGGCGCGTGGTCCTGACCAACCTGGCGCTCTGCTTTCCGCACCTGCCGGAGGCCGACCGCCGGAGGCTCGCGCGCGCCCATTTCGCGGCGTTCACGCGCAGCGTGCTCGATCGTGGCATCGCATGGTGGTCGAGCCGTGAGCGCCTGATGCGGGTGGTGCGGGTGGAAGGCTGGGAGCACTACCGGGCCTGCGCCGGGCGGCCGGTGCTGCTGCTGGCACCGCATTTCGTCGGACTCGACATCGGTGCGCAACGTCTGGCGGCCGAGTACCGCGCGGTATCGCTGTACAGCCGGCAGAAGAACCCGATTTTCGATGCCTTCCTGCGCGAAAAGCGCAACCGGTTCGGTTCGGTGAGGATGGTGTCGCGCCAGCAGGGTCTTCGGCCGGTGCTGCGGGCGATGCGCGAGGGCCTGCCGCTCTACTACCTGCCGGACATGGACCTGGGCGCGCGCGATTCGGTGTTCGTGCCGTTCTTCGGCGTGCAGGCGGCGACGATACCCGCGCTGGCGCACATCGTGCGGCTGACCGGTGCCGTGGTCCTGCCGTGCATCACCGAGCAATTGCCTGGGGGCGCAGGCTACCGGGTGCGGATACACCCGCCGTGGACCGGAGCATCCGCAGGCGCCGGGCTGGACGATGTCGCCGGCGCGCGGGCGATGAATGCATTCATCGAATCCGCGGTGGCTGCCATGCCTGAGCAGTACCACTGGCTGCACAAGCGGTTCAAGACCCGGCCACCCGGCGAACCGTCGCCCTACTGAGGAGGCAGCACATGTTCCGCAATCCCGATGCCGACCGCCTGCGTGCGCTGTTGCGCGAGGTACGTACGATCGCGGTGGTCGGCCTGTCGCCGAAGCCCGACCGGCCCAGCCATGGCGTGTCGCGATCGATGCAGTCGTTCGGCTACCGCATCGTGCCGGTGAATCCCGGCCAGGCAGCCATCCTCGGCGAGACCTGCTACGCGACGCTGAGCGACATTCCCGAAGGCGTGCGGGCAGGCATCGACCTGGTGGACGTGTTTCGCCAGTCCGACGCGGTGCCGGAGATCGTCGACGATTGCATCGCGCTCGGCCTGAAGCGATTGTGGCTGCAGGACGGCGTGGTCGACGAGGCGGCGGCGCTGCGCGCGGTCGAGGCCGGCATCGAGGTGGTGATGGATCGCTGCGTGTACCGGGACTATGTACACTTGATGCGATGAAGCTGGCATTCACCAAGATGCATGGCGCCGGCAACGACTTCGTCGTGATCGACGCCACCTGCGAGCCCGTCGCCTTCGACACGGCGACGTGGCAGCGCCTCGCCGACCGCCACCTGGGCTTCGGCTGCGACCAGATCCTGGTCGTCGAGCGGCCGCGGCTCGAGGGCACGGACTTCCACTACCGGATCTTCAATGCCGACGGCGGCGAGGTGGAGCAGTGCGGCAACGGCGCGCGCTGCTTCGTGCGTTTCGTGCACGAGAAGGGATTGACCGACAAGCGCGAGATCCGTGTCGGCACGATGGCGGGCATCATCTCGCCGCGCCTCGAGGAGGATGGCCGCGTCACGGTCGACATGGGCGCGCCCCGGCTGGCGCCAGCCGACATTCCGTTCGTCGCCCCGTCACGCGCTGACGTGTACCTGCTCGATCTCGCCGGCGGCGCGGTCGAGGTATCGGTGGTGTCGATGGGCAACCCGCACGCCGTCCAGGTGGTCGCCGACGTGGATGCGGCGCCGGTGCTCGGGCAGGGCGCGCAGATCGAGTCACATCCGCGCTTCCCGAAACGCGTCAATGCCGGTTTCATGCAGGTGATCGACCGCCGTACCGTCCGCCTGCGCGTGTACGAACGCGGGGCCGGCGAGACGCTCGCCTGTGGCACCGGCGCCTGCGCGGCGGTCGTCGCCGGCAACCTGCGCGGGCTGCTCGACGCGCAGGTCGACGTGCATACGCGCGGCGGCGTGCTCACGATCGCCTGGGCAGGCGAGGGCATGCCGGTGCGCATGACTGGTCCGGCGGTCACCGTGTTTGAAGGTACGATCGACATCTGAACGATCGATGCCGGGCCGTGCGAGCGGCGCGCAGCCTGCGTGCAGGCGAACGAGACAGGATGGGGGAAGGGATGAAAGAAGGCGTCAATCCGGAACAGGTCGCGGCCTACCTGCAGGAGCACCCCGAGTTCTTCGAACTCCACTCGGACATGATGGCGAACCTGTTCATCCCGCATCCGCACGGCGGGCGCGCGATCCCGATTTCCGAGCGGCAGGTGCTGACCCTGCGCGACAAGAACAAGCTGCTCGAAACCAAGCTGGCGGAGCTGATCCGTTTCGGCGAGCAGAACGATTCGATCAGCGAGAAACTGCACCGGCTGACGGTCGCGCTGCTGGCGGCACCGGATGCGCCCGCCGCCATCCATGTCACCCGTTACCACCTGCGGGAAGATTTCGCCGTACCGCATGTCGAGTTGCGACTGTGGTCGCCAGCCGCGCCCGCACCCGGGGACGATCCGCCGGTCGAGTATTCCCCGATCAGTGAAGAGGCGTGCGTGTTCGCCGACAGCCTGACCCAGCCCTACATCAGCGCCCGCGCGATGTTCGACAGCGCGTCCTGGTTCGGCGCGGACGGCGAGCGGCTGCATTCGTTTGCCTATATCCCGTTGCGCGGCCGGCAGGCGTTCGGGCTGCTCACGCTGGCGAGCGAAGATCCCCAGCGCTTCTACCCCGAGATGGGCACGCTGTACCTGAAGCGCCTGGGCGACGTGGTCTCGGCCGCCCTGGGACGGAGCCTTGCCGGCTGACCTGCCGGCGCCCGCGCCCGCAGCCCCGGCAGAGGCCTTGCCGGCGGCATCGCAGCGGCTGCTCGAGCGTTTCGTCGACTATCTCGCGACCGAGCGCCGCCTCGCGGTCACCTCGGTGGCGGCGTACGAATACGACGTGCTGCGACTGCTGCGCCTGGCCGGGGACGCGCCGCTCGCTGGCCTGACTTCGCAGGAGATCCGGCGCTATGCCGGCCGGCTTCACGGTCAGGGCCTGAACGGACGCTCGATCGCCAGGCTGTTGTCGGCGTGGCGCGCGTTCTTCCGCTGGCTGGTGCGCGAACGACTGTCCGCCGCCAATCCCGCGATCGGCGTGAAACCGCCGAAGTCGGGCAAGCGCCTGCCCAAGGTGCTGTCCCCGGACGAGGCGTCGCAGTTGCTCGGCGGCATGCCCGAAACGCCGGCCGAGGTGCGCGACCTCGCGATCCTCGAACTGCTCTACTCGTCCGGGCTGCGCCGCGCCGAACTGGTCAGCCTGGACCTGGGCGACGTGCGCGCCGCGGATGCGCTCGTGCGCGTCACCGGCAAGGGCAGCCGGACGCGGGAAGTGCCGGTCGGCCGGCAGGCGCTGCTCGCCCTCGATGCCTGGCTGCAGGTGCGCCCGCTGATGGCCAGGCCCGGCTGCGAGGCACTGTTCGTCGGCGTGCGCGGCGACCGCATTTCCGACCGCGTGCTGTCCACCCGGGTCGAGCAATGGGCACGGCAGCGGGGCCTCGGCCAGCACCTGCATCCGCACATGCTGCGCCATTCGTTTGCCTCGCACGTGCTGCAGTCGAGCGGCGACCTGCGCGCGGTCCAGGAAATGCTGGGCCATGCGAGCATCGCGACCACGCAGATCTACACCCACCTCGACTTCCAGTACCTGGCGAAGGCGTACGACGCGGCGCACCCGCGGGCGCGCATGGGCAAGGTGCCCAGGCAGGGCTGAGTTCAGCCCGGTGCGACGGCCCCGTGCAGGTCGCAGTGGCCGGCATGCGGGTGGTGCAGGTGGCCGTCGACGAGGTAGTCGAGATGGTCGCCATGCGGGACCGCCTCGTGTCCGCAGCCCGGACCGTGGCGATGCGCCGTGTCGTGTCCTGCGCACGAATGCGGCGCGCAGGCCGCTGGGTTGGCGGCGTTCACCGGCAGCACGTGTTCGTCGACATGGTCGCCGTGAACATGGTGCAGGTGGCCGTCGTGCAGGTAGTCGGTGTGGCCTTCATGGACGATCGCCACATGGCCGCAGGCGGCACCGTGGACATGGGCATGTTGGCCGTGGTGGAGCTGGTTGCAGGTGCTCATCGCGTTCTCCTTCGGGTTGTCGGGACCGGGCTGGCATGGCAAGCCGCCCGTCAGTGCTTCTCCGCCGCATGGCCGAGCACGTTGCGCAGCAGCAGGTGCACATGCTCGTCCGCCAGCGAATAGAAGACATGCTTCGCCTCGCGCCGCCGCGCGACCAGATTGGCCGCGTGCAGCATCTGTAGCCTGGCCGAGATGCTGGTCAGGCGAGATTGGTCATGCGCGACGATTTCCGACACGCAGCGCTCGCGCTCGGTGAGCAGCACCAGCAGCCGCAGGCGCGCCGGATCGCTCATCGCGCGGCACATCGCGGCGGCCGTCTCCAGTTGCCGGGGCGTGCAGGCGAGCGGGCCTGGTGCCGTGTCGACATGGTTACACGTGGGCTTCGCGACTCTGGCAGCGCTCATCGGGCATCCGGGTTCTGATCGACGATCTATTGATCCATGATTGCATGGAATAATGCAATAACGGATATTTGCCGTCAACCCGTCAACCCGTCAACCTGCAAACCTGCCAACGTCCGCGGTTCGCGTGCGTGGTGCGTCCGACGCCGCGCTGGAGGGGGGGCGACGACCTTGCGCAGCGCGATTGCCGTGCCCGCCACGTTGCGGCAGCATGCGTGCGATCGGCCTGACTGACCGATCAAATGCAACTGAGTAGCGCAAATGGGTTGCATAAAGGAGGTGGCCGGTGCATGCTCGGGCATCCCGTTGAAACACTTCCGACATGACGCAGGCACTCTACGGTCGATTCGCGGTTGCCAGCCGCGGCAACGATGGCGCGCAGGCGATGCGCACGGTTTCCAGCGACGATCCTTCGTCGCTGATGCGTATCCACGAGCCTTCGGTGAACCTCGCCGTCTGGCGGCGGACGCCGGATGATTCCGTGCTCGCGGCATGGCGCGACGCCTGCGCGACCGGCTCGACGGTGGTGGATGCCATCGTTCGCCCGGGCGCGCCGCACGAGGCAGGCGAGACGGCCTGCGCGTCGTCCGTGGGCGAGCGGTTCGGCGTGTTCGCCCAGGACGTGCTCGTGCTGTCCCGCTGGATGGCCTGCATCGCCGGCTGCGTCGAGGTGCGTGCCCGGCTTGTGTCGATCGACGACGACCAGTGCAGGCTGTTCCATGTGGACGAGCAGGCACTGCGCATCCTCTCGACCTATGTCGGCCCCGGTACGCAGTGGGTCGAGGAGGGCGGCGCTCGGCGCGAGCGCCTTGGCATGGGCGGCCTGCCCGCAGACGCATTCAACCGCGCGTTGCTGCTTCCGGGCGCCGCCGTGCACCAGGCGCGCGCCGGCTGGGTCTGCCTGCAGAAGGGCGATGCCTATCCCGGCAACCGCGGCCGTGCGATCGTCCACCGATCGCCGCCGATCGAAGGCAGCGGCCTGCGCCGCCTGCGGTTGACGCTCGAGCCGTCGGGCTATTGTCGATACGGACCCCCATGAATCCCGGCGGGCGGTCCCTGCCGCTGCCACCGCCGCCTCGCGCTAAACTCCGGGCCACGCCTCGCACCACGCGACCGCCCGCGGGCTGCGGCAGGCTGCACGCAGTCCCTCCGGTCAGAAGCGACGCGGGTATGGCCGGAACGGGTCCCGCCAGCCATGTACCGGTCCCCAGGGACCCCAGCCCGGGCCGTAGAAGCTGCGCGCCCGCACCGATTCCTCGAACCGCACGACATCCAGATGCACGCGTTGCATGTAATCGATCACCGCGTCAGGTACGCCTTGCTCCCGCAGCTTCGCGAGTTCGCTCGCAGGCAGCCGGTAGACGGCGTGGCTGCGCTGCATGCGCTCGATGATCTGCTGTGGCGACTGTCCTGCCCTGGCCGACGCGACGATCTCCGCCAGCGAGGGCGGCGGTGGTGCCGGTTCGCCGGAGGTGGCGCAACCGGCCAGCATGGACAGCAGCAGCACCGCCGCCACGGCTGCGCGCACGAGCGTGGCGTGGCTGCGGCCAGGACGGGTACTGATCTCGATTGCCATGCATTCTCTCCGGTGCGCTGCGCGTCGCCGTGCGGCAAGTGGCCGCGGGCGGGCGGCGGACCCCGCGCATGACAGCCGTGCGCGAGATGCCATTCGATGCTCGCCAGCGCCGGCTTGCGCTGGGGTTCACGGCCATCTTGCACGTGTTGGTGCTGGGCTGCATCTTCCTGCTCCACGTTCAGGCACCGCGTCCCGCACCCGAGCGGCCGCCGCTCGAAGTCGTGATGATCACCCCACCTGCGCCGTTGCCGGAACCCGTGCGTCCACCGGAGCCGCCCCGGATCGCGGTGCCGCCGCCGGTCGCACGGCCGGCTCCGCCTGTACCAGCGGCTCTCCCGCCGCGGCCGGCCCCAGCTGCGCCGCCGCTGGCAGAGGTGGCACCGGCACCCGTCCTGACTCCCGCGCCGGCGCCTCAGGCGCTCGCGCCGGCGCTCGATGCCACGCCGCGCCCTGCCGCGCCGTCGGTTTCGGCGGCAGCGCCCGCTGCCCGCCCCGCCGCGCTGGTGCCGCCGTCGTTCGATGCCGACTACCTGCACAATCCGACACCGCGCTATCCGCCGGCGGCCGCACGCCTGCGCGAGACCGGGCGGGTGCTGCTGGCGGTCAGCGTCAGCGCGGCCGGGCTGCCGGAGCGCGTTGAAATCGCCGCCACCAGTGGTTCGCCCCGCCTCGACCAGGCGGCCCTCGAGACGGTGAAGCGCTGGCGCTTCGTGCCGGCGCGCCAGGGTGACAAGCCGGTCGCCGCTTCGGTCACCGTTCCCCTCGTGTTCAGACTCGACGAGTAGATGCCATGAATGAAACATTGAACCCGGCCGCCGTTGGCAATCCCGGCAGCAATTCCTACGGAATCGGCGCGATGCTGGCGCAGACCGATGCGGTCGGCGTTGTCGTGATCGTGTTGCTGGTCGCGATGTCCGTCGCGAGCTGGTACTTCATCGCGGCAAAGGCGATCGAACAGCTGGCGCTGCGCCGCGCTGCGCGGCAGACGCCAGATGCCTTCTGGGGGGCTGCAGACCTCGCCGCAGCCGAACACGAGGTGCGTGGCCGGGCTGGTGATCCGTTCGCAGCACTCGCGCTGGCCGGTGTCGAGGCCTCGCGCGCGCACGCGGCCAGCACCCGCACCCTGGGCGCTGCCTGCGACCTGTCCGACTTCATCACGCGCGCGCTGCGCCAGTCGATGGTGGCGACCACCGCCCGGCTCGAGGCGGGCCAGACATTGCTTGCCTCGGTGGGCAGCACCGCGCCCTTCGTCGGGCTGTTCGGCACGGTGTGGGGCATCTACCACGCGCTGGTCGCGATCAGCCTGTCGGGCCAGGGCACCCTGGACAAGGTCGCCGGTCCGGTGGGCGAGGCGCTGATCATGACTGCGGCGGGACTCGCCGTGGCCATCCCGGCGGTGCTCGGGTACAACATGTTCGTGCGCGCGAACCGGCTGCTGCTGGCCCAGCTCGACGGCTTTGCGCATGACCTGCATGCCGCCCTGGCCGTCGGCCCGCGCGCCCGCCCGGGCGCGAGCCCGGGCGCGGCCGTGGCCGCGGCACCCGGGGCCATGCCGGCGGCTGGCCAACCTGCATCGCGAGGGGCATGATGGCCTTCGGCGGATTCCAGGGATCGTCCGAGGCGCAGCCGATGGCGGAAATCAATACCACGCCGTTCGTCGACGTGATGCTGGTGCTGCTGATCATCTTCATCATCACCGCTCCGCTGCTGACCCATTCCATACGGATCGACCTGCCCCAGGCACGCAGCCAGGCGAGCCCGGAGAAGCCACAGACGATCACGCTGGCGATCGATGCCCGCGGCGCGATGTTCTGGGAGGGTGAGGCGGTTGCCGCAGACGCGCTGGTCGCCCGCCTGGCCGACGCCGCTGCGAAACAGCCGCAGCCGGAACTGCACCTGCGCGCCGACCGCGAGACGCGCTACCAGGTGCTGGCCGAAATCATGGGCCAGGCGAGGGTGGCCGGGATCACGCGCATCGGATTCGTCACCGATCCGTCCGCGCCAGCGGCAAAGCGCAACTGAATTGCGCTGGCAGGCGCAACGTGGTTTCATCCGCCTCCCTGCGGGGCCAACGGAGTGAACGATGCAGTCCCCTTCCGATCCTGACGCGCATCCGCATCGCCATCCCCGAGCGCACCCTCATGCCACTGCCCATGCCGAGCCGAGCGGGCATGGCCAACCGCCTCGTCCGTCCACTGCCTCGCCTTCGCTGCTGCCTGCCGCCGTGACCCCGCTACCTTCAGCCGCCGTACCCGCGCCCGGTCCTGCCTCGTTGTTCCTGGCCGGCAGCCGTGATCGGCTGTTCGCGGCATCCGGCCTGGTGGCGGTCCTCTGGCTGCTGGTCTGGTGGGCGCTCGACTGAGCCCATGCGCGCCTTGAACGCTTCCATCCGCATCGACAACCTCACGGTGGCCTACGATCGGCATCCGGCCGTACATCATCTGTGCGGTGCGTTCGAGGCCGGCTCGATGACGGCGATCGTCGGGCCCAACGGTGCCGGCAAGAGCAGCCTGCTGAAGGCGATCGTCGGCCTGTTGCGTCCCTCGGAGGGCACGGTCGACCTCACCGGCGCGATGCCGCACGACATCGCCTATCTGCCGCAGCAGGCCGAGATCGACCGGCAGTTTCCGATCCCGGTGCTCGACACGGTGGCAATGGGTTTCTGGCGGCGGTGCGGTGCGTTCCGTGCGATTGGCGCTGCCCAGCGCGCCATCGCGCGCGATGCGCTTGCGGCGGTCGGCCTGCGCGGTTCCGAGTCGCGGCCGATCGGCACGCTCTCCGTCGGGCAGTTCCAGCGCGTGCTGTTCGCCCGCGTGATGGTGCAGGATGCGCCGGTCATCCTGCTCGATGAACCGTTCAACGCGATCGACACCCGCACCACCGACGACCTGCTCGACCTGGTTCGCCGCTGGAGCGGCGAGCGCCGCACGATCATCGCGGTCCTGCACGACCTCGACCAGGTACGGCGCAATTTTCCCGAGACGCTGCTGATCTCGCGCGAGCGCATCGGCTGGGGCGCCACCGCCGAGACGCTCACCCCCGAAAACCTGAAGCGCGCGCGCCAGATGTCCGAAGCCTGGGACGAGGGCGCGCCGCTGTGCGAAGTGCATCCCGGACACTCCTGATCCCATGCCCGGTCCCTACGAACTCCTGCTGCTGCCGTTCATCGAGTACGGTTTCATGCGCCGGGCGCTGGTCGCCTGCTTCGGGCTGGCGATCGGCTGCGGGCCGATCGGCGTGTTCCTCATCCTGCGCCGGATGAGCCTGGTCGGCGATGCGATGTCGCATGCGGTGCTTCCAGGCGCCGCGATCGCCTTCCTGATGTTCGGCTTCTCGCTCACCGCGATGACCATCGGCGGTTTCCTGGTCGGGCTGGCGGTCGCGCTGCTTGCCGGTTCCGTGACCCGCCTCACGCCGCTGCGCGAGGATGCGAGCTTCGCCGCGCTGTTCCTGATATCGCTGGCGCTCGGCGTGACCCTGATCTCTTCGCAGGGCTCGAGCGTCGACCTGATGCACCTGCTTTTCGGCGCCATCCTCGCGGTGGACAACCCGGCGCTGCTGCTGATCGCCTCGATCGCCTCGGTGAGCGTGCTGACGCTCGCGGTGATCTTCCGCGCGCTGGTGATCGAGTGCCTCGACCCGGCCTTCCTGCGCTCGGTGCGCGGCGGCGGTGCGCGCTATCACTTCCTGTTCCTGGTACTGGTGGTGCTCAACCTGGTCGCCGGCTGCCAGTCGCTGGGCACGCTGATGACCGTCGGCCTGATGATGCTTCCGGCCGCCAGCGCGCGCTTCTGGACGGCGGGCATCGGTCCGATGCTGGTGTTCTCCGCCTGCGCGGCCTTTGCCTGCGGCTATGTCGGGCTGCTGGTGTCCTACCACGCGAACCTGCCGTCGGGCCCGTCGATCATCCTCACCGCTGGCGCGCTGTACGTGTTTTCGGTGGCCTTCGGGCGCCATGGCGGACTCGTCTCGAACTACCTGCGAGCGCCGCACTTCCAGCGCTGACGCGGGGCCCGCAGCCAGCTTTCGCTTTCCATCCGGAGCTTCACCGCCATGAATTCCCATCGCGCCTCCTCCCCGTGCGTGCTTCCCGCGCGCCGCTGCACCCTCGTCGCAGGGATGGCCGGCTTGCTGATGCTGCTGGCGGGTTGCGGTCCTTCCGCCGATGGCGGACGGGGAGCCGATGCATCGAAGGCATCGGCCGCCACCACCGCCCCCGCCGTGGAACCGAAGCTGGCGGTGGTTGCCACCTTCACCATCCTTGCCGACCTGGTCGCCAATGTCGGCGGCGAACGTGTCGAGATCGCCATCCTCGTCGGGCCGGACAGCGACGCCCATGTGTTCTCGCCGACGCCCGCCGCTGCGAAGACGATCGCCGGTGCGAAGGTCGTGTTCGTCAACGGGCTGGGCTTCGAAGGCTGGATGGACAAGCTGATCGCGGCCTCCGGATACAAGGGGCCGCTGGTGGTGGCCAGCGATGGCGTGGACGTGCTGAAGGTGAAGCCGCAGGCGCATTCGCACAAGCATGGCCAACCCCATGGCCACGACCACGGTGAAGTCGACCCGCATGCCTGGCAGAGCCTTGCCAATGCCCGCCGCTATGTCGCGAACATCGCCGACGCGCTTTCGGCCGCCGATCCGGCGCACGAGGCGGGCTATCGCGCGCGGGCGAAGGCCTATGACGAGCAGCTGGCGCAACTCGACGAGAGGGCCCGTGCGCGCCTGGGCGCCATCCCCGCGACGGAGCGGCGGGTGGTCGTCGGCCATGACGCATTCGGCTATTTCGCGCGCGCCTACGGCCTGACGTTCCTGTCCCCACGCGGGGTGAACACCGACTCCGAGGCGAGCGCGAAGGACGTGGCGCAACTGGCGAAGCAGATCCGTGCGCAGCGCATCCGCGCGGTGTTCGTCGAGAACATCAGCGACCCGCGCCTGGTCGAGCAGCTGGCGCGGGAATCCGGCGCCCGCGTCGGGGGCACGCTTTTCTCGGACGCGCTGTCTGCGAAGGACAAGCGGGCACTGACCTATCACGACATGATGAGTCACAATATCGACGAGGTGGCGAGGGCGCTCGCGCCCGCGGCCCCTGCCAACTGAACGCCGGCATGCTGCCGGGGCGTTTCGCCCTGCGGCGCGCGGGCCCGGCGAACAAACGCAACAAGATTGCATAAGATGTTCCTCGATGCTAACCTTCTTTCCGGAGGCAGCCATGCGCGCAGCAACCCCTGAATCCCGCCGTAGTTCCCCAGCAGCCGTGTCCTCGGCCGAGCAACTGGTCCGTGCCACGGGCGCACGCGTCACGCAGGGCCGCATCCTCGTGCTCGAGGTCCTGCAGGCGGCAGGCCGGGCGTTGACCCACCACGAGATCGAGGCGGCGGTGGCCGGTCCGCTCGACCGGGTCACCGTATACCGGGTGCTCGACTGGCTCACCCGCCAGCAGATCGCGCACAAGATCCCCGGAGACGACCGGGTGTGGCGGTTCACCATCGCCGGGCAGAAGCAGGCCCACCACCATGCGCACTTCCAGTGCACCGACTGCAGCCAGGTAATCTGCCTGGATGACGTCCCCACCACGCTGCGTCCGCGCCTGCCTGCCGGGTATCGATCCGCAGGGGTCGAGGTGACGGTCAAGGGTCAGTGCAAGTCCTGCGTGCGGCCTGCGCCGCGCCGAGTCAGGCGCTAGCGGGCAACGCGAGCGGGCGACGGGCCCTGCAGCCCGCGCGCCTGTCGACCGGATGCCGCGTGCGCGTTC
>CAIQON010000120.1 GCA_903873475.1 uncultured bacterium
CGATATGACTACAAGACCCGACTCGGTGGTGAGCGCGAGGTGCTATCACAAGTATTGGTGTTTCGCGATGTATGGTCTTTAGTACAGCATCCGTTCGGTAACGTCACGCAGGATGTGCGTCGTGTAGCGCCGTCCGTCCTGCATCCATTGCGACTGCTTGACCTCGAGTTGCAGGCGCTGGCCACCGCGATGCAAGGCGCCGAGAGGGACGGGCGCCGCCGACGCGTCCGGCCCGTCCACGCCGGCATCGGCGCTGCCACCCCCGCCCGCCAGGGCCAGCACCGCCCCCGGCAGGAAGCGGTCGGCCTCGCCGCCGAGCGCCTCGTGCGCAGGCACGCCGAACAGGGCCTGGGCCGCTGCATTCCACATCACGATGCGCCCGACGTCATCCACCGAGACGATCGCGTCCGGAATGCTCGCGATCATCGTGTCGAGCTTGTCCTTCTCGGACTGCAGGCGCATTTTCAGCGCCAGGCGCTCCAGGTGCGTATGCAAGCGGCGGCGCGTGGCGCCAAGCTCGAAGGGCTTCTCGATGAAGTCGATCGCGCCCTCGCTGAAGGCGCGGTCGCGATGCACGCGGTCGTTGTAGGCCGAGCAGAAGATCAACTCGCAGTCTGGTTGCTGCGCACGGATGCGGTCGGCCACCTCGAAGCCGTCGATGTCCGGCAGGTTGAGGTCGAGGATGGCGAGCTGGAATGTCACCCTTCCGACCAGTCGCAGCGCCTGCTGACCGGTCTTTGCGAAGGACACCTCCGCATGGGCATCGGACAGCAGCTCACCGATCAGCCGCAGGTTCTCGGGCACGTCGTCCAGCACGAGTATCCGGTTGCCCCCCATCCCGGCACTACCCGGGTCATCAATGCCCTGCATCAAGGTGCCGCCGCGTGACGATCCAGCGCCTCCAGCACCAGGTCAGCATCCTGCTGCGACAGCGCAGGGCCCAGCAGGTCTGCGAAGGCACGCCGCATTGCCGCGTCCTGCAACCCGTCGAGCAGCGTCTCCACGCGCCGGACCTGGCCGAGTTCGGCGGCCTCGCGCATGCGCGAAACCACCTCGCGGGCCGCCTCGGAGCGCAGCAGGTCCGAGTAACGCAGGGACGACGGCGGATCGCCGGCTGCATCCGCAGTCGCACCCCGCCCATGCTCGTACTCGATCTTCAGCAGGACAGCCATGCGCTGCAGCAGTTGGATCGCGTCGACCGGCTTGGACAGGAACTCGTTTGCGCCCGCGGCCATTGCACGGACCTGATCCCCGGGAAAGGCGCTGGCCGAGGCCACGATGATCGGGGTGGCTTGCCGTCGGGTGCCGCCGCGGATGGCGTGGATCAGGTCGAAGCCGTCCCGCTCCGGCATCACGAGGTCGGTGATCACAAGATCGAAGTCCTGCGAAGCGAACACGTCCAGTGCACCGTCCACGCCCTGGTGGGCGACGACCTCGAACCCGGTCAGCCCGAGCAGGTCGACCAGGAAGTCGACGTTCGTGGGGTTGTCGTCGACCACGAGGATGCGCGGCCGCGCGCCACGGATGCCGGTGGGCATGCCCTGGCCGTCGGGCAGGGTGTACAGCGCATCCCCCTCGGCCTGGCCGTAGGGCAACGTGACCGACACCCGGGTTCCCCGCCCCGGCTGGCTGTCGATGGCGATCGTGCCGCCCATGAGGCGCACCAGTTCGTTGACGATAGCCAGGCCCAGGCCCGCGCCCTCGCTGCGCCTGTCGGTCTGCTCGAAGGGCACGAAGGCCCGGGCGACCTGCTCCGGCGTCATCCCGCGGCCGCCGTCGCGTACCTCGATGGCCAGCGCCTTGCCTGGGCCTGCGGTGGTCGAGGCGACCTGAAGAACGACCTCGCTGCCGTTGCCGTACTTGAAGGCATTGACCACGATGTTGGTCAGGATCTGCCTGAAGCGGTCGAGGTCCAGCACGACGACCCGGTCGAGGTCCGGCGCCAGCGTCCAGGAGAAGGGCGCACCGTACTTGCCCCGCTCGATCTCGAACAGCCGCACCAGGTCCTGCAGCAGGTTGGCCAGGTCGACCGGCCGAGGCTCGAGCTCGATGCGGCCGGCCTCGATCTTGGACAGGTCGAGCACGCGGTTGATCAGGCTGAGCAGGTGCTGCCCCGAGGACTGGATGATCTGCAGGTGGCGGCGCGACGCCTCGTCGCCCCCGTCGCGCTGCAGCAGGATCTGGCTGTAGCCGAGGATGCCGTTCAGCGGCGTGCGCAGTTCATGGCTCATGTTGGCCAGGAACACGCTCTTGGCCCGGTTCTTCTCCTCGGCCACCTCCTTCTGCTGGCTCAGCGTGTGCAACTCCAACCGGCGGAAGCGCGCTACCAGGGCAACCACGCCGCACAGCATCAGCAGCGCGAAGGCCCCCATCCAGTTGACGAAGACGAGCGACTTCTCGACATGGGCGGCGTCGGTGGCAGTGGCCACGTACCACCTGGCCTGGGTCAGCGGCTCGAAGTTTGCGTAGACCGTACGGCCGTCCAGCGTGGTGCGCACCCAGCCCGATCGCGCCTGGACCATGCGGGCGGTTAGCTGCTTCAGCCCCGGGTCGGCGTCGTCGAGCAGCGAGTTCGCGCGGGTGTTGATGTTGCCCTTGCGCTTCGGGTCGGGGTGGGCGATCGCAATGCCGTCCGCGTTGACGGCGAATGCATAGCTCCCGGGGCCGTTGGCGAACTTCTTCAGCTCGTCGACGATGGTAGTCGTGTCGATCATGCCGCCGAACACCCCGATGATCTCGGCTCCCTTGCGGTCGCTGCGGTAGATGGGGCTCGTTACCGCGACGATGTCGTTGTCCAGCGTGCGCGAGTTGACGGGGTCGGAAGCGTAGACCTCGCCCTTCATCGCCGCGATGAAGTGCGCGCGGTCGCTCAGGTTCTGGCCCCCGGCGAAGTCGACCTTGGAGTTGTAGTAGGTACCGTCCGGGTTGATGTGGGCAAAGATGTAGAACCAGGGCATCTGCTCGTGCTTGGCCTTCAGGAAGGGACCCGACTGCGTCCAGTCCATCGAGCGGATGGTCGGCGTGTTGGCCAGCGTCGCGACCTCGGTCTTGCGCGTGATCAGCCACTGGTCCACCCGCCTGACCAGCGCCTCGGTCTTGGCGGTATTGATCGTCAACTGCTCGTTCAGCAGTTCCGTGCGTATCTGCTGGAAGCCAAGGTAGCCGGCCACGGCCACTGCGGCGAACAGCCCGAACAGGACGATATTGAAGCGGAGGTCGACGCGATCGGCGAGGTTCTTCATGGGGTCATGCCTCAGGGTGGCGAAATCACCGATCGCAGGAACTACCGCGTGGTCCAGCTGCTGCACCTCTCGGTGTACGATCAGGCGGTCGGTGCCGCCTGCGAAAGCTCGATATCGAGCGTGGTCACCCGGCGCAGCTCGCGGCGATGGACGCCGTCTGCGAACGGGCGGCCACGGTGCATCGTGGCCAGGTTGTCCCAGATCACCAGATCGCCCGGGCGCCACGCATGGGCATGCACGAACTGGCGCTGCGTGGCGTGGTCCATCAGGTCGCGCAGCAGCAGGCGGCCTTCGGGCACGGGCATCTCCATGATGCGGGTCGCATGGGCGGCGAGATACAGTGAACGCCGGCCGGTGCGCGGGTTGGTGCGCACCAGCGGATGGATGGCGCCCTTCAGGTTGTCCAGTTCCTCGGGCGAGAACTCGAAGCCGAGCGACTGGCGCGAGTAGGCGATCGAGTGATGCACATGCAGCCCGTCGATCTGCCTTCGGGTCGCGGCGTCGAGCGTGTCCCAGGCCGACTTCATGTCGGCGAACTCGGTGTCGGCGTCGAACGGCGGTACCACGCGCGCAGACAGCATCGAGTACCGGCCGGCGGGATCCTGGAACGACGCGTCTGTGTGCCAGAGCCGGTTGGCCAGCGAATACATCCGGCGCCTGTCGTCGGTGCGGCGGATGTTTCCCTCGTCGTCGACGTTCGAGATGTCAGCGAGCGCCTCGTTGTTCAGGCGGTTGCGACCCAGCGCCGAGATGCCGGTCTTGGAATGCAGCACGCCGTCGAAGCGCTCGGCGAAGGCGAGCTGTCCGGCATCGGTGAACGTCTGGTCGCGGAACACCAGCACGCCGTACTGATCCATGCCGGCGCGCAGTTCGGCCAGGGTGTCCGGGTCGTACAGTTGCATGAGGTCGATCGCTGCGACTTCAGCGGCGAACTGCGTACGCAGCGGACGGAAGACAGGCTTCAATGGCTACTCCTGATCCTTGTGCGGGATCGCGCCCGCGGCCTGCGCAAGCTGCCCAGCGCTTGCGGGTGGCGGGACTGGTGACCGATGCGCTGCCGCTGCTCGCGAGTCGCGGAAAGATAACACGGAGCCCTGCCCACTGCGCCAGTGGGTGCTGTGACTGCAGTGCGGCCATGCTGCACCGGCCTGGCGCCGTGAGCGGGTGCCCGCGCACGGCCGGGACCACGCCCTCCATGTACCTCAGTACCATTTATTGAGGTGCATCGCTCCATGCCTTGCACCTGGCCGGCAAAGCCGGCCAGGCCGATCACGGCTGGGTCTGCCGCCAGCGCGAGTCAGGGTTGAAACGCTGGATGCTGGCGGCGATCTTCGCGCCGTTGGGCCCCAGGTTGCGCTCGTAGATCACGCCATCGTGGTTCACGATGAAGGACATCACGCCGGATTGGCCGTAGCTGACCGGCCAGGCGATCAGCGCAAAGCCGCTGACCATCCGGTCGCCGATCAGGTAGCTCGTGGCGCCACCGGGCGCCTGCGGGCCCTGTCCGGTGAGGATCCGGAAGTGGTAGCCGTGGTAGCCCGTCCCGGGCCGATTGGGGATGAAGGCCTGCCCCAGGGGGCTTTCGTCGCCGAGATCGGGGCTCCAGATGAGACCATCGCGCTTGCCCGGGTTGCTGACCAGGCGGCGTGCGTACTGCAGTGCGCCGCTGCCGATACGGTCGACCGTGGCGTACTCGCGCTGCGCGTCCAGGTAGGCCAGCATCGCCCGCATGGCCGAGCGCTCGTTGTTGCCGATACGCTGTTCCAGGACGGCTCTCAGGCCGCCGCTCACGTCGAACTGCCAGCGTCCGTCGGTGCGCTGAAGCAGCGGTATCGGCAGCACCCAGTCGTCGGCACCCACTGACAATTCGGCCTTGCGGCCATCGAGCATCCTGACCGAGCGCGTCTGTCGGGCCTTGTCCACGAAGGCACGCACATCGGCGGGATCCATGCGATCGAGCGGCACCAGGGTCGGCGCGTCTTTTCCCAGTACTTTCGTCAGCGCCGTCCGATCGTTGGCGGCGACGGCTTCTATCAGAGCATCGGCCGCCGCCTCGGCCGTTGCATACGGTGCCTGCGCCAGTGCAGCGCCATGCCCGGCCAGCATGCAGGCCAGCGCCGCGATGCCGGCCATCTGGCGCAGCCACGGCGCAAGGGTCGCTCGAACCGGTGTCGACGCTGCCGCGGGCAAGTCGCCGGTGGGGTGTCCTGTCATCATCGGAGCTCCTGCCTTCAACGGTGTCTACCGGCGCCGGCTGCGCGCGCGCCGCCACCATGGCCACCTTGCATGGCCGCTGCGCTCGCGCGGCCGCGTTCGGCGTTGGCACGGGCCGCACCGCCGTCGCGTGCGCCGGCCAGTGCGCCCTGGCTGACCGGTTCGGCGCGCGCGACTTGAGTGTTGCGCACCGGGGTGCGGTCCGGGCTGCGATCGGGGGTGCGATCCACGCTGCGATCGGGGGTGCGATCGGAGCGCAGTTCGCGCGCGGACCCGCTGCCCGCATCCGCGCCCTTCAACTGCCTTCGTCCCTCGGCCGGGTCGGCACCGCGCGCCTTCAGGGCTTCGGCGGCGCGTGCACGATCGGCGTCCTTGCCGTCACGGCCACGAAACGCGTCGCGGTCGATCGTGCTGTCGGTCTTGCGGCCGAACTGTTCGCGACTGCGGGCATCGCGATAGGGCACGTCGCGCCGCCGCTGGGCATTGTGTTCGAACCGGTTGTTGTTGACCGTGATGGGCCGGTTGACGTTGATGTTGTTGTAGCGGTTGACGTTTATGTTGACGTCGTTGCGACCCCAGTTGAAGCCGCCCCAGAGTGAGTTGCTGACACCGCTGATGGCCACGCCCCACACCACCCCGGCCACGAAGACGCCGCCCGGATAATAGGCGGGCGGCGGTGGCCAGTAGTAGGGTGGATAGCTGGCATACGGCCACGGGCCGTACATGACCGTGGGCTGGTACACGGGCACGTAGACGACCTGTGGCTGCGCCGGCACGATCACGATCACCTGCTTGCCGGCGTCGCTCTGGAGTTCCACGAGCTGCTGCTCGGTGCTCTTCAGGTTGCCGGCAGCATTGGCCTTCGCGCGAAGGACCTGGACGCGATCCATCAGGCGTGCCGGGTCCGCCAGGAATGCGTCGCCCAGACGCTGCACATCGGAGGGCCGGGCCGCCATCATCGCCAGTACCTGCGGGAAGGCCACCAGTGACTGCACCGAAGGCTCCCATGGCTGGCCTGCGACCCGCTTCACCGCCTCGTCGCCACTGACCTTGGGGTTGGCCTTCGACCAGGCGGCGGCATCCTTGACGTCGGCCGGATAGGTGCTGGCCATCAGGATCTGCGACAGCAGTGCATCCGGGTAGAGCGCGATCGGCGCGAGCATCTGGTCGAGCTCTTCGTCCCGGAAAGGCTCAGGCGCCTGTGCATTCGACAGCGCGGGCAGCGCAAGCAGAGCCAGCATGCCAAGCATCGCAAAGAGCCGGCGCAATGCATTGTTGACGGTCACATTCATTCTCGGTCTCCACCCTGCATAGAGCCTCGCTGTCGAAGCGCGGCTTCTGCCGGAAATCTACAACATATTGTCAGCGAAGGTACCCTATCGATCGGGGAAAACAGCTGCCCCTTGGTGCATGCACCCTTTCACTTTGGTATTCTGACTCGATGGTGACAAGCATCAGGCGGCGCGCAGGCAGCCCGGGCGCGCTCGTTCTCCGCGGCGCCAGCCTGCCGGCATGCGCGCAATCGATCCGCAGGATCATTCGCCGATCGGGCTGGGCCTGCTGCCAGGCGCTGGTGCTGTTGGCCGTGCTGCTGTCGCCGCGTCCTGTCCTGGCCGATGACTCGAACGTGCTGGTGCTGTTCTCCAATGGTCGCCTGCTGCCCGCGAACGTGGAGGTCGAGCGCGGCCTGCGCCAGTCATTGCCGCCGGGGCATCGCGGCAGCCTTTTCGAGGAGTTCCTGGACGCACCCCGGTTCAGGGGTGCGGATTTCGAACGCGCAACGGTCGACTACCTGCGCGTGAAGTACCGGGCGCGCAGGCCAGGCATCATCGTGGCTGCGGGTCCGGAATCGCTCGCCTTCATTCTCGCGCATCGCAGCGTGCTGTTCCCCGGCGTGCCTGTCGTGCACCTCGCCGTATCGAGCGCCCAGCTCGGGCCACTGCCCGCCGATGTCATCGGGGTTCCGATCGAATACGATCTTGCAGGCACGATCGATCAGGCGCTGCGCTGGCATCCGACGGCCCGGCAGGTGGTCATCGTGACCGGCGCCTCATCCTACGACCGGATGCTTGAAGCCCGTTTGCGCGCCGAGATGGTTCGTTTCCAGCCACGGGCGACATTCGAGTTCCTGGCAGGGGTACCGGATGCCGAACTGGTCCGCCGTCTCGGCGCCCTGAAGGGCGATTCCATCGTGTTCTCCCCCGGCTATTTCATGAACGGCGATGGCGCAGAGATGTCCCCGCGCGAGTCTGCGAGATATCTGGCGGCCCTGTCGGCCGTTCCGGTCTACGCGCCGTACGACACGTTCATCGGCACCGGCGTGGTCGGTGGACGCATGCCGTCGTTCGTCGATGCGGGGATCATCGCAGGCGGGGTCATCCAGCGGCTTCTGGCAGGCGAGGACCCCGCGTCGATACGCCTGCCTGCAGCCCAGCCCACGGCGCTGCACGTCGACTGGCGACAGGTCGAGCGCTGGGGCATCCAGACCACCGGCGCCGAGCCTGATCTGATTGCACACTACAAGGCACCGGGATTCCTCGATCAGTATGCGCGCGAGGCCACCGTCGCCCTGGTTCTGTTCCTGCTGCAGAGTGCACTGACCGCAGGCCTTGTCATCGAGCGCAGGCGGCGGCGGCGCGCTGAATCGAGCATCCTCAGGCAGCGCGCCGAACTCGCGCATGCTACCCGGTTGCAGATCGGCGCCCAGCTGGCTGCCTCGATCGCCCATGAAATCAACCAGCCGCTGGGCGCGATACTGAACAATGCGGACGCCGCCATCATGATGCTGGATGCCAGGGGCAGCGTGCCGACCACCGAGCTTCGAGACATCATCAGCGACATCCGCCGCGCCGATCTGCGCGCAAGCGAAGTGATCCGGCGCCTCAGGGCATTGCTCGCGCAGCGCGAAGTCGAACAGCTCCCGTTCGGCGTCGAAGACATGCTGCATGATGTCGAAGCCATCATGCGTCCCGAGGCTGAATTGCGCGATGTCGTGCTGGAGTTCCTGGTGCCTGAGGGACGGACGATCCTGTCCGGTGACCGCATCCAGATGCAGCAGGTCGTGATCAACCTGTTGCTCAATGCACTGGACGCCTGCGCTGACGTCCCCCTCGGGCGCCAACGGGTATCGGTCTCGTTGAAGGTCGATGCGCACAGCGTGACGATCTGCGTGCGTGACCTTGGCCACGGCATCCCCGCCGAACACCGTACACGGCTGTTCGAGTCGTTCTTCACCACCCGGGCCGACGGCATGGGCATGGGCCTGTCGATTTCGAGAACCCTGGTCGATGCGCATGGCGGGCGCATATGGGCCGAACACGCTGAAGAAGGTACCCTTGTGAGCGTATGGCTGCCGATATCCCCGCCGGAACATGCGGCGCAGGCCTGCGAAGCCCCCGATCCGAGAATGCCACAAGCATGAACGTCGCCCCGTTGATCCATGTCGTCGATGACGATGATGGCCAGCGCAACGCGCTGCTGCGCCTGCTGGGTGCGGCAGGGTACGACGCGCGCGGCCATGCCTCGGTCGGAGACTTCCTGCTGTACGAGTTGCCCGATCGGCCCGGCTGCCTGGTTCTCGACCTGCGCATGCCTGGACCATCCGGGCTGGACCTGCAGGCCGTTCTGAACGAGCGCGAGCGTTCGTTGCCCGTTGTTTTCCTGAGTGGCAACGCCGATGTTGCAAGCAGCGTGCGGGCGATGAAAGCCGGTGCGATCGATTTCCTTACCAAGCCGGCAGAGTCCGCACTCCTGCTCAAGGCGATCGAGACCGCGCTTGAGCGGGAGGCGGAGCAGCGCAAGGTCCGCGACGAGGCGCAGCGCACCGGCTCGCTGCTCTCGACCCTGAGTGCGCGCGAGCGTGCGGTGCTCGATCTGATCATCGCCGGCAGTCTCAATAAGCAGATCGCGAGCAGCCTGGGCATCGCGGAGCGCACCGTCAAGCTGCACAGGGCAAACCTGATGAGCAAGCTCAACGTGAAGTCACCCGCGCAACTCGGGCAGCTTGCCGAACAGTTGCGTGAGCGCAGCGGCCTGACTCGATTCCTCTCCTAGGCACCCGGTTCCGGGCCTGTTTGCGCCGAGCGGCATGCCTGCACTTTAGTGCAGTCGAGGGACTGTCCTTTGGCCCTCTTGCGGGCACATGCCTCTGGTCGGATACTTGCCCGTTCGCGATCGCGAGGAAAGCGGAGTCATCTGATGAACACGTTCGAAAACCGGAATCGTCTGCGCAGGTCGGCCATGGCCATGGCGCTCGCATGCTCGATATCCACGCCGCTTCTCGCGCAATCCCACGGGCAGCCCGGCGCCTGGCAGTACTCGGGCTCCGTCTACGGTTATCTGCCCTCCATTGGCGGAAAGACCCGGTTTCCCGCGCCGGCAGGCGCATCCACGGTCGATGTCTCGGCAGAGCAGATTCTGAACAGCCTCGACTTTGCGTTCATGGGCACGTTGCGGGCCCATAACGGGCAATGGGGCGTTTTCAGCGACCTCATCTATCTCGATGCTTCTGCCGACAAGGCAGACAGCCGGAATTTCACCCTCGGAAACACAACCATCCCGGCAGGGACCTCCGCGTCGCTCGGGCTGCAGGTGAAGGGGCTGGTCTGGACCCTTGCGGGCGAGTATCGCGTGCTGCCCGACCCTCGCCTCACGATCGATCTCTTCGGGGGCACCCGGCTCTTCTCGTTGAAGCAGGAACTCAACTACTCGATCGCGGGCAGCCTCGGACCCATGGCACCTGCAGGTCGCTCCGGCAACCTGGAGGCAAAGGCCACCCTCTGGGATGCGATCGTCGGCGCCAAGGGACGCATGGCGCTGGGTGCCCAGGGCAGCCGCTGGTCGGCGCCCTTCTACATCGACGTCGGCACGGGCGAATCGAAGCTCACATGGCAGGCTGCCGCAGGCTTGAGCTATTCCTATTCGTGGGGTGAGCTGACAGCGCTGTGGCGTTACCTCGACTACGAGATGAAGTCGGGGCAGTCGATCCAGAGCTTCAATTTCAACGGGCCGATGTTCGGCGCGACGTTTCGATGGTGAGCGCCCTCGGGCTGCCCGCCTGACCCGTCCTTCGCAGCCGCGCCATGGATGTCTACCTGTACTCACCGTATGCCGTCGCCGGCTTCACGCTGGTGTTCGTACTGCTGGCCTTCGAGGCTGGCCGCCTGCTCGGACGCCTGAACACTCGCAGGAACGACGAGAACGAGGGCCAGACATCGACCATCGTCGGAGCGATGCTCGGGCTGATCGCGTTTCTGCTTTCCCTCACGTTCGCCTTCGTGGCCGATCGCTACGAAGACCGGAAGTCGCTGGTGCGCGAAGAGGCCAACGCCATCGGCACGGCCTTTCTGCGTTCGGCGTTCCTGCCCGAGGCCCAGCAGGCAGAGGCTGCGGGCCTGTTCCGCAAGTATGTCGATCTCACGCTGGAGGCGGCGCGGGAGGGCGATCCCGATCTGATTCGCCAGATGGTGGCGGAATCGGTACCGATCCAGGAAGCGCTGTGGCGGATGGCGGTCGCCGAAGGGCGGCGCGACCTGAACTCCGACGTTGCCGCGCTGTACATCGAAGCGCTCAACGAGATGTTCGACGTCCGGTCGACCCGGATCGCCGTCGTGCTGGAGGCGCTCATGCCGATCGGCGTCTGGCTGGTCCTCTACGCGGTCATCCTGCTGGGTTCCATCGGGGTGGGCTACCACGGCACGCTGACCGGATCCTCCCGGTCCTGGACGTTGCCCCTGCTCGCCGTATCCTTTGCAATGGTGGTGGGCCTCATCTCGGCGCTCGAGCGGCTCGACAGCAGGCTCGTCCAGGTACCACAGGGACCTCTCGTCTCGCTCAAGGCTTCGATGGGTTCGACAGCGCCCATGCGCTGAGGCACTTTTCCGGAAGGGGTTCGCCACCCGCGTGCAGGCGGACCACGAAAGTTGCGGTAATCTGATCGTGTTGGC
>CAIQON010000121.1 GCA_903873475.1 uncultured bacterium
AGTGCCGCTGGCCGAGATGTTCGGCTACTCCACGACGCTGCGTTCGCTGTCGCAGGGCCGTGCCACCTACACGATGGAATTCAAGCACTACACCGAAGCGCCGCGCAATGTTGCCGAGGCGATCATCAACAAGAAGTGATCGGTCAGTACACCTAGCAAGGAAGAATCAGTCATGGCCAAAGGAAAATTCGAACGCACGAAGCCGCACGTGAACGTCGGGACGATCGGTCACGTGGACCACGGCAAGACGACGCTGACGGCGGCGATCACGACGATCCTGTCGCGCAAGTTCGGCGGTGAGGCGAAGAGCTACGCGCAGATCGACTCGGCGCCGGAAGAGAAGGCACGGGGCATCACGATCAACACGGCGCACGTTGAGTACGAGACGGAGCAGCGTCACTACGCGCACGTCGACTGCCCCGGTCACGCCGACTACGTGAAGAACATGATCACGGGCGCGGCGCAGATGGACGGCGCGATCCTGGTGGTGTCTGCGGCCGACGGCCCGATGCCGCAGACGCGCGAGCACATCCTGCTGGCGCGCCAGGTGGGTGTTCCGTACATCATCGTGTTCCTGAACAAGGCGGACATGGTCGATGACGCGGAGCTGCTCGAGCTGGTCGAGATGGAAGTTCGCGAGCTGCTGTCGAAGTACGATTTCCCGGGTGACGACACCCCGATCGTGACGGGTTCGGCGCTCAAGGCGATGGAAGGCGACACGTCCGACATGGGCGAGGGCGCGATCCACAAGCTGGCGGCGGCGCTCGATGCGTACATTCCGACGCCGGAGCGTGCGATCGACGGGACGTTCCTGATGCCTGTCGAAGACGTGTTCTCGATCTCGGGGCGCGGCACGGTGGTGACCGGGCGTATCGAGCGCGGGATCGTGAAGGTTGGCGACGAACTCGAGATCGTGGGTCTGAAGCCGACGCTGAAGACGGTTTGCACGGGCGTCGAGATGTTCCGCAAGCTGCTGGACCAGGGGCAGGCGGGCGACAACGTGGGTGTGCTGCTGCGGGGCACGAAGCGTGAAGAGGTCGAGCGTGGACAGGTTCTGTCCAAGCCGGGCTCGATCCTGCCGCACACGAAGTTCACGGCCGAGATCTACGTCCTGAGCAAGGAAGAGGGCGGTCGTCACACGCCGTTCTTCAATGGCTATCGTCCGCAGTTCTATTTCCGTACGACGGACGTGACGGGCTCGATCGACCTGCCGGAAGGCACCGAGATGGTGATGCCCGGGGACAACATTTCGATCACGGTCACGCTGATCCAGCCGATCGCGATGGAAGAGGGGCTGCGCTTCGCGATCCGCGAAGGTGGCAAGACCGTTGGCGCGGGTGTCGTCGCCAAGGTCATTGCCTGATACGGGCAAAGGTTCGCAAGAACTGTAACGCCGGGGCTGCTCTGCGGCCCCGTTAGTTCGGTGTCGTCGGAAGGCCAGTAGCTCAATTGGCAGAGCGTCGGTCTCCAAAACCGAAGGTTGGGGGTTCGACACCCTCCTGGCCTGCCATCCGATGCCACTACCGAGAACAGACGGGTACATGGATACATCCAAGATAGTCCTGGCAGCAGTCGCGGTAGTGGCCGGGCTTTACGGTTTCTATCACTTCGAACAGAGCCCGGCCGTGGTACGCGTGGTCTGCGTCCTGGCTGGCGTGGTCGTTGCGGTCGCTTCGATGTGGACGACCGTCCAGGGTTCGAGGTTTCGCGCCTTCGCGCTGCAGTCGATCGAAGAGACCCGGAAAGTCGTCTGGCCCTCGCGCAAGGAAACACTTCAGACCACGGGTATCGTCTTCGCGTTCTGCGTAGTCAGCGCGATCTTCCTGTGGATCGTAGACGCCAGCCTGCTTTACCTGGTGCAACTCTTGATGGGGCGGACTGAGTGATGAGTGGCAAGCGCTGGTATGTCGTTCATGCGTACTCGGGGTTCGAGAAGAGCGTGCAGCGCACGCTCCTCGACCGTATCCAGCGTACCGGAATGCAGGACAAGTTC
>CAIQON010000122.1 GCA_903873475.1 uncultured bacterium
GGTGTCGGCCGGGTGTCGCGTCCGCTCGTGGCGTCGACCGCGACGCCGCCGGCAATCTCGGCAGCGGCCTCGTCGCCGGAGAAGATCAGTTCGATCTCGGCGCCGTCCGGATCGCGGAGGAACACCTGCACCTGGTTGCGGTCAGGCACGGCGAACGACTGGTTGCGGATGCCCAGCCGGTCGAGCGTCGCGCGGGTGGCGGCGAGGCCCGAGGCGCGGAAGGCCACGTGGTCGTAGGCGTCCCGCTTGCTCGAATCGGGCACCCGCGCGGTGGAGATGTGCAGGATCGGATGTTCGCCGAGGTACATCCACGCCCCGGGGCGGCCGAATGGCGGGCGCTCGCCGTCTCGCAGGCCCAGCACGTCGGCGTAGAAGCGCCGCGCACGATCGAGGTCGGCGGTGCAGAGGTTGTAATGGTCCAGGGCTTCGATCGCCATCGTGCTGACCCTTGAAAGAACGGTGGCGCAGTGTCCGACGAACGTTCCGGACGGTCAAGCCGCCCCCGGGGTTGCCTTCGGCTAAACTCCGGGATTGTTCCCATCCGACCGTTGAAGCGACCTAAGTGCGCCTGACCGAAATACGCCTGTCCGGATTCAAGTCGTTCGTCGATCCCACGCAGATCCGCCTTCCGGGGCAGATCGTCGGCGTGGTCGGTCCGAACGGCTGCGGCAAGTCGAACGTGATCGATGCCACCCGCTGGGTGCTCGGCGAATCGTCCGCGCGCCACCTGCGCGGGGAGACCATGCAGGACGTGATCTTCGCCGGTTCGGCGACCCGCAAGCCGGCGAACCGCGCGAGCGTCGAACTCGTGTTCGACAACAGCCTCGGCAAGGCGGGCGGGCAGTGGGCGAGCTACGCCGAGCTGTCGGTCAAGCGGGTGCTCGAGCGCGACGGCGACTCGGCCTACTACATCAACAACCAGCATGTGCGCCGGCGCGATGTCGCCGACGTGTTCCTGGGCACTGGTCTCGGCGGGCGCGGCTACGCGATCATCGAACAGGGCACCATCTCGCGCATCATCGATGCCAAGCCGGAAGAACTGCGCGTCTTCCTGGAAGAGGCAGCCGGCGTTTCGCGCTACCGGGAGCGTCGCCGCGAGACGGAGAACCGTCTTTCCGACGCACGCCAGAACCTGGCGCGGGTGGACGACATCCGGCTCGAACTGGAGCGCCAGATCGATCGGCTCACCTCGCAGGCCGCTGTGGCCGCCCAGTTCCAGCAGTTGACCACCGAACTCACGCAGGCACAGGACCTCCTGTGGTACCTGCGCCGGACCGAAGCGAGCGCGCAGCGCGAACGCCAGCAGCGTGAAGTCGAGCGGCTGTCGATCGAACTCGAGACCGAGACCGCCCGCCTGCGCGAGGTCGAGAAGCGCCTAGCCACCGCGCGCGATGAACAGCAGCTCGCCAACGACGCCACCCGGCTGGCGCAGGGCGAACTGTACGAATCGAATGCCGAAGTCGCCCGCCTCGAGCAGCAGCTTGCGCACCTGCGCGACACGCGTTCGCGCGTCGAGGTCCAGCTGGTACAGGCGCGTGCGCGCCTCGAACAGACCAGCGAGCGCCGAGACGGGCTGATCGCCAGCCTTGCCCAGTGGCAGGACGATGCGAAGTCCCTCGAGGTCCAGGCCGACGCCGCGCGCGCCACCTCGGAGCATGAAGCGGCGTTGCTGCCGCAATCGGAAGCGGCGGCGCGCGATGCCCATGCGCGCGTGCGCGAGGCCGAACGGGCGCTGGCACAGGCCGAACAGCTCTGGCAGGTGGAAGAGACCCGCCGCGGTTCGTCGCAGCGGCTGGCCGAACAGCTCGGGCAGCGCGCCCAGCGGCTGGCCGCCGAGCGGGCCGGGCTGCAGCTGCCCGACCGCGAGGCGCTGGCAGCGATGCAGGACGCGGTCGCGGCGCTTGGCAGCCAGCTCACCGAGATGCGGGCGGGCGCCTCCTCGGCCGAGCAGACGCTGGCCCAGGGCGAGATCGCGGCGCGCGAGGCGCAGTCCGCGGTTGATGCGGCCAACCGCGAACTGACCAAGGTCCAGGCGCGGCGCGATGCCCTCGAGCAGCTGCAGAGCCGTCTGGCCAATGCACAGGCCACGCGCGACTGGGCGGCCAGGCATGGCCTGGCCAATGCGCGCCGCCTCTGGCAGGGGCTGCGCATCGAGGAGGGCTGGGAAAACGCGCTCGAGGCGGTGCTGCGCGAGCGGCTGAACGCATTCGCGGTCGAGCGCATCGAGGCCGACGCGGGCTGGCTGGGCGACATGCCCGGCGCCAAGGTCGCGGTCTACGAGCTCTGCGCCGGCGTCGCCACCACCGGATCGCTGGGCGCGCTCGGCCGTCCGCTGCGCGAACTGGTGACCTGCGAGGATGCGCGCACCGAGCCGGTGCTGGGCGACTGGCTGAGCCAGGTGTCCATCGCCGCCACCCTCGAAGAAGGCATGCGCCTGCGCGAGCGGCTGCCCGCTGGCGCGATGATGGTCACCCGCGAAGGCCACCTGCTCAGCCGCTCGAGCGTGGTGTTCTACGCGCCTGATTCCGAGGTGCATGGCGTGCTTGCCCGCCAGCGCGAGATCGAGGCGCTGGCGGCGCAGATCGAGACCCTGTCCGGCCAGCTGTCGGATGCCCGCGGCCGCCAGATCGAGGCGACCGAAGGGGTGGCCCGCGCGCGCCGCGACCTCGCCGAGAAGCGCCGGCTCGCCGATGAACTCCGGCAGAACCAGCACTCGTCGCAGATGCAGCTCGTGCGCCAGACCGAACAGGCCGACCGTGTCGAGCAGCGGATCGCGCAGATCGACCGCGAATCGACCGAGATCGAGACCGAGCGTACCGCCGAGGTCACGCGCCTGGGCGAAACCGACCATAACCTGCAACGCTTTGCCGAACAGCTCCAGTCGATCGGTGCGCAGCTGGCCACGACGCGCTCGGACGCGGGCCGTGCGCAGGCCCAGCTGTCGCGGGCCCGCGATTCGGCGCAGCAGGCCGCCCAGGCGGTGCAGCAACTGCGCTACCGCATGGAGTCTGCGCAGTCGCGCATCAGGGACGGCGAGAATGCGGTGGCCGTGAGCGAGCGCGAACTGGCGGGGCTGGTCGCGGAAGTCGATCGGCTTGCGGCCGAGGCGCGGCAGTTCGAGGAGGCGCCGATCGTCGAGGCACTGCAGGCAGCCCTGTCGACCCGTGAGGTGCGCGAGGCGGCGATGTCGGTTGCGCGCAACACCCTGTCCGGGCTCGAAGCGCAGTTGCGCAGCATCGACGAGGAGCGGCTGACTTCCGAGCAGAAGCACGAGCCGCTGCGCACCGCGATCGGCGAGGCGAAGCTGAAGGAGCAGGAAGCGCGGCTCACCGAGGAACAGTTCGCCGCCAAGCTGGCGGAGTCGGGGGCCGACGAGGCTGCGCTGGCAGCACGGGCCGAGGACGGCCCGCGCCCGCGCACGCTCGCCGGCGAGATCAACCGGCTGCAGGTCGAGATCAACGCCCTCGGTGCGGTGAACCTGGCCGCACTGGAGGAACTCGGCGGCGCGACCGAGAAGAAGAATGCCCTCGATGCACAGGCAGCCGACCTGAACGAGGCGATCGGCACCCTCGAGACGGCGATCCGCCGGATCGACAAGGAAACCCGCGAGCGCCTCATGGTGACCTTCGCCGAGGCCAATGGCCACCTCGCCAAGATGTTCCCGGCGCTGTTCGGTGGCGGCCATGCCGAACTGGTGCTGACCGGCGAGGAGATCCTCGACAGCGGCGTGCAGATCTTCGCGCGTCCGCCCGGGAAGAAGAATGCGTCGATACAGCTCCTGTCCGGCGGCGAGAAGGCATTGACCGCGATGTCGCTGGTGTTCTCGCTGTTCCAGCTCAATCCTGCGCCGTTCTGCCTGCTCGACGAGGTCGATGCACCACTCGACGACACGAACACCGAACGCTTCCGCAACCTGCTCACGAAGATGTCCGAGCACACCCAGTTCCTGTTCATCTCGCACAACAAGATCACGATGGAGGGCGCGCACCAGCTGGTCGGGGTGACGATGCAGGAGCAGGGTGTATCGCGGGTGGTCACCGTCGACATGGAACAGGCGATGCGGCTTACCGAAGACCAGGCGGCGTGACCGATACCGATGAGTGACTTGCAGGGGGCGCTGATTGTCCTGGGCGTGCTCGCCGTGGCGGCGGTCGCGATCTACAACCAATGGCAGGAGCGCCAGTTCCGCCGCAAGTTCGACGAGGCACTGCCACCGGCGCAGGACGATGTGCTGCTGCCCGTTGGCGCCGGCGATGACTCGGCTCCCGATGCGCAGGCCCGACCGGTCTCCGCCGAACCGGTGCTGCAGCCTGGCGATCGCGTCGACGAGCGACGTGAGCCCAGCTTCGGCGCGTTCGCCCCGTCGGGGATCGACCATGCAGAGCCCGGTTTCGACCCGGGCTCCGAGCCGGTCGTCGATCGCACGCGCGCGGTCGCCGAGTTGCCGGACAGCCTGGCATCGCACGCGTCCCCCGCGATCGGCCTCGCCGCTGCTTCATCCGCTCCACGCGCTGGCGCGCGCCGTGCCGATGCGCTGGCGGAGCCTGCCACCGGCCTCGAGGGTCCGGTCGGGCTCTGGTACCCCGTCGTGTTCCGCTTGCCGGTGACGACGGACGCATCCGCGCTGGCGGTGATCCGCTCCGAGGTGTCGGGCGAGCGCAGGCTGTCCGAGTGGCTCGATCCCGGCCTGCTCGGCGTCTCGAGTGCAGAGGGTGGCGATGCCGGCGGGCAGCCTTCGGTCGACCGCATCCTGCGCATCCAGGTGGTGGACCCCCGCGGTCCCGCCTCCGCAGCCGAACTGCACGCCTTCCTGTCGAATGCCCATCGGGCGGCAGACCAGGTCGGCGGGCTCGCCACGGCGCCCGACCCGACGGCCACCGAGGCCCAGGCCAGCGCGCTGCACGAGTTCTGCAGTTCGATCGATGTCGCGATCGGCCTGAACGTCGCCGCGTCCAGCGGTGGCTTCGCCGGCACCAAGCTGCGCGGACTGATCGAGGCAGCCGGTTTCCGCGCGCTGCCCGACCATACCTACGTGCTGGCCGACGACGCGGGCAATACCCTGTGCACGCTGACCGACGGCAATGGCGGCGGCCTCGACCCGCAGGCCCTGCGCAGCCAGGCAGTACGCGCGATCTCGCTGCTGCTCGACGTGCCGCGCACGCCCGGTACCGTCGCCCAGTTCGAGCGCATGGCGACCCAGTCGCGGCAGTTCGCGCAGGCACTGTCGGGTAGCGTCGTCGACGACTCCGGGCGCGTGCTCGACGAGGCGAGCATCGGCCGTATCCGAGTGCAACTGGCGTCGATGCTCAAGGCGATGCGTGCACGGGGCATCGAGCCCGGGGACGCGATCGCGCGTCGCATCTTCGGCTAGCGCCGTCGTGATCGCAGGCTCGGAAGATCCGGCGTCGCGGGCAGCGTGGCTGCGGCAGGAACTGCATCGTCATTCGCATGCGTACTACGTGCTGGACGCGCCGTCGGTACCGGATGCCGAGTACGACCGCCTGTTCCGCGAACTCGAGGCGCTGGAGCGCGAGCATCCCGGGCTGGCGATGGCCGATTCGCCGACGCAGCGGGTCGGCGCCGCGCCCGCGTCGGCCTTCGCCACCGTCGCGCATCGCGTGCCCATGCTGTCGCTGAACAATGCGTTCAGCGATGAGGAAGTGGTGGCTTTCGATCGTCGGGCGCGCGAGGCGCTCGGCAGCGACGGGCCGATCGGCTACGCGGTCGAGCCCAAGTTCGACGGACTGGCTGTCAGCCTGACCTACGTCGATGGACGGCTGGTGACCGGTGCCACCCGTGGCGACGGCGAAGCGGGCGAGGACGTGACCGCGAACCTGCGCACGCTGCAGGCGATCCCGTTGCGCCTCGAGGGTGCACCCCCGCTGCTGGAGGTCAGGGGTGAAGTGCTGATGCGGCGGCGCGAGTTCATCCGCATCAACGATGCACAGCGCGCGCGCGGTGAGCGCGAATTCGTCAATCCGCGCAATGCAGCGGCCGGGTCGCTGCGCCAGCTCGACCCGGCGGTGACCGCCTCGCGTCGACTGTGGTTCTTTGCGTATGGCGTCATCGTCGGGGACGACGTACGGCTGCCGGCGGATCGGCACAGCGCACTGATGGACTGGCTGGCGTCGTTGCGCTTTCCGGTCACCCCCGATCGCGCGATGGTGGCCGGAGTGGACGGATTGCTCGCCTTTTTCCGGGACATCGGCGCGCGCCGCGCAGCGCTGCCCTATGACATCGACGGCGTCGTCTACAAGGTCGATTCGATCGCCGACCAGCAGCGACTGGGCTTCGTGTCGCGTGCGCCGCGTTTCGCGCTTGCGCACAAGTTCCCGGCCGAGGAGGCGCTCACCGAACTGCTCGGCATCGACATCCAGGTCGGACGTACCGGTGCACTGACGCCGGTCGCGCGGCTCAGGCCGGTGTTCGTCGGCGGCGTCACCGTCACCAACGCCACCCTGCACAACGAGGACGAGGTCAGGCGCAAGGATGTCCGCGTTGGCGATGTGGTGGTGGTGCGGCGTGCCGGTGATGTCATCCCCGAAGTCGTACGTATCGTGCCGGAACGGCGCCAGCCGGACGCGACCGGATTCACGATGCCGGCCCTGTGCCCGGTCTGCGGCTCGGCGGTAGTGAAGCCGGACGGCGAGGCGATCAGCCGCTGCACGGGTGGGCTGTTCTGCGCAGCACAGCGCAAGCAGGCGCTGCTGCATTTCGCCTCGCGCCGCGCGATGGACATCGAAGGACTCTGGGAGAAACTGGTCGATCAGCTGGTGGGCGGCCCGGGTGCGACTGTGGCGGCGAATGCCAGCGCGACTGTCGACGCGGTCGCCAGCGCGGTTGCCGAAGACGCAGCCGGCCCTGCCACCGCGCAGGTAGCGCCGCTGGTGTGCACGCCCGCCGATCTCTACCATCTCAGCGCAGCGCAGCTGTGCGGGCTGGAGCGTATGGCCGAGAAGTCCGCGTCCAACCTGGTCGCTGCGATCGATGCCAGCCGGCGCCCTTCGTTCGCCCGGTTCGTGTTCGCGCTGGGCATTCGCAACGTGGGCGAGACGACCGCGCGCGATCTGGCGCGGCATTTCGGGACACTGGACGCCCTGATGCGTGCGACGCAGCCCGAATTGCTGCAGGTGGCCGATGTCGGTCCGGTGGTGGCGCAGAGCATCGCCACGTTCTTCGAGCAGCCGCACAACCGAGAGGTGATCGATGCCCTGCTGCAGGCCGGCGTGCAGCCGCAGCCGGTCGCGTGGGTGCCTCCGGTCGCCGACGCTGCCAGCGCCGTTGCCGGCCGGACGTTCGTTCTGACCGGTACCCTGCCCGGGCTGTCGCGCGACGAGGCACGCGTGCTGATCGAAGCGGCGGGTGGCAAGGTGGCCGGCAGCGTTTCCAAGAAGACCGACTACGTGGTGGCTGGCGACGAGGCCGGCAGCAAGCTCGAGAAGGCCCGTACACTGGGCGTGGCCGTGATCGACGAAGCTGGGCTGCAGGCTCTGCTGCTGCAGGCAGCCGGCGCGATCGAGGCGCCGCGGCCGATCGAATAGACTGGGACGGAGCATGGGCAAGCGATGATCGACCGAACGGAAGCCTGGAGGATCCTCGAAACCGCCGAGCTGCTGCATGGCGAAGCCGAGATCGCGCAGGCGATCGACCGGGTAGCCGTGCAGATCGTCGAGCGGCTGCACGATACCGAGCCCCTGGTGCTGGCGGTGATGGGCGGCGGCGTCGTGTTCGCCGGGCAGCTGCTGCCACGCCTGCGCTTCCCGCTGGAGTTCGACTTCATCCACGTGACGCGCTATCGCGGCGGCACTACCGGGGGCGAGGTCCGCTGGCCGGTCGCACCGCATGTGCCGCTGAAGGATCGCACCGTGCTCGTGGTCGATGACATCCTCGACGAGGGACGCACGCTCGCGGCGGTGCGCGAACGTTTCCTGTCCGAAGGGGTGCGCGCGTTCTACAGCGCCGTGCTGTGCGAGAAGGTCCTGCAGCAGGAGAAGCCGGTGCGCGCCGACTTCGTCGGCGTGACGGTACCCGACCGCTATGTGTTCGGCTGCGGCATGGACGTCAATGGTGCCTGGCGCAACCTGCCGGGCATCTACGCGGTCGGCCAGCAGCCGTGAAGACGATCGGCGTGCTCGGCGGCACGAGCTGGCCGTCCACGGTGATCTACTACCGGCTCCTGAACGAACTCGCCCAGGAACGGTTCGGCGGCCACCACTCGGCGCGGCTGCTCGTGCACAGCATCGATTACCACGAGATCCGCAGCCGCTATCCGGGCGACGGCGTGCCGCCGGACGCGTTCGACGGCATCGCACCGCTGCTCGAGGCCGAGCTGCGCGCGCTGGCGGCCTGCAATCCCGGCTGCATCATCCTGGGCAACAATACCCTGCACAAGTCGCTGGATACCTTCGCGGACCGGCTGGCGCTGCCGATGCCGCTGTTCCACATCGTCGACGAGACCGCTGCGGCGGCGCGCGCCGCTGGGCACCGTCGGGTACTCCTGCTGGCGACCCGCTTCACGATGGAAGACGGGTTCTTCGCGCGCCGCCTGGCGGCGCATGGCATCGAGGCGGTGATCCCGGATGCGGCCGATCGCGCCGAGGTGCAGGCGATCCAGGCGCCGCTCGCGCGGGGCGAATGGCTGGACGAGTACACGGGACGGCTGCTGCGGGTGATCGACCGCCACGCTTCGCTGGATGCGGTGGTGCTCGGCTGCACGGAACTGCCGCTGGCCATGAGGCCGGACGCGTGCGCGCTGCCGGTGCTCGATACCGTACGCATCCAGTGCCAGCGCGCGTTCGACTGGGCGGTCGATGGGTCGGTGCCTGACGCATGCGCCTCAAACTGAGACGAACAGAGACGCACCCGTAGCTGCCCGCACCTGCCCGTACCGATACGCCCCAGCACAGAGGACGCACATGCTTGCAATCATCGGAGGCTCCGGCCTCGGAAAGCTCGCCACGATCGAGGCGCCGCACCGGCGCGTGGTACGCACACCCTACGGCGAGCCTTCGGGCGCGCTGACCTTCGGGCGCCTGTGCGGCCGCGACGTGGTGTTCCTGCCCCGCCACGGACACGGCCACACGATCGCCCCGCACGAGGTCAACTACCGCGCGAACATCTGGGCGCTGCGCGAGGAGAAGGTGACCGCGATCATTTCGGTCGCCTCCGTCGGCGGCATCCGCGCAGACCTTGCGCCGGGCGTGCTGGCGGTACCACACCAGATCATCGACTACACCCACGGCCGGCGCGGCACCTTCTTCGAGGGGCCCGACCAGCCCGTCACCCATGTCGACTTCACCGAACCGTACTGCCCGCAACTGCGGGCGAGCCTGCTGGCCGCGGCCGCGGCCGCCGGCGAGCCGATGGTCGCCGACGGCGTCTACGCGGTGACGCAGGGCCCGCGCCTGGAGACCGCAGCCGAGATCGACCGGCTCGAGCGCGACGGTGCCGACATGGTCGGCATGACCGGCATGCCCGAGGCTGCGCTGGCACGCGAACTCGGGCTTTCCTATGCGGCGCTTGCCGTGGTGGCCAACTTCGCCGCCGGGCGCGGCAACAGTGCGCATGCGATCGACTTGCACGTCATCGGTGGCGTACTTTCGGTGGCCATGCAGCGGGTCCAGCACATCCTCGACCGATGCGTGGAATGCCATGGTTCGTGACGTGCTGCGGATGGGACATCCGGTGCTGCTTCAGGTCGCGCGGCCGGTAGAGGCATTCGGCACGCCCGAACTCGCGGCGCTGCTGCAGGACATGCGCGACACGATGGCCGCACTCGACGGGGCAGGGCTTGCCGCTCCACAGATCGGCATCTCGCTGCAGGTGGTGATCTTTGGCGTCGCGTCCAACCCGCGCTATCCCGACGCGGATGACGTGCCCTACACCGAGCTGCTCAATCCGGTCCTGGAGCCCGCGGGCGAGGAGATCGAGGACGGGTGGGAGGGCTGTCTGTCGGTGCCCGGCATGCGCGGCCTGGTACCGCGCTGGAAGCACCTGCGCTATCGCGGCCTGACCCCATCGGGCGAGGCGGTGGATCGCACGGTGTCGGGCTTCCATGCGCGGGTGGTGCAGCACGAGTGCGACCACCTGATGGGCATCCTCTATCCAATGCGTATCCGTGACCTGCGGCAGTTCGGGTTCAGCGAAGCGCTGTTCCCCGGCGAGGCCCTCGCGGACGACTAGCAACCTCGTCTCGCGTCGGGGGCGCTACTGGCCGCTGCCTGGCAGCGCCGCCACGCGGTGCGCTGCACGGAGGCCTGCCCGGGACGGTGGCACGCTTTCTGCACTTGTTGCGTGCATGAACCGTCATCTGGACATTTCCTGCCGATATCGCGCCGCGCGCGGCAATCCTTGCCGCGGCAGGCGGCAGCATGACGTCGCTGGAGCCGCGTCATGAGCGCCGGGCCAACGCTGGCCGAAGCGGCCCTGCTGCACGACGCAGGCCAGTTCGACGAGGCGCGCCGCGCCTACCGTTCGCTCCTCGACGCGCAGCCGGACAGCGCGCGGGTGCTGTACCTGCTCGGCCTGCTCGAGAAGGCCAGCGGTGACCGGGAACAAGCCATGTCCTGCCTGCAGCAGGCGATCGCGGTGGACCCGACGCAGGCCGACGTGTGGATGGCGATCGGCGACCTGCATGCGGAGGCGGGCGCGGATGCACTGGCGATCGAGGCATTCGAGCGCTGCGTGGCGCGCGCCCGCGGCAGCGCGCTCGGCTGGTTCAGGCTGGGATTCGCGCAGCAGAAGCTCGAGCGCCATGCGGCCGCGGAGAAGTCCTATCGCCGGGCGCTGAAGCTGCAGCCCGTGTTTCCCGAAGCCTGGTGCAACCTCGGCAACGAACTCGGCGCGCTGGCGCGCAACGACGAAGCGATCGTCGCGCTGCGGCGCGCGGTTGCGCAGCGCCCCGCGTTCCCCGAAGCGTGGCGAAACCTCGGGGTCGTGCTCGAAGCGGCCGAACGGCGCGGGGAGGCGCTCGACTGCTTCGAGCGGGCCTGTGAACAGCGGCCCGACTATGTCGATGCCCATTTCTCGCGCGCCAGCACGCTCGGTGCGCTCGGTCGCGGCGTCGA
>CAIQON010000123.1 GCA_903873475.1 uncultured bacterium
CCGGCTCGTGACATCCAAGAGCTGCTACCCCATCGCTGGCGCCAGATCGGCTGATCAACTGGGCGCAAGATGGGTTGCCCGGACGGTTACGATGGTGCCGCCGCCCTGGCGGATCATCAGGGGGTAGCAGGCCTTCATGCAGAGGAACGGGGCTTCCAGGGCCACCGTCACCGTGCGCCGCCAGTCTTCCAGGGTCAGGTCCTCGAACGCCTTCACGCCATGGGTATTCGCGTTGTTGACCAGGATGTCGATCCGTCCCCAGCGTGCGACCACCGACGCGACGATCTGCTCGACCTGCGCCGGATCGGTCACGTCGCCCATCGCCACCATCGCGACGCCGCCGGCGGCTTCGATGCGATGCGCGGTGTCGTGGGCCTCCTTCACTGAGGTCCGGGCGTTGATGACTACCCGGGCGCCTTGTGCCGCCAGCGTTTCAGCGATCGCACGGCCGATGTTGCGCGCGCTGCCGGTGATCAGGGCGACCGTACCCTCCAGTTCGCGTGACTGTTCCATCCTAGCCCTCTGTGTCCGTTACGGTGCCTGCGCCCGCGACTGTGGCTGGCAGTCGGGAGAAGTCGCTCAGGGTATCGATCGCCCAGCACGTGTCGATGGCCTCGTTGACGGAGGTCGCGGGCAGGATACCGTCGGCGAGCGCCCGGAATTTGCCTTCGAGGGCAGCATCGCTCAGCGGATTGTCGAGCGTGCCAATCGCGTGCTCGACCGTGTGTTCGAAAACACGGCCATCTGTCAGGGTAACCCGCACGCTCGCCTGATCCCGCCGGAACGCGGGATCTGCTTCAGCCTGGATGCGCTGGCGCAGCGAGAGCACCTGCGGATCGTTGACCCGATCATCCTGGAACTGCCGCTCTCCACCAGCCCCATCGACCAGGGCCACCGAGGCGCAGTGATACACACTGAACTTTCCCTCCAGACCTGTCCGGGGCGCCGGGTTACCGGTGATCTTTAGCACGATCGGGTGAACCCGTATCATGATGCGATCGATCTGCATCGGGGCCAGGTGATAGCGTTCGCGCACCTGGATACAGACGTCGATCGCGGCGTGCAGCACGATGCCGCAGGCAAAAGGCTTGAACGTGACGTAGGGCAGTTCATAGGACTCGCCCAGCCCGGCGATGATCGGTGACGGGTCGGAGCCGGGCAGGTAGACCTGTGCGAAGCCGCGCGGTGCTTCGATCGACTGGTCGGAGCTGGTGAAGTCTTCCTCGGCCAGCAGCGCGGCGAGCAGCCCGCTTTCGGCCGCGCGTCCGCAGTTGAAGCTCTTGCACATGGTGCCGAACATCTCCCGCAGCCCTGAGGACTGAGTGGCCGCGATCCCTAGCGCCCAGGTCATCCGCTGCTCGTCCAGGCCGAGCAGTTTGCCGGCTGCCGCCGCAGCGCCGAACACGCCGGTCGTGCTGTTGGTGAACCAGCGCGCATTGTCCGTCACATAGACGGCATTCGCGATCCGGCATTCGACCTCGATACCCAGGATGAACGCGTGCAGCACGTCACGGCCGTGCGCCTTCATCAATTCGCCAAGTGCGAACGGCGCTGGCGCGACTGCAGCGGTCGGGTTGAGGTTGGTGTTGCGAGGCTGTCCATCGTCGAAATCGTGCACGTGGGACGAGATGCCATTGATCAGCGCGGCGGACATCAGATCGCTGGCTTGACCCCGTGCGATCACGGTCGCCTGCGGTGTCCCGGCAAATCGCGTGCGGACCTTCAAAGCCTTGTCGACAGCCTCGTGGTGCGAGCCGCCGACCGCGCAGCCGACCCAGTTGAGCAGGGCCCTTCGGCCGTCGTGCACGACGCTCGCCGGAAGGTCGCTGAACCGGGACTCGACGACGTAGCGGGCGAGGGTGCGGGTGATCTGAGGAGGGTTGTCCATGGTCCTCGCGCTCAATCGGGTGTGATGCCGGCTGCGGCGATCACCTTGGCCCACTTGGGCAGTTCCGCCCGAATATAGGCTTCGAAGACTTCGGGGGTGTTTCCGACTGGTTCTGCACCCAGGCCATGCAGCCGCGCGCGGACATCCGGCATCTCCGTCATGCGCTTGATTTCTCGCGCCAGGGTATTCACCACATCGCGCGGAGTCTTGCGCGGCGCGAGGATGCCGAACCAGGTGCCGACCTCGTAGCCCTTGAGGAACTCGGCGATGGGTGGAATGTCCGGCGCCGCTTCGGAGCGCTGGCTGGTTGTGATCCCCAAGGCACGCAGCTTTCCTGCTTTCACCTGCGGCAGCACCGACGGCAGCGTACTGAACATCAGCTGAACCTGTCCGCTGATCACGTCCGAGATGGCATTGGCCGCAGCCTTGTAGGGCACATGCACCATCTGGATCCCCGCGATCGACTCGAACAGCTCTGCAGCCAGGTGTGTCCCGGTGCCCCCGCCGGAGGAAGCGTAGATCAGTCCCTTGGGCGTCGCCCTGGCCAACGCGACCAGTTCAGGCACCGATCTGGCAGGCACGGACGGGTTAACGACCAGCACGTTGGGCACCGTGGCAATCAGGCTCACCGGGGCGAAGTCCGCTATCGGATCGTAGGACAGCTTCTTGTAGAGGCTCGGATTCGCCGTGTGAGTACCAAAGCTTCCGAGCAGCAGGGTGTACCCGTCCGGGGCCGCCCTTGCGACGACCTCCGTTCCAAGGATGCCTCCCGCACCGCCGCGATTGTCGACTACGAATGTCTGACCCAGCGCCTCGGACAGCTTCTGCGCGGTCAGTCGCCCGCTGATGTCAGCCGATCCACCGGTGCCGAATGGAATCACCAGGCGGACCGGCCGGCTAGGATATGTCTGGGCAATGGCGTTCAGCGAGACGAGGGCCGACACC
>CAIQON010000124.1 GCA_903873475.1 uncultured bacterium
CGAGAAGTGCCAGGTCGAGGAGTTCCGCTCCGAGGCGCAGTCCGGCTATGGCATCGGCACCCGCTTCATGGTCACCCACGGCGTCACCGCCGACTACGGGCTGCTGTGCGAGCCGACCACGCTGCAGGTGTCTACCGCCAACATGGGCGTCACCTGGTTCCGCATCACCGTCGCCGGCACGATGAGCCACTCGGCGTGGTCGAACCGCCCGGTGGTGGTCAACGCGATCAACGAGATGCATGTGCTGCAGTCGATGCTGTTCGACTGGGCGAAGCAGTACAGCGCGAGCCACGAGTACATGGGCGAGCGGCCGAACGTCACCTTCGCGGCGATCCGCGGCGGCCTGCCGTGGCGGGTTTCACGCAACCCGTGGGAGTGCAGCCTGTACCTCGACGTGCGCACGATCCCGGGTACCACCACCGACGACCTGAAGCGGTCGCTGCGGCCGGTGCTGCGCGCGTTTGCGCAGGCGCGCAAGTGTGCCGAGCCGATCATGGATGCCTATGTCAGCGACCCGCCGACCGACATCGGCGAGTCGCCGCTGATCAGCAAGGTGGTGATGGCGGCGCATCGCCATGTCGTCGGCACCGACTCTCAGTTCATCATCCGCCGGCCGGGCGCGGATGCGGTGCACCTGAGCAGCTACGGCGTGCCGACGCTGTGCTACGGGCCGGGCGGACGCAGCCACCCGGACGTCAAGGGCAGCCAGATGCATGCAGTCGGCGAGCATGTGAACATCGACGACCTGTATACCGCTGCCAAGGTGTACCTCGCGACGGCGTTCGAGGTGTGCGGCAAGCCGCGCAGCTGATGCGCTGGACGCAGCGGTGCGCCGGATGGGGCGCGCCGCTGTCGACGCCGGCCGGGCGCGCTATTCGACCTTCGCGCCGGTGGCCTGCACCACCTTGCGCCAGCGCTCGATCTCGCTGCGGATGAAGGCCGAGAATTCCGCCGGGGACGATTCGGTCAGGTCCATGCCCTGCGCCATCAGCTTCTGGCGCACGCCGGGGTCGGCGATCGCCTTGCGGAACTCGCCGTTCAACTGGGAAGCGACAGGCTCCGGCGTGCCACCGGTGGCGGAGAAACCGAACCAGCCGCCGACATCGAAGCCGGGCAGCCCGGTCTCTGCCAGCGTGGCCATCTCGGGCACCGTGGCCATGCGCTTTGCGGAGGTGACGCCGAGCGAACGCAGCCGCCCAGCCTTGACCGATTCGAGCACCACGGGCACGCTGGCGAAGGCGATCATCGTCTCGCCCGAGAGCACCGCTGTGGCGGAGGCTGGCGTGCTCTTGTAGGGCACGTGCACCAGCTTTGTCCCGGACATCATCGCGAACAGTTCGCCCGCCATGTGCTGCGAGGTGCCCGAACCAGCCGACGAGAAGGTGATCTCGCCCGGCCGTTTGCGCGCGAGCGCGATCAGGTCCTTCACGTTCTTCACCGGCATCGACGGATGCACGACCAGCATGTTCGGGTTGGTCGCGAGCAGGATGATCGGCGCGAAGTCCTTGATCGGATCGAAGTTGAGCTTTGCGTAGAGCGACGGGTTGATGCCGTGCGTGCTGATGGTGGTGAGGAACAGCGTGTAGCCGTCGGCGGGTGCGCGGGCGGCGAGCTCCGCCGCGACGTTGCCGCCGGCACCGGGGCGGTTGTCGACCACCACGGGCTGGCCCATCTGGCGCGACAGCGGGTCAGCCATCACCCGCGAGATGATGTCGCCGACCGAGCCCGGTCCGATCGTCACCAGGATGCGCAGCGGCTTGGACGGGAATTTCTGGGCGAAGGCATCCGGCGCGGCGAACAGCGCGCACAGTACGGCGGCGAGCGCGGCAGCGGCGGTCGAAAGACGGGCGTCGAGCGTGAACGGGATCATCGTCATGTGGGCTGGTCTCGGGTGGGGTCAGGTCTTGATTTTTGCATCTGGGGGGCAACCACGGCTTGCGCTGGATCAAGTCAGGGCCATCACTCGCGTGCGATCCTCCTCTGGAGTGTTCGCAGCGCGGCAAATCTTGCGCAAGGAGGATGCAATGAACGCACGGATTGGATGGATCGTACCAGTGACGCTGGTGGTTGCACTGGCTGCCGCAGGCACCTCGGCACAATCGCAGGTCAACCTGCAGCAGGGCCAGTCGGGGCAGGTGTCCTGGGTGGCCGGTGGCACGAGTACCGCCGAGGTCGATGCGCTGGCAGCGCAGGAGAAGGGCCACACGCTGAAGCTGATCTTCACGCTGACCGCCGGCAACTATCTCGCTGGCGTGAACGTGAAGGTGCGTGATGCGAAGGGCGTGGTCGTGCTCGACCGGGCCGACACCGGGCCCGTGCTGCTGGCGAAGCTTCCGCCCGGAGCCTACATCGTGACCGCGACCTCGGACGGCCGGGAGCAGGTACGCAAGGTGCAGATCGGCACGGTCATGCGCACCGAGTACCTGCGCTGGCCGGCGACGGACAAGGACTTCGCCCTCCCCGCGCAATGACCTGAGGGGTTGGGGTCAGGCGGTCTTCACCGGTCGCGGCACGAAGCCTGGCCCGAGCGGGAAAAGGCGCACGCCGGCGCGCAGCCGGCGGAACGCGTACTGCGTGGTGTCGACCATATGGCCGCCAGGCGCGAGGGCGACCAGGACGGTCTCGGCGATCGGCTGGAAGTCGGCGCGGAAATGTACGGTGCTCTTGAGCGCGAGTATCTTCTGCTCGGAGGGTTCGATGCCGAGGTGTCGGAACGGGGACTGGTCGTGCGCCTGCATCCGCTTCGTGGTGACCACGATGCCTACGCCCTCGGGCCCGCCGATGCGCAGCAGGGCCATCGGGCCGAGGTCGACCTGGCGGCCACCGACCGAGGGACCTGTGGTGGTGAACCTGCCATCACCCAGGCGTTCGACATGAAAGGTCGCCTCGTACGGGTCGCTGCCTTCCGGGCCGAATCGTCCGCCCAGCGCGAGGGTCACGTCGGCGCCCTGGCCAGCCGCATGCGCTGCCGCGGCGGACTGCGGATCGAAGAAGAAGCCGAGCACGGCCTTGCGCGCGTGGTTGTGCACCAGCGCGGCGAGCAGCCCGGTAGTGTCGCCGGTGCCACCGGCGCCCGGGTTGTCCTGCGTGTCGGCAATCACGACCGGACGTGTCGCCGTCTCGGCGATGCGCATGGCCTGCTGCACGGCTTCGTCCGGTTGCAGCAGCGGTTGCGCGAACTCGGCCTCGCGCGCTTCGATGTCGCGCAGCAGCGCATCGGCGGCGGCGTCGGCGGCGGCCTGGGTCCAGGCATACACCACCACCGACGGCCCGCAGTCGTACAGGTCGGCCGGCGGGAAGCCGGCGAGGTAGGCGACGCTCAGCACGTCGCCCCCTTCCAGCCGGACCGAGTGTTCGATGATCGCCTTCGATGGATCGATCATCGTGCACTGCGAGTTCAGTGGCAGCAGGAAGGCCGGCTTGCGCAGCGCGCGCCCGGCCGGGCGCCCGCGCTCGAGCACCTGCCTGAGCACGCGCGCCGCGCGCTCCCCGGTATCGACGCGGTCGACATGCGGATAGGTGCGATAGGCCTCGACGCCGTCGGCGTAGGCCACCATCTCGGGCGTGACGTTCGCATGGTAGTCGAGGCTGCAGACCACCGGCACCGTGTCGCCGACCGCGGCGCGCACGCGCCGCAGCAGTTCGCCCTCGCAATCCTCGAAATCTACGCACACGGCTGCGCCGTGCAGGTCGAGGTAGACCGCATCGACCGGCATCGCCTGCGACAGCATGCCGACCATCTCGCCGGCGATGCGCTCGAATGCGTCGCGCGTGACGTAGCCACCGGCGCCACCGCTGGTCCAGATGAGCGGCGCATAGTCATGCGACGGCCCCATCTCCTTCAGGAAACCGGACAGCGCGAAGCTGGTATCGGACAGCCACTCGAGTACGTCCGGGCCGCGCACCAGCGGCGGACGGTCGCGGTGCGCCGCGAAGTACGCGAAGTCGGTGCGCGTGGGGACGAAGCAGTTGGTCTCGTGCTGGAAACCGCCGATCGCGATGCGTGCCATGGTGTTCAGTCTCCCCCCTTGATACCCGAAGCCTTGACGATGCGGTCGATCTGCCCGGCGGCATGCTTCGCCAGCGCTAGCATCTGCTCGGGCGTGTTCGCGCCGGGTTCGGTGCCGGCCTGCTGCAAGCTGTCGCGCAACTCGGGCACGGCCAGCGCCTTGCCGATTGCCGCCGACAGCTGCTGCACGACCGGCCCCGGCGTCTGGCCCTGGGTGACGATCGCGTAGAACGGCGTGAACTCGAAGCCGGGCAGGCCAGCGGCCTCGGCTATGGTGGGTACGTCGGGCAGTTGTGGCGAGCGGGTCGCCGAGGTCACGCCCAGCGCGCGCAGCTTGCCGGCGCGAACGAACGAGATCGTGCCGCCCAGCACCGAGGTGCCCATCTCGACGCGGCCGGCCATCACGTCGATGTAGAGCTGGCTGGAGCCCTTGAACGGCACGTGGTTGATGTCGATCTTCGCCGCGCCGCGGAAGTACTCGGCCGCGAGGTGCGGCGTCGCGCCCACGCCCGAGGAGCCGTAGTTGAGTTCGCCCGGCCGCTTGCGCGCGAGCGCGATCAGCTCCTTCAGGGTCTTCGCCGGCAGGGCATTGTTCACGTAGAACACCAGCGGGAAGGTGCCCACCTTCGATACCCAGGCGAAGTCCTTCCAGGGGTCGACCGGCATCTCGGGCCGCAGGCTGCGGATGCCGGCGAGGCCGGAGGCCGCGAGCAGCAGCGTGTAGCCGTCGGGCGGAGCCTTCGCGGTGAACTCCCAGGCGACCAGGCCGCCAGCACCGGGCCGGTACTCGACGATCACCGGCTGGGCGAGCACCTTCGCCAGAGGCCCGGCGAGCATCCGCGCATGCAGGTCGTCGCCGCCGCCGGGCGGCGCGCGCACGATCAGCCGCAACGGCTTTGCCGGGAAGGATTGCGCGACCGCGGGCGCGGCGAACGCCAGCAGTGTCGCACCGGCCACCGCGGCGCGTATCGGCAGACGTCGCGAAGCACGTCTGGATGTGCGAGACGAAACACGCAGCGGCGACCGCATCGAAGACCCTACCCAGGCGCATTGAATGTCCGACAGCATATCGCCCCTTGCTGCAGAGCGTGTGCCGGGTCAATCGGCTACGCTACCGGGCGCCGACGCTCGTTGCTGGCGCGGCAGGAGCCGACAGGACCATTTCATCATTCCATCATTGCATTCATCCCGGAGGAGCCGCATGGACGCCGAACGAGACCGTACGACCTGCACCGACCTTCAGCCCGTCGTTTCGCGCCGCCGCCTGCTTGGTGGCACGGCCGCGCTGGGCGCGTTGTCGATGGCAGGCTGCGCCACGACCTCGTCTGGCAGCGGTGGCCTGCCCTCGCGAGGTGAATGGCTGGTGCGCGGCGGCCATGTGATGACGATGGACCGCAAGGCCGGCGACCTCCCCGGCGCCGACGTCCATGTGCGCGACGGCGCGATCGTGGCGGTCGGCAACGGTCTGCAGGCGCCCGGCGCGCAGGTGATCGATGCGCGCGGAATGATCGTGATGCCTGGCATGGTCGAGACACACTGGCACATCTGGAACACCATCCTGCGCAGCATGTCGGGTTCCGAGAAGAAGTACGGCTACTTCCCGACCGCGCTCGGCATCGGCCGGGTGTACGAGGCCTCCGACATGTATCACAGCGCGCGCCTGGCCAGCACCGAGGCCGTGTTCTCGGGCATCACGTTCGTTCACGACTGGTGCCACAACATACGTACCCCGCAGCATGCGCGCGAGGCGCTGCGCGGGCTGCAGCAGTCCGGTCTGCGTGGCCGCTTCTCCTACGGAACCATGCAGGGTCACGCCGTCGACCGGCCGATGGATATCGCCGACCTGGAACGGCTGCGTGCCGACTGGTCGCAGCACTCCGGCGGTGGCCTGTTGTCGCTCGGCGTCGCGTGGCGGGGCGTGGCAACCGGTGGCACTGGCGTGATCAAGGCCCAAGCCACCCGCGAGGACCTCGCGGCGGCGCGTCGCCTGGGGCTGCCGGTGTCGGTGCACCTGAACAACTCGCGTGCGCGCGCCGGTGGCATCGCGCAACTCGCGAAGGACGGCCTGCTCGGCGCCGACGTGCAGGCGATCCACGCGGTCTGGGTGACGCCCGAGGAGGTTCAGGCGCTGGCCGCTGCCGGGGCATCGGTGAGCATCTCGCCTTTTACCGAACTGCGCATCGGGTTCGGCGTGCCGCCGACCAGCCGCTTCCTGGAGGCGGGCATCCCGACAGGCCTGTCGGTGGACACCACCGCGCTGTCGGGCAATGCCGACATGTTCGGCATCATGAAGGTGACGCAGAACGCCGAGAATGCACGTACCGAGAACGAGTTCCAGCTGCCGGCACGCCGCGTGCTCGAACTGGCGACCATCGAGGGCGCGCGCTCGATGGGCATGGCCGACCGCATCGGTTCATTGGTGCCCGGCAAGCGGGCCGACCTGATCATGGTCGACACCCGTGCGGTCAACCTGGGCGTGTTCACCGACCCGGCGCACCTGCTGGTCGAGGCGGCGCAGCCGTCCAATGTCGATACGGTCATGGTCGACGGGCGCATCCTGAAGCGTGGCGGGCGCCTCGTCGGCGTCGATGCGGGGCAGGTGGTGGACGAAGCACGGATCGCGCTTGCCGGACTGCGCAAGCGGGCAAACTGGTGGTGATGGACTCATGATGGACAGACGATGACGGCAATGGACCAACCCCTGCACGTGCCTGCGCGTGGATACTTGATGCGGCTCCGGCCAGGCCGGGCACCGGCGCGTGCACGGCCTGGCGCACGCGCGCTGGCGATGCTGCTGCGCGCGGCTGCGGTTGCCGCCATCGCGCTCGTGGCGTGGTCTCCGCTGGCTGGTGCGGCCGGGCTGCGCCTCGCGCTGTCTGGCGATGTCACCTCGCTCGACCCGCATTTCCTGAACGCGGCGCCCAACAACACCGTCGCGCGCCACGTGTTCGAATCGCTGGTGCAGGTCGATGCCGACGGCCAGTTGCAGCCGGCGCTGGCCGAATCGTGGCGTGCGGTCGATCCGACGACCTGGGAGTTCCGGTTGCGTCGGGGCGTGCGCTTCCACAACGGCCAGGAGATGACCGCCGAGGATGTGGTGTTCTCGCTCGAGCGGCCGTCGCTGCTGGTGAAGAGCCCTGGTCCGTTCACGGCGTTCACGCGGCCGGTGGTCGGCAAGGAGGTCATCGATCCGTACACCATCCGGTTGCGTACCGCGGCGCCCTACGGTCCGCTGCCGCTGGACCTGTCGAACGTGTTCATCGTGTCGCGCAAGGTCGCCGAAGCGGCGAGCACCGACGATTTCAACACCGGCAAGGCGGTGGTCGGAACCGGCCCGTGGCGTTTCTCGAGCTGGCGCCGGGGCGATTCGATCGAACTGCTGCGCAACGACATGCACTGGAGCCTGAAGCCGGCGTTCGAACGCGTGACGCTGCGCATCATCACCAGCGACCCGACCCGGATGGCGGCGCTGCTGTCGGGCGATGTCGACGCGATCGAGGCGGTGCCTACGGCCGACATCGCGAAGCTGCGCGTCAATCCGAAGTTCATCGTCGAGCAGCGCGCATCCTGGCGCACGCTGTTCTTCCATCCCGACCATGCGCGCGACCGGTCGCCGTTCGTGTATGACAAGTCGGGAAGGCCACTCGAGAAGAATCCGCTGCGCGATGCGCGCGTGCGGCAGGCGATCTCGATGGCCATCGACCGTCGCGCGCTGGTAGAGAAGACGATGGAAGGCCTGGCAACGCCTGCGACGAACATCGTCGCGCCGGGCATCCTCGGCAACAACCCGGCCATCAAGCCCGACCCGTACGATCCGGTGGCCGCGCGCAAGCTGCTCGCCGATGCCGGCTGGCCGGATGGTTTCGGCATGACGCTGCACGGTCCGAACGACCGCTACATCAACGACGAACAGGTCGTGCAGACCGTCGCGCAGATGCTCTCGCGCATCGGCATCGCGGTGAAGGTCGAGACGCAGCCGGTCGCGGTGTACTTCGCGCGGGCGCGCAAGCATGAGTTCAGCTTCGCGCTGCTGGGCTGGGGTTCAAACGCCGGCGACTTCGCGCTGCGCACGCTGGTCGGCACGCCCAACGCCGAGACCGGCTGGGGCACCTGGAACTGGGGCCGCTACAGCAACCCGAAGGTCGACGCGCTGGTGCAGTCGTCGTTGACCAACGTCGACCCGAAGAAGCGCGACGCGATCGCGCGCGAGGCGATGGCGATCGCGATGCGCGACCACGCGGTGATCCCGCTGCACCACCAGTTCGCATCCTGGGCGATGCGCCGCGGCGTGCGTTACACCGCGCGTCTGGACGAATTCACCTACGCACACCAGTTCCGGATGGAGTAAATCCGTGTCTGACCCGCTTTATCGAATCCGTGTCTGACCCGCTTTATCGGAACATCCATGGGTGGCTGGCGCGGTGGCGGGATTCGAAGGCTTCGATCGCGGGGCGGTATTCCTGGGTGCGGGAGATGTCGTCGTAGCCGTTGAGCAGGCAGCGCTTGCGGATCGGGGAGATGTCGAAGCCGTGCTTGCCGCCCTGGCCGTCGGTGACGGTCTGGGCCTCCAGGTCGACGGCGAAGGTCATGCCGGGCGCGGCATGCAGCATCGCGCGCAGCGACGCGCAGGTGGCGATCGGCAATGCCACGGTGAGCAGTCCGTTCTTCGCGCAGTTGGCGTCGAAGATGTCGCCGAAGCTCGGTGCGATCACGCAGCGGATGCCGAACTCGTAGAGCGCGTAGACGGCGGTCTCGCGCGAAGAGCCACAGCCGAAGTTGCTGTCGCCCACGATCAGCCGTGACTGGTCGTACGGTGGCCGGTTGAGCAGGAAATCGGTGCGCCTGCCGTCGGTGTCGTTGCGCTGGTCGTAGAACAGGATCTCGGCATACTTCGGCCCGCGGGGCACCTTGTTGAAGCGCGTCGGGCATAGCTGGTTGGTGTCGACGTTGGCTTCGTCGATCGGGGCGGCGACGCCTTCGAGGGTGGTGAACGGTTGCATCAGTCTGTCCTCAGCCGATCAGGGTACGTACGTCGGTCAGGCGGCCGTTGAGCGCGGCGGCGGCGGCCATCGCCGGGCTGGCGAGGTGGGTGCGCCCGCCCGGTCCCTGCCGGTTGCGGAAGTTGCGATTGGAGGTCGACACGCAGCGCTCGCCCGGTTCCAGCTGGTCGCCGTTGATCGCGGTGCACAGCGAGCAGCCCGGGTCGCGCCATTCGAACCCGGCGTCGATGAAGATGCGGTCCAGGCCCTCGGCCTCGGCCTGCCGGCGCACCGTCTGCGAGCCGGGCACGACCCAGGCAGGCACCTGCGCCTTGCCCAGCCGCGCGACTTCGGCAGCCGCGCGCAGGTCCTCGATGCGCGCGTTGGTGCAGGAACCGATGAACACCCGGTCGACCCGGATGTCCGACAGCGCCATGCCGGCCTGCAACCCCATGTACTCGATCGCGCTCGCCCATTCGCCGCGCTGCTTGTCGTTGCCCGCATGCGAAGGATCGGGCACGGCGGTGTCGATCGGCAGCGCGTGCGCCGGCGACACGCCCCAGGTCACTGTCGGCGCGATCAGCGACGCGTCGAGCACCACTTCACGGTCGAACGACGCACCGGCGTCGCCCGGCAGCGTGCGCCAGAAGTCGAGCGCCCGTTCCCAGGCGGCACCCTTCGGCGAGAACTCGCGCCCGTCGAGATAGGCGAAGGTGGTCTCGTCCGGCGCCACCATGCCGGCGCGGCCTCCGGCTTCGATCGACATGTTGCACACCGTCATGCGTGCTTCCATCGACAGCGCCTCTATCGCGCTGCCGGCGTATTCGATCGCGTGGTCTGTCGCGCCGTCCGCGCCGATGGTGGCGATGATCGCGAGGATCAGGTCCTTGGCCGACACACCGAAGCCGAGGCGGCCGTCGACCCGGATACGCAGCGTCGATGGCAGGGTCTGCCACAGCGTCTGCGTCGCCATCACGTGCGCGAACTCCGATGCCCCGACGCCATAGGACAGGCAGCCGAACGCGCCATGCGTGGAGGTATGCGAGTCGTTGCCGATCAGCGCCAGCCCGGGCTGCACGATGCCCAGCTCGGGTGGCACGATATGCATGATGCCCTGCTGCGCATGGTCGATGCCGTACAGGTTGATGCCGTACTTGCGCGCGAAGTCCTGCAGCTGCACCACCATGTTGCGGATCTCGGCGACCGGGATGCCGGCCAGCCCCTGGGCGCGCCCGGTGGTCGGCACGTAATGGTCGGTGAATGCGTAGATCTGGTCGGGGCGCAGCACCTGCCGACCCTGCGCCTCGAGCGCGACGAACGCGTGGTAGGTGTTCTCCTGGGCGAGCGCGCGGTCGATGTAGAGCAGCGACTCGCCTTCGTCGGTCACGACGTGGTGGTTGTCCCAGAGCTTTCGGAACAGGGTGCGGGGCGTCTGTGCCTGGGTCTGCGCCGGTGCAGGACTCATCGTGTGGTGCCTCGGGTCATTGTTCTGCCTTGATGCCGCTCTGACGGACCAGCTGGCCCCAGCGTGCATACTCGGACCGCACGAAAGCGGCGAATTCGTCGGGCGTGCTGCCGACTGCGTCGGCACCCTGGATCAACAGCTTGTCGCGAAAGCCCGGTGCCCGCAGCACCCGGGCGGTCTCTTCCGCGAAGCGCACCGCGATCTCGCGCGGCGTGCCGATCGGCGCGAAGATGCCGCTCCAGCCGCTGAACGAATAGCCGGCGACGCCAGCTTCGATCATGGTGGGCACTTCCGGGACGCTGGGGAAGCGCCTGGCCCCCGTCACCGCCAGTGCACGCAGGCGGCCGGCGGCCACGTGCGAGGTGACCGAAGGCAGCGTCGAGAACATCGTCGGCACATGCCCGCCGAGCAGGTCGGCAACGGCCGGCCCGCCGCCCTTGTAGGCGATGTGGATCATGTCGATCTTCGCCAGCAGCTTGAACAGTTCCCCCGACAGGTGCGTGCCGGAGCCGTATCCCGAAGAAGCGAAGCTCAGTTCGCCGCGGCGCTTCGCCGCCAGCGCAACCAGTTCCTTCACAGACCGGACCGGCATCGAAGGCGTCACCACCAGGATGTTCGGCGCATCGATGATCTGGGTGACGGCCATCACGTCGCGCAGCGGATCGGCAGGCGGACTGGCGGTCATGTGCGGCCCGACGGTGAACGTGACCGTGTGCGCGAGCAGAGTGTGCCCGTCGGGCGCCGACTTGGCCACCACTTCGGTGCCGATCGCGCCGGCAGCGCCGCCGCGGTTTTCCACCACCACCGTCTGCCTGAGTGCCTCGGTCAGGCCGGGTGCGATCGCGCGCGCGGCGAAGTCGGAGATGCCCCCGGGCGGAAAGGCGACGATGATGCGCACCGGCTTCGCCGGCCATGCCTGCGCGAGTGCCGGCGCGGCGATGACCAGGCCGGTGGCGCCCAGTGCGCCGGCCGCGACGGCTGCCGCACGCGCCGCGCGGCTTGACGGAATCTGCTGCATGCTTGCTCCTCCTGAAAGAGCCCGTTCAGCCTATCGAGGCCGAATCGAGCCGGTAGCGTTCCAGTTTGGCGGGGTCGATGTCAACGCCCAGCCCGGGCGCGCCGCCGACCGGCAGCACGCCATGCGAGAGGTCGAGCTTGTCGACGACGATATCGTCGCGCGTCTTCAGCGGCCCGACGCACTCCACGCCCTCGATCACGTTGAGCGAGGTCGATGCGACGATGATCTCGGCCATCGTGTTGATGCCCAGGCCGAAGCCGTGGCCGATCACGCAGCGTACGCCGGCGGCCTCGGCGGTCGCGATCATCCGCCGCGTCCCGAGCAGGCCGCCCTGCTTCATCACCTTCACCTTCACGATGTCGGCCGCCTCGGCGCGCAGGATGCCGATCAGGCTGGCGTGGTCCAGCACCGATTCGTCGGCCATCAACGGCACGCCCACGCCCTGCGCATGGCGCCGGATGCGGGTCATCGCCGGCAGGTCGTCCCAGGCCACCGGCTGCTCGACCAGTTGCAGGCGTGCACGCGCGGTGCCGGTGATGAAGGCGATGGCGTCGGCTTCGGAGAAGCCTTCGTTCGCATCGGCACGGATCGCGAAGTCTGCGCCGACCGCCTCGCGCACCGCGAGCACCCGGTCGACGTCGGTCTTCACCTCGCCACCGACCTTCACCTTGCACGAGCGGAAGCCCCGGGCCTGCCAGCCGGCGGCCTGGCGCGCGGCCTCTTCGGGAGCCAGCATGCCGACCCAGGCGTTGAACCGGATCTCGCGCACCACCGCCCCGCCGAGCAGGGTCGCCATGCTGATGCCGGCGCGGCGCGCGGTGAGGTCCAGGCAGGCCATCTCGAGTGCAGCCTTGGCGTCGAAGAACGCGGGGTCGATGGCGTCGAGCGTGGCCATCATCGCGTGGATGTTGTCTGCGGGTGCGCCGATCATGGCCGGCGCGAAATGGTCGCGCAGCATCCTGAAGTGGTCGGCGACCGACTCCTTCGAATAGCCGGGCGACGGATCGATGTTGCCGATCCCGGTCGCGCCCTCGACGTCGCGCACGACGACCACGACGCTACGCTGGATGTCCTTCACACTGTGCGCCGTCTTGAATGCCTCGACGAGCGGCACGCCGACCAGGTTGATCTCGATGGACTGGATGTTGCTCATGTCTTCCTCCGGCTCTTCACTGCCCCTGCAGGCCGATGGCCTTGACCAGCGCCGCATAGCGTTCGAAATCCTTGCGCATGCGCGCGGCGAGTTCATCGGGGCCGCCGATCCACGGGTCGAGCCCCTGCGATTCCAGGGAACGCCGTACATCGGGGTCTTTCACGGCCTTCATCAGTTCGGTCGAGAGCCGGTCGACGACCGGCCGAGGCAGGTTCGCCGGGCCGAGCATGGCGATCCACGGGTTCATCTCGAATCCGGGCATGCCGGCCGATTCGGCCAGCGGCGGTACATCGGGCATCGTCGACTGGCGGGTGAGGGTCGATACGCCCAGCGCCTTCAGGCGGCCGGACTTGATCACGCCGATCGCGTTGGGCAGCGTCGCGGTCGAGGCAAAGGTCTCGCCGCCGAGCAGCGACGCCATCGACTGTGGCCCGCCCCGATACGGCACGTGCAGCAGCCGGATCTTCGCCGCCGTCGCGAAGGCCTCCATGCCGAAGTGCGGCGAACTGCCGTTGCCGGACGACCCGTAGCTGATCTTCCCCGGCTGGGTACGCGCCAGTGCGATGAAGTCGCGCGCGGTCTTCACCGGCAGCGACGGATGGACGACAAGCACCCAGGGCTGGCCGGAGACGAAGCCGATCGGGGTGAAGTCCTCGAACGTCCGGTACGAAAGCGTCTTGTACGTGCTGGGGTTGGACACATGCGTGGCCGAGTGCACCATCACGGTGTAGCCGTCGGCCGGGGCGCGCGCCACCACCTCCGCGCCGATGGTGCCGGCGGCGCCGGCGCGGTTCTCGACCACGAACGGCACGCCGAGCAGCTCGCTCATCTTCTGCACGACGGGCCGCGCGGCGGCATCGTTCGAGCCGCCGCCGGGCCAGGGCACGATCACCCGGATCGGCTTCGACGGCCATGCCTGCGCGGCCGCGGGCGGCGAGGCGAGCAGCAGGGGCACGAGTGCCGCACCGGCGAGGGTTACGGCAAAGGCGCGCGCGCGCCGGGTCACCGTGGATGGTCCAAGTTGCTTCATGCGCGGTGCCTCCCGACGAAATCCCAGTCTACCTCGGCGCCCCAGCCCGGGCCCTGCGGGATGTCGACCATGCCGTCGCGCATCTGCATGCGCGCCCGGTAC
>CAIQON010000125.1 GCA_903873475.1 uncultured bacterium
GAGCATAAGCGCTTTCAGGCCTCCGACCTGGTGAAGCTCGATGTCCTGATCAACGGCGAGAAGGTCGATGCGCTTTCGGTCATCGCGCACCGGTCGACCAGCCAGGGCCGGGGGCGTGAACTCGCCGTGAAGATGCGCGAATTGATCCCGCGCCAGATGTTCGATGTCGCCGTGCAGGCGGCCATCGGCGCGCATATCATCGCTCGCGAGACCATCAAGGCGCTGCGCAAGAACGTGCTGGCCAAGTGCTACGGTGGTGACATCTCGCGCAAGCGCAAGCTGCTCGAGAAGCAGAAGGCCGGCAAGAAGCGCATGAAGCAGGTGGGACGGGTGGAAATCCCGCAGGAGGCCTTCCTGGCCGTCCTGCGGACCGACAGCAAGTGACGACTGAAGAGAGCGGACATTGAATTTCCCCCTGATCATGCTGGTGCTGCTGGTCATCACCGGCGGCATCTGGCTTCTGGACAAGCTCGTGCTGAGGCGCGCCCGGCCCGAGGGCCGGGCCGAGCCCTGGTGGATCGAGTATCCGAAGAGCTTCTTCCCGGTCATCCTCATCGTGTTCGTGCTGCGATCCTTCCTGGTCGAGCCGTTCAAGATCCCGTCCGGTTCGATGATCCCGACGCTGCTCGTGGGCGACTTCATCCTCGTCAACAAGTACACCTACGGCATCCGCCTCCCTGTGGCGAACGTGAAGGTGTTCGAGATGGGTGCGCCGCAGCGCGGGGACGTGATGGTTTTCCGGTATCCGGAAGATCCTTCGCTTGATTACATCAAACGGGTAGTCGGCCTGCCTGGCGATCGCGTGTCCTATCGCGACAAGCAGCTCGCCATCAACGGCCAGGCTTTGCCGCTGAAGCCTGTCGGTGACTACAGCTATGTAGAGGGCGGCTTGTCGTTCGTGAACGCACGGCGCCTGTCCGAGTCGCTCGCCGAAAAGCCGCATGACATCCTGGTGCAACCGGACATGCCTACGCTGCAGCCTGGGGGCGTCCGGCGCTTTCCGCTGCGCGAAAATTGCGAATACAATGAGTCCGGATTTACCTGTACCGTCCCGGCAGGTCACTACTTCACGATGGGTGACAATCGTGACGCGAGCGCCGACAGCCGCTACTGGGGCTTCGTTCCCGAGCGCAACATCGTCGGCAAGGCCGTGATGATCTGGTGGAATTTCGACGCGATGGGTCGTATCGGCACGCGGATACAGTGAAGGTTTCTTCCATGCGCAAGCGGCAGTCGGGCATCTCACTCTTCGGTCTCATCAGCGTGAGTCTGGTGCTGGTTGTCGTCACGATCTATGCCCTGAGGCTGGTGCCGGTCTACATCGAGCAGTACACCATCACGAAGGTCGTTCGCCAGATCGCGAACAATCCCGAGTTCGCCAACGCGTCGGCCGCCGATGTCCGGGCCGCCTTCTCGCGACAGGTGACGATCGACTCCGTGAAAGTCATCTCGGCGTCCGATCTCGAGATCACCCGCGAAGCCGGGCAACTGGTGATCCAGACGAAGTACGCGGTAAAGATCCCGATGGTCTCGAACATCAGCCTCGTGATCGACTTCGAGGCGACCTCGCGCTGAGGCGAGGTTGCCGCTCCGCGCTGCGTCTGCCCGTATGCCGAAGATGTCCCGCGCGATCCAGCACGTATTCTCCGATCCGAAGCTGCTGGCCAGGGCATTCACGCATCGCAGTTCTGGTGCAGACAACAACGAGCGACTCGAGTTCCTCGGCGACAGTGTGCTGAACTGCGTGGTCGCCCAGGCCCTGCTGGAGCGTTTCCCCCTCGCGGCCGAAGGCGAACTGTCGCGGCTGCGAGCAAACCTTGTAAACCAGCAGGCGCTGTTCGAGGTTGCCCTCGAACTCGACCTTGGCGCATCGCTGAAGCTCGGCGAGGGCGAGGCGCGGACGGGCGGCCACCGGCGTCCGTCGATCCTGGCCGATGCGTTCGAAGCGGTCGTCGGCGCGGTGTTCCTCGATGGCGGGTACGCTGCAGCCTCTGCATTCGTGACCAGCAACCTCGGTGCGCGCCTCGGGGCGATCGATATCCATGCGCCGGCCAAGGACCCGAAAACCCGGCTGCAGGAATGGCTCCAGGCGCGACGCCACCCTTTGCCGCGCTATACAGTGGTGTCCATCAGCGGCGAAGCGCATGCGCAGCACTTCGATGTCGAGTGCACGATCGATGTACTCGGCCTCGCAACCCGCGGCAGCGGTACCAGCCGTCGGGCTGCGGAACAGTCTTCGGCCGAGGCCGCGTGGCTGCAAGTGGCAGGGCGGCCATGAACGTGCCGCACGAGCCGCAGTTGTCGGGCCGCATCGCGATCGTCGGCAGGCCGAACGTGGGCAAGTCTACGCTGCTCAACCGGCTGATCGGCGCCAAGCTCGCCATCGTCTCCAAGCGGCCGCAGACCACGCGCTCGAACCTGCTCGGTATCCTGACCCGGGGCGACCAGCAGTTCGGATTCGTCGATACGCCCGGGTTGCAGGACAACCGCAGCGGCCATCAGTCGCGTACCTACAACCGTGAAGCGATCCAGGCGCTCGACGGCGTGGACGCTGTCGCCTGGGTGGTGGAAGCCGACCGGTTCGGACCTGAAGACCAGGCCGTCGGCCGGGCGTTGCCCGCATCACTGCCGGTAGTGCTGGTGATCAACAAGATCGACCAGTTGCAGGACAAGCGCCGCCTGTTGCCGTTCATCGACCGCGTCCGCCGGGAGCGAGACTTCTCGGCGATGGTGCCGGTCAGCGCAGAACATGATGCAAACTTCGATCCACTGCTCGATGCGCTCGCCGTCCACCTGCCAGAGCAGGCAGCGCTGTACGACCCGGAGACGCTGACCGACCGTGGCGAGCGCTACTTCGCAGGCGAGATCCTGCGCGAGAAGCTTTTCCGCTTCCTCGGTGCCGAGTTGCCGTACGAATGCGACGTGTCGATCGACCAGTTCGAAGAACTGCCGCGGCTGCGCCGGATCTACGCGACGATCACGGTCGCCAAGCCCGGCCAGAAGGCGATCGTGATCGGGGAGCGGGGCGCCCAGCTCAAGGCGATCGCCACAGCGGCGCGCCATGACATGGAAGCACTGTTCGGCTGCAAGGTGTTCATGGAACTTTGGGTGAAGGTACAGCGCGCGCGCGCGCGGCCGACGGCTGGGCAGGACATCGCGCTGCCGGGCGAACCCGGGCAGGACTGACATGGCTGGCGGTGGAACCCGGGTCACGCAGGTACCGGCCTTCGTGCTGCACACCTATCCGTTCCGTGAGACGAGTCTGATCGTCGAAGCGTTCACCGGGCAGTACGGCCGGATCGCCTGGGTGGCGCGGGGTGCGCGCCGCGCAGGCTCGGCGATGCGCGGCCTGCTGCTGCCGTTCCAGCCGATGGCCGCCGGATGGGGCGGGCGCGGCGAGCTGCGCACGCTGCACAAGGTCGAATGGATCGGTGGCCTGCCGCCGCTCAGCGCGACGCCGCTGCTGTGCGGCCTCTACGTGAACGAGCTTCTGCTGCGCCTGCTGCGGCGCGAGGACCCTCACGAGCAGCTGTTCGAGGACTATGCGCGTGCGCTGGTCGACCTGTCGGGCGGCAATGGACTCTCCGCGACGCTGCGCCGATTCGAGCGTGAACTGCTGGCCGGGATCGGCTACGGGCTGGTGCTGGATCGCGACGCCTCCTCGGGTACCGCGATCGATCCGGGCGCTCGCTACGTGTACCTGGTCGGCACCGGGCCGGTGCCTGCAGGCGCAGACCGCGAGGGCATAGAATTGGCCGGGCAGACCCTGATCGACATGGCACAGGACCGCTATACCGATGCGCAGAGCCTGCAGGAGAGCAAGCGGCTGACCCGGCACGTGCTGGCGCACTATCTGGGCGCCCAGCCGCTGCACACCCGCGACCTGCTGCGTTCGCTGCAGAACCTCTGAAACCGAAAGCCGGGCGAGCGGCTTGACCCGCGACCCCCACCAAGATGACCCGACTGAGCGTCAACCTCAACAAGATCGCGCTGTTGCGCAACGCGCGCGAAAGCGGCCTGCCGAGCGTCACCCATGCGGCCGCCGTTTCGATCGCGGCAGGTGCCGGTGGCATCACCGTGCATCCGCGCCCGGATGAGCGCCACATACGGCCGGGCGATGTGCGTGACCTGTCGCGCCTGCTCGAGGCGCATCCCGGCGTGGAGTTCAACATCGAGGGCAATCCGTTCCACAACCTGATGACGCTCTCGCTCGACATCGTGCCCGACCAGTGCACGCTGGTGCCCGACGAGGCGGGTGCGTTGACATCCAGCTTCGGCTGGTCGTTGCCTGCTCGTGCGGCGGCACTCGAGCCGCTGGTGCGCACGCTGAAGGACGCGGGCATCCGGGTCAGCCTGTTCATGGATCCGCAGCCAGGGTCGATGCGCCTTGCACGGGAGCTGGGTGCCGACCGGATCGAGCTCTATACCGAATCGTATGCACGCCACCCGGACGATCCCACGGTCCTGGCACAGTACGTAGAGAGTGCGCAGGCTGCCCGCGAAGCCGGACTCGGTGTCAACGCGGGGCACGACCTCAACCTGGCCAACGTCGGGCATTTCGTCGCGGCAGCGGCACCGGTGGACGAGGTGTCCATCGGCCATGCATTGATAGGGGATGCGCTCGAGAGGGGCCTGGGCGCTGCAGTGCGCGCATACGTGGCCGCGCTCTCAGCCGGAAAGGTGGAGGCATGATCTACGGCATCGGTACCGACCTTGTCGCGCTCGACCGGGTGGAAGACCTGCTGGCGCGGTTCGGCCAACGCTTCGTCGAGCGCGTGCTGATGCCGGTGGAACGGATTGCATTCGCCCGGTCGAACCGGCCGGTGAACTTCCTCGGCCAGCGCTTCGCGGCCAAGGAGGCATGCGCGAAGGCGTTCGGGCTCGGCCTGCGCTATCCGGCCACCCTTCAGCAGATGGGGGTGGCGAGCGACCCGCGCGGCAAGCCGTTGCTGGTGTTCGGGGATGCCCTTGCCGAGCACGCCGCGCGCGAGGGCGTGCTCGGGGGGCATGTGTCTCTCACCGATGAGCGCGGGATGGTATGCGCGATGGTCGTGCTCGAACGCCCTGATGCCGGCGGTGCACGATGAACCCGCCTGTCCTGCATGGCGCCCTGCGGGCCGGTGCCCCGCGTCCGCTGGGGCCGGTGATGCTCGACGTGGCGGGTCTTGCGCTCGACGCCGATGACCGGCGCCGGCTGCTGCATCCGGGCTGCGGCGGCGTCATCCTGTTCTCCCGCAACTTCGAGTCACCGGCACAGCTGGCCGCGCTGGTTGCGTCGATCCACGCACTGCGTACCCCGTCGCTACCGGTCGGTGTCGACCATGAAGGGGGGCGTGTGCAGCGATTCCGCGCCGGCTTCACCGCCATTGCGTCGATGGGTTCGATCGGCGCCCGCTGGGCGGACGATCCGGCGGACGCCTGCCGCCGGGCGGAACTGGCCGGCCATGTAATGGCCGCGGAACTGCGTGCCTGCGGCGTCGATTTCACGTTCGCGCCGGTGCTCGACCTGGCTCTCGGTCGCAGTGACGTGATCGGCGACCGGGCCTTCCACGCGGACCCTGCCGCAGTCACCGTGCTCGGCCGCGCGCTCGTGCGCGGGCTGCGCCGGGCGGGCATGGCCTCCGTGGGCAAGCATTTCCCGGGGCATGGCTATGCCGAGGCCGATTCGCATGTCGATGTGCCGGTCGACCCCCGGTCGCTGGACGACATCCTCGCCGCCGACGCGCTGCCCTATGCGCGGCTTGCGCCGGGCGATCTCGCGGCGGTGATGCCGGCGCATGTCGTCTATCCAGCCGTCGACGCGCTGCCTGCAGGGTTTTCCAGCTATTGGCTGCAGGAGGTACTGCGCAGGCGTCTGGGCTTCGATGGGGCGATCCTGAGCGACGATCTGTCGATGGAGGGGGCACGGGTGGCCGGGGACGTCTGCGAGCGGGGCCGTGCGGCACTTGACGCCGGTTGCGACCTCGTACTCGTCTGCAACCGTCCCGACCTCGCCGACCAGTTGCTGGCGTCGCCGCTGCCCCTGGTCGGTGCCGAGAGTGCCCGGCGCCTGTCCGCTCTTCGTGGCCAGGAGCGTCCTGGCGCCGAGCCTGCGGCCGACGCCCTCTTGCGGCTGCAGGCTTCACCAGCTCACGTGGCCGAGATCAACGCGCTGGCGGCCATCTGACCGGCATGCCGTGGAGCGGCCCTTGCCGTTTCCGGAACGTCCGTACGCCCTGACCCGTGCGGGCCCGGACCTGTTACCTTGTCGGGGCGGGAGCGGGCGGGGCAGGCCTGACCCGCGCTCCCGACCTCGTGCTCCCAACCTCGCGCCCCGGCGCCGCCCGCAGCCTTCCGGCCGCAGACTATCTCCCCATGTCCGATCATTCGAACCGGAAACCCGAGGATTATGTCTTCGAGGACTGGCGACACCTCCACGAGACCGACCCCGACGCATTCGAACTGCGCCGCAAGGAGGCACTGGAATCGGTCATCCAGTCCGCGCCGCCCGACATGCAGGCGCGCCTGCGCGGCCTGCAGTTCCGGGTCGACATGGAACGCGCGCGTGCGGGCAGCAACCTCGCTGCCTGCCTGAAGGCGCAGTCGATGATGTGGGACAGCCTGGTCAGGCTGCGCGATGCGCTGTCGGAACTGTCGAGCGTCCAGCAGGACGGAACGCTGGGCGCGGTTGCCCGCGGGCGGGCAGAGGCACGCAAGGCCACGGTGATCCCGTTCCGGTCCGCGGGCCGGGCCGTGCCGGCCGAGCAGGTGCCCAGGGATGGCGAGTGACGCGACAGCGATGCCCTGCCGGTCGTCTCCGAGGGTGAGCAGAAGCCTTTACCGATGAGTGCATCGTCTGCGGCGGATACCGGCTCGTCCTCGGCACAGGAAGCGCCTGTCGCTCCCCAGCCGGAACGCGAGGTGCTGCTCAAGCGCGTGGCCGAGCTGCCGCACCTGCCAGGGGTCTACCGGATGATCGGCACGGACGAGAAGGTGCTCTACGTCGGCAAGGCGATCGACCTGCGCAAGCGTGTCGCGTCGTACTTCCAGTCTGGCCGGCATGTGTCGCCCCGGATCGAGCTGATGGTGCGCCAGGTGCACCGGTTCGACGTGACCGTCACGCGCTCCGAGTCCGAAGCGCTGCTGCTCGAGAACAACTTCATCAAGTCGCTGCAGCCGCGCTACAACATCCTGTACCGCGACGACAAGTCGTATCCCTATCTGCGGATCGGCCCGGGAGACTTCCCGCGCCTGGCCTTCTATCGCGGCGCGCTCGACCAGAAATCGCGCTTTTTCGGGCCATTTCCGAACGCTGGTGCCGTGCGTTCCAGCATCCAGCTCATCCAGAAGGTGTTCCGGCTGCGCACCTGCGAGGACACGGTGTTCCGCAACCGTTCCCGGCCCTGCCTCCTGCAACAGATACACCGCTGTACCGGTCCGTGCGTGGGGCTGATCGACGGCGCCACCTATGCCGAGGACGTGGCCGACGCCAAGCTCTTCCTCGAAGGGCACGACGACCTCGTGATCGAGAAGCTGGTGCGCCGAATGGAGGCCGCCGCCGAACGCCTGGCGTTCGAGGAGGCCGCGACGCTGCGCGACCAGATCCAGGCCTTGCGCAAGGTGCGCGAATCGCAGTTCGTCGATGCGGGTACGGCGACCAATGCCGACGTGGTGGCCTGCGAGTCGATCTCGGGGCGCTTCTGCGTGAACATCGCGATGATCCGCGCCGGGCGCCATGTCGGCGACCGCAGTCTGTTTCCCGACCATGCCGACGGGGCCGCGCCGGCCGAGGTGCTTTCGGCATTCCTGTCGCAGCACTACCTCGGCGCAGATGTGCCGGAGCAGATCATCGTGCATCCTGCGATCGAGGCCGATGGGCTGGTAGAGGTGCTGTCGCAGCAGGCCGGGCGCAAGGTACAGTTTTCGGCGAATCCGCGCGAGACGCGCCGACGGTGGCTCGAGATGGCCATCCAGAACGCGCGGCTCGCACTGGAGCGCCGGCTCGCCAGCCAGCAGAACCAGGAAGCGCGGCTTTCGGCGTTGCAGGAATCGCTGCACCTGCCCGATGTCGTGCGCCGCATCGAATGCTTCGACGTGAGCCACACGATGGGGGAGGCAGCGGTGGCGTCCTGCGTGGTCTACGACGGTGATGGCATGCGGCCAGGCGAGTACCGCCGTTACAACGTGGCACCGGATGCGCCGGGCGACGACTATGCCGCGATGCGCGAGGCGCTCGAGCGCCGCTTCCGGCGCGCCGTGGCGGGCGAAGGGCGCCTGCCCGACCTGCTGCTGATCGATGGCGGACCGGGCCAGTCGCGCATTGCACGCGAGGTGCTTGACGACCTCGGAGTGATCGACCTTCCCGTGGTCGGCGTGGCGAAGGGGGAGGGCCGCAAGCCCGGCCTGGAGACCCTGGTGTTCACCGATGGCCGCGAAGGGCTGCAACTGGCGATGGACCATCCAGGCGCGCATCTCGTGCAGATGATCCGCGACGAGGCGCACCGGTTCGCCATCCAGGGGCATCGCGCGCGCCGCGACAAGAAGCGCGCGGGTTCTGCGCTTGACGGCATTGCCGGTGTCGGACCGAAGCGGCGCCAGCAGTTGCTCGCGCGCTTCGGCGGGCTGCGCGGCGTGGCCTCGGCAAGCGCGCAGGACCTGATGCAGGTGGAAGGCATCAGCCATTCGCTCGCTGAACGCATCTATCGGGCGCTACACTGAGCACATGTACCCCGCACTGCCAAACCACCTCACCTGGGCCCGGATCGTCGCGATCCCGATCTTCATCGGCATCTTCTACCTGCCCGACGACTGGCTCGGCTTCCAGCAGAAGAACCTGCTGTCGACCGTGCTGTTCGTGGGCGCGGCCGTTACCGACCTGCTCGATGGCTACATCGCACGCCGCTACCAGCTCACCACCCCGTTCGGTGCCTTCCTCGATCCCGTCGCCGACAAGCTGATCGTCGCGGCCGCACTGATCCTGCTGGTGGAACTGGACCGTGTCGGCGCCGTGGTCGCCGCGATCATCATCGGTCGTGAGATCACGATTTCCGCGCTGCGGGAATGGATGGCCAAGGTCGGCGCAAGCCGGAGCGTCGCTGTATCGATGATCGGCAAGGTGAAGACTGCCGCGCAGATGACAGCCATCCCCATGCTGCTGTACGGCGCGCCCTTGTTCGGCATCGACGTGCAGTGGGTCGGGACATGGCTGATCTACCTCGCTGCCGTGCTGACGCTCTGGTCGATGTTCTACTACCTGCGCCGCGCGCAGCCCTCGGCTGCCAGTCCTCGAGACGGTGTTCCGGGGGGAGAGGGCTGAAGCAGGCATCGGGTTGCATCTTTCGATCGCCTGCACCTTGACATCCTTGTTGCCGAATCTATAATCGCACCTCCTGTGATGCGGGAATAGCTCAGCTGGTAGAGCGCAACCTTGCCAAGGTTGAGGTCGGGAGTTCGAGCCTCCTTTCCCGCTCCAATCATTTCCCTGGGGAGCGCACGTCGCGCTTCCCATTTTTGTTTGGTCGATGTGCGTTGTCCGAGGTTGTCGAAGCGGATGCAACCGCGACGCTGATCGAACACCGGCCCGTACCGTTTCGGCGGGCAAGCAGGGCGGGGTGGCAGAGTGGTCATGCAGCGGCCTGCAAAGCCGTGTACGCCGGTTCGATTCCGACCCCCGCCTCCATATTGATTTCGCCGCCCGGGTGGTGAAATTGGTAGACACAACGGACTTAAAATCCGTCGCCCCTCAAAGGGCATACCGGTTCGAGTCCGGTTCCGGGCACCAGTCACCTTGATCATCTACGACTTCCACTGCGAATTCGAACATCGATTCGAAGGCTGGTTCGGCTCGCAGGATGACTGCGAGCGCCAGGTGCTGGCGGGGCAGGTCCACTGCCCGGTATGCGATTCCTCCACGGTGGCCCGCCTGCCCAGCGCACTGCATGTGAAGAGTGCTGCTCGCGACAACCAGCCGGCAGCGGGTGCAACCAGCCGTGGCTCGGAACATCCGGCGCCAGCGGCAGCACAGGGCGCCAGCGAGACATCGTCAGTTGGCGCTGTCCAGGCGCCTGCCGAACTGCGCGAGGCCGTGGATCGGTTGCGGCGGTGGGTCGCCGCAACCGAGGATGTCGGTCGCGGATTCGCGGACGAAGCGCGCCGGATCCACAACCAGGAAGCGCCCGAGCGTGCGATCCGCGGCGTCGCAACGCCGGCCGAGGCGCGGGCGCTGGTCGAGGAAGGCGTTCCGGTGCTACCGCTGCCTGCGCACCTGGTCGACAAGCAGCACTGAAACGGTCAGGCGACCCACTCGCTGACCGGTGCGCTGGCCTCGTGCAGCGGCTGTGTCACGACATCGACGAGCGTCGGTCCGCCATGTTCCGCAGCGGCCGCAAACGCGGCCCGAAGCATCGACGGTTCGGTGACCCGCCAGGTGCGCACGCCATACGCCTCGGCTACCTTTGCATGGTCGGTGCGGGTGAAGTCGACCGAGAAGTAGCGCTGCTGGAAGCCGGTCTTCTGGCCGGCCTTGATCCAGCCGAACACGCTGTTGGAGACGACGACCATCATGATCGGCAGCCGCAGGCGCACGATCGTCTCGAGCTCGCCGGCCGTGAACGCGAAACTGCCATCACCCATGACCGACACGCATTTTGCCTGTGGTCGTCCGAAGTGGGCGCCGATGGCGCCCGACATCGAGTAGCCCAGCGCACCGTGTGCACGATTGGAAATGAAGTGCCGTCCGGATTCCCTGAAACGGTAGAAGGCAGAGAAGTAGGGGCAGGGCGTGCCCGGGTCGCACACCACGACTGCATCCGATGGCAGTACCTCGTTCAGCGTGGCCACCAGCCGCTCGGGCAGTACCTGCGTCTCGCGGCTGTCTGCAAGGCGTTCGAAGGCCGCGAACTTCTCCCGTAGCGCGCGCGCCACCCGGAGCGCGCCGTCGCCCGCCTTCACTTCCGAGGCGCGCTCGCGGAGCTCGGCGTCGATCGCTTGCAGCGCGAGGCGCGCGTCGCCGACCAGCGCGACCTCGGTGCGGTAAATCGCGCCGATCACCTGCGGATCGGCGTCGATATGCACGATCCGGGTCCCGCGCGTGGGGAAGCGCCAGCGCTCGGTGGTCACGGAACCGGCGCGGCAGCCGATGAACATCACGAGGTCTGCCTGTTCGACGACCGCGCGGGTGGGCAGCGTGCCGCCGTTGCTGCCGACGACACCCACGCACAGCGGATGCGTCTCAGGCAAGGAGCCCTGGCCCGAGATCGTCGTGGCGACCGGTGCACCCAGCCGCTCGGCGACGCTGGCGAGTTCGGCCTCGGCGCCGGCGATGACCACGCCGCCGCCGCACAGGATGAGCGGTTGCCGGGCCGACAGCAGCGCGCTCACAGCCGCGGTGATGGCCGCCGGATCCGGGGCACAGCGCCATGACGGATAGGTCGCGTGTTCGGGCTGGGCCCAGAGGTCGTCTGCATCGACCGATGCATCCTTCTGCGTGTCGAACGGCAGCGCCAGATGCGCGGCGCCCGGCTTGCCGCTGGTCATCGCGCGGAATGCGGCGCGTACCGTCTCGGGCAGGCGGTCGGCGCGGTCGATCACGGCGTTCCACTTGGTGAGCGGTTTGAACAGCGCCCGCTGGTCGAGCTCGGTCAGCGTGTAGCGGCCCCTCGATGTGGTGGCGATGTCCGTGGTGATGCCGAGCACCGGGATCGAGCTCTCGTTGGCTTCGACGATGCCGGGAAGAATGTAGGTCGCGCCGCCGCCGCTCGGGCCTTCGCAGACGCCCACGCGGCCGCTGACCCTTGCATAGGCGTCGGCCATGTAGGCTGCGGAGCGCTCATCGCGGGTCAGGATGTGCTGCATGCCATGGTCCAGCGTCGCCAGCGAATCATAGAGCGGCAGGCTGGTGTCGCCGCACAATCCGAAGATGTGCCGTACGCCATGGGCCTGCAGCATGCGAACCATTGCATCTGCACCGTTGAGTTTGGTCATCTGTCTCGTTCCCTTGAAGAGGTTGCCAGCCGGTCCGGTCCGGCGCATTCGGGTAACGTACAACGACCGGGTGCATGCGGTCGATGCTGCACGCCATTGACTGTTTCCGCGGCCCAGTGAATGCTTATTATGTAAATCAATGCATCAAAGAGAAACGCGCCGAAGCGCGCTCTCCTTGATCCATGCAGGGATTACTTCGAGCGTACGGCCGTCCAACCCTTGCCTTCGATGCGATCGCCCACCACGCGCCCGGTGTAGTCGCGCGAAGCACCGCTGGCATCGACCAGTGCGAAGCTGATCTGGTCGCCACGCAGGCTGCCCCTGGCGACCTTCACCGAGCCGCCGCCGCCTTCGAACTTCTGGTACTGCTGCGTCAGCGAGACGGTGCTCGGCGCGCCGGAGAGCGGCGTGATCGTCCATGTACCCGCGACCTTCGCCGGCACGATCCACAGGTAGATCGTCTGGTTGCTGCCCGCGACCGACTCGGTGCGATCAGCTTCCCAGTCGCCCATCGTGAAGGCGTGCGACACGACGCGCGTACCCGGACGCATGTCGAGTACCGTCGGGCGCAGTTTCAGGTTGAGGCCGGGCAGAAGATACATCGTGACCACGACCGCATCGGTGAAGTTGTGCTCGAAGATGTTGGCCTGAAGGAAGCGCGCCTTGCCGGTCAGGCCGAGTTCGTTGGCCCAGCAGTTGGCGATGCTGAAACGGCCTTCGTCGAGTTCGATGCCGCGTGCATTGGCGCCGCGCTTGGCGGCAGCCAGCACGATACGGCCGTCGCCAGAACCGAGGTCGACGAGCGTTTCGCCCGCCTTCAACTCGGCGAAGTCGAGCATGCGCTCGACCGTCTGCAGGCGCGTGGGCACGTAGATGACGTCGCGGCCCGGCCCGGTGTCGTCATACTTCTTGTGGCAGGCTGAAGGACGCTGGTCTTCGGTGTAGAGCTGCGCGGCTGCCGGCCCGGCAACGGCGAGGCCCACGCTGATTGCTACGACGCCAGCAGCGCCTCGGAAACTGTACATCATGATGTCTCGTTCTCCCTGTGGTTGAAGGCGACGCACCCCGCCACCGTCTACGCGAGAATATCGCGTTTGGTTGGCCGTGGCGCCATGATCTCGTCTACCCGGCGCGCCGCTTGCGGCAAGGCTTTCGGGCCAGTCAGCGACACTCCGTAATGATCGCGTAGATCACTGGCTGGACGCGACGTCCGGCCCGTGTCATTGCTTCGCCGCTGCTTCGATCAGCTCCGCGATGCGCTGGTGCCCTGCACTGCGCGCCCATTCCGCCGCGGTGCGTCCAGCGTCCGTGGTACGCGCGGGATCGGCCCCGCGCTTGAGCAGAAACGCGACGGCGTCGGCGCGCCCTTCCGAGGCCGCCATCATCAGCGGTGTCGTGCCATTCTCGGCGGCCGCGTTGATGTTGCCTCCGCCATCGAGCAGCAGCGACAGCACGCCCGAATGTCCGCGCAGGGCAGCGTAATGCATTGCCGTCCAGCCCGGCGCATCGGTGTTCACGCGCACCTGCTTGCCGAGCAGTTCGCGCACGATGGCCTCGTTGCCGCCCAGCGCTGCGTACATCAGTGGCGTCTCTCCGAAGCGGTTGCGCGATTCGATGCGCGCACCCGAACCGAGCAGCAGCGTGAACACCGCACGGTTGCCGCGCTGCGCGGCGCGGGCAAGCAGCGTGTTGCCGTCGCGGTCGACCGTATTGACGTCGATGCCGCGCGCCAGCAGCGCGCGTACCTCGTTCGCCTGGTCGGCATCGACCGCTTCGAACATCCGGTCGAAGGAAGACTGTGCGACGACGGGCAACGCTGCGAGCATCCCGGTGGCGCCGGCCGAGGCTGCAATGAAGCGCCGCAGCGCTGCCCGGCGCTGCGCGGATGGAACGCGGTCGAGACCGGTCATGTCGGAACCCTGAAGAGTGTACGGAAGTTGCGCGTACTGGCGTCGGCGATGGCCTCCACCGGGACCCCGCGCAGGCGCGCGATCTCTGCAGCGACCAGTGGCACGTAGGACGGTTCGTTGGTTCGTCCGCGATGAGGCACTGGCGCCAGATAAGGCGAATCGGTCTCGATCAGCAGGCGATCCAGCGGTACCGCGCGTGCGACCTCCTTCAGCGCAGTGGCATTGCGGAAGGTCACGATGCCGGAAAGCGAGATCATGAAGCCGAGCGCGATCGCCGCAGTCGCGACGTCGAGCGTCTCGGTGAAGCAGTGCATCACCCCGCCGACCTCGGCCGCGCCCTCCTCCCGCAGGATGGCCAGCGTATCTTCCGCCGCCGCGCGCGTATGCACGATCAGTGGCTTGCCGCAGGCGCGCGCCGCCCGTACATGGCGGCGGAAACGCTCCTGCTGCGCGGCCACGGGTGGTGCCGCCGGATCGTCCAGCCGGAAATAGTCGAGCCCGGTCTCGCCGATGGCGACCACGCGTGGCAGCGCCGCGAGGTCGAGCAGCCGCTCGACGGTGGTCGCGTCACCGGCTGGCTGGTCCGGATGAACGCCGACCGACGCGTAGAGGTTCGGGTGCGCGCACGCCAGCGCATGCACGCGCGGAAAGTCTTCCAGGTTCACCGCCACGCAGAGCGCATGCGTGACACCGGCCTCGCGCATCCGGGCCAGCACGCCCTCAGTGTCGGCGGCAAGTGCGGGATAGTCGAGATGGCAGTGCGAATCGATGTACATGGCGGACTCGAGTTGGGGAAGCGCGGGCGCAGGCTGAGGGATCAGTGCACGCCAGTGCCCTGCAGGTAGTCGAGCCAGAGCGCCTCGAGCGTGAGCTGGGCGTTCAGCGGGTGCCGGATCCAGCGCTGGCGCAGCGCAAGTGTACGGTGCAGGCGCGTGATCGCGCGCAGGGTCAACGATGCCGACAGCCGTTGCAGCGTCGCTGCCTGGGCCGGATGGTAGCGCGGTGCAGCCCCTGCCTTGACCCGGGCCAGGTCATGCGTCCACTGGACCAGCCACAACAGGACCTGCGGGGCACCGGCATCCTTGGTTTCGCGGGCAGCCGACAGCGCCGTGATGGATGCCGCCGACACGCAGCGCAACCACGCCATGGCCAGGGCGGCGCGCACCGGGTCTGCATTGGCGAGCGCGGCCTGCGGCGCACCGCCGGCGAGCGCGAGCGCCGCCGCTGCGTCCTCGATGCCTTGCTCTTGCAACCAGGGCACCGCCTGCTCCGGCGCGGGAACAGGCAACGGTACCCGCATGCATCGGCTGAGTACCGTGGCGCTGACGCGCTGCACCCGGTGTGCGATCAGCACGAAGCGCATGCCCGCCGGCGGTTCCTCGAGCAGCTTGAGCACCGCGTTGGAAGCGGCGATGTTCATCGCGTCGGCTGGATGGATCACCACCACCCGTGCACCGCCGCGGTGGCTGGTGATGCGTGCAAGATCGTTGAGCGGTCGCAGTTGCCCGATCAGGATCGCCTCGCTGGCGGCCTTGCCCTTGCCTTTGTCTTCGACGGTTTCCTCGTCGCCATCGGCGTCCTCCGACTCGGCGGCCATCGATGCCGGTTCGATCACTCGCAGGTCGGGATGGTTGCCCGCCTCGATCAGCTTGCAGCTCGCGCACGCCAGACAGGGGCGCGCGGCAGCGTTCGGCGATCCCTCGCACAGCCAGTGTGCTGCCAGCGCGAGCGCGAAGTCCCGTTCTCCGATCCCGGCCGGCCCGTGCAGCAGTATCGACGGCACGTCCGAGCGCGCAGCCCTGCGCCATGCCTGTACATGCCAGGGCATCGGCTGTGGAACGCCTGGGCGCTCTGGAGTCACCGCTGCAGGTGCGCGCGCCATCGGCAGGCTCAGCCGGCGTGCTGCGCGATGGCGCGCGCGATCGCAGCCTGAACGCCGGCGATCGACTGCCCGGCGTCGAGCAGGCAGAAACGGCGAGGTTCGAGCCTGGCCTGTTCGAGGTAGCGCGCCCTCACCCGCTCGAAGAAGCCGAGATCTTCCCGTTCGAAACGGTCGGTTGCACTGCGCTCGATCACGCGAGCGCGGGCAGTCGACGCGTCGGTGTCGAACAGCAGCGTCAGATCCGGTGCCAGGTCGCCATGGGTCAGGTCGGCGAGCGCCGCGACTGCCGACTCCGGGACGCTGCGTCCGCCACATTGGTAGGCGAAGGTCGCATCCGTGAATCGGTCGCACAGCACCACCGATCCGGCAGCGAGCGCGGGACGGACGACTTCGCGCAGGTGCTGCGCGCGCGCCGCGAAGATCAGCAGCGTCTCGGTCATCGCATCCATCGTGTCGCCCAGGAACAGCGCACGGATACGCTCGCCGATGGCAGTACCGCCCGGTTCGCGCGTCTGCACGACCGTGCGCCCGGCATCCGAGAACCGCCGCGCGATGTAGTCGGCGTGCGTGCTCTTGCCCGCACCGTCGATGCCTTCAAGCGTGATGAACAACCCTGCCATCGCGTGTCCGATCGGATCTGCCGCCTAGCGCCCCGCGCTCCGGCCCAACTGGTATTTTCTCACGGCCTTGTTGTGGTCGGCGAGGGTCTCGGAGAATTCAGAAGTGCCATCGCCACGTGCGACGAAGTACAGCGCGCGCGTCGGCTCGGGGTGCAGCGCGGCGCGCAGCGAAGCCAGCCCCGGCATGGCAATGGGCGTGGGCGGAAGACCGGCGCGGGTGTAGGTGTTGAAAGGCGTGTCCTGGAGCAGATCGCGACGCCGCAGGTCGCCGTCGAAGGTGTCGCCCATGCCGTAGATGACCGTGGGATCGGTCTGCAGGCGCATGCCTATGCGCAGGCGGTTGTGGAAGACGCCCGAGATGCGCCTGCGGTCGGCGGGACTGCCGGTCTCTTTCTCGATGATCGATGCGAGTACCAGTGCCTCACGGGGCGTGCGGACCTGAAGCCCAGCGCCCCGGGTCGTCCATTCCCGCGCCAGATGTTCGTCCATCGCGCGCAGCGCCCTGGCGAGCAGTGCGCGCTCCGTGCTGCCACGGGTGAACAGGTAGGTGTCCGGAAAGAGCCGCCCTTCCAGCGAGCCTGAGTCGATGCCCAGTGCCCTGGCCAGTTCCGCCTCGGCTGCTGGCGGCTCTTCGCGCCGGATATCCGGGCTCGCGGCGATGGCGGCGCGCCATTGTCGAAGCGTCCATCCTTCGACGAAGGTGATCCCGCTCAGCGTGACGTCGCCGCTGGTGATCTTCTGCAGCAGTTCCCGGACCGATGCACTCGCCTGCAATTCGTAATGGCCTGCGCGTATCCGGGTATGCGCACCGGTGATCCGGCCCAGCAGCACCAATGGCAGCGCATGGTCGAGCACGCCGGCCCGCACCATCTCGTTGGCCGCGGCACGCAGGCCCCTGCCCTCCGTGATGGTGAACTCCACGGGAACAGACGGCAGCGCCGGGCGCCAGGTGACCAGGTACAGCGCGACCGCGGCTGCGACCGCGGCGGCCGCCGCCAGCGGCAGCAGCACGAGCCACGCCATCCTGCGTAATCGGCCGCTGCGCTTCCTAGTCATCGCGCTCGAGGTCAGCCGCGAGTTCGTCATGCCACGCCGGCCGCGGATAGCTCCGGCCATGGAACCGGTTCACCCACCAGGCGCCGATCACGCTGTTGCAAAGGATCAGGCCGTCGGCCGCGCAGACGCGCTCGAGCGGCAGTCGCTCCACGGACGCCGGAATGCCGCGCCTGCGGGCCCAGTCGAGGATACGGCTCCGCTGCACCCCTTCGACGCCGCAGCGTGTGAGGTCGGGGGTCGCGAGGCGACCCGCTTCCAGGATGAACAGGTTGCTCATGGTGCCGCAGATGGCATGCCCTGCACTGTCCAGCGTCAGGCCTTCGGGGATACGCTCGTCATCCCATTCGGCACGCGCCAGTACCTGCTCGAGGCGGTTCAGGTGCTTGACCCCCGCCAGGACCGGTTGCTCGGCCAGGCGCAGGCTGCACAGGCGCAACTCGATGCCATGATGCGCGACATCGACGGGCCAGGCCGGAATCGCCGTGGCCCGCACGATCGTGGTCAGTGGCGTGTCACGTGCGCGCCGATAACCGCGCACGGACGCACCGGCGGTGAGTGTGATGCGCACGACGCAATCCGGATGGCGTGCGCCCAGTTGCGCGAGGTCTGCAGCGATGCGGGGGAGATCGGGCGGTCCGAGCCCGAGCCGGGCCAGGTCAATGCCCAGTTTCTGCGCGTGGCGTGGCCAGGCAGCCACGCGGCCGTCCCTGAGCAGCACGGTGCGGAACACGCCATCGCCATAGCCCAGCCCGCGGTCGGAGGCCATCACGGCTGCAGCGCCGTGATCGACATCCCTGCCGTCGACGCGAAGGAACAACGTCCCGTCGGCACTCATCGGAGGCTACCCGTGGCGCACGCCGGGCCAGTCACCCGATCGCGCGCCTGCACGGACCGGTCAGCGCAGGCGCCGGAAGACAAGCGACCCGTTGGTACCACCGAAGCCGAAGTTGTTCTTCAGCGCAGCGTCGATCTTCATCGGCCGTGCCTCGTTGGCACAGTAGTCGAGATCGCACTCGGGGTCCTGGTTGAAGATGTTGATGGTCGGCGGCGAGACCTGATGGTGTATTGCCAGGACGCTCACCACCGATTCGAGCCCGCCCGCGCCGCCGAGCAGGTGGCCCGTCATCGACTTGGTCGAATTGACGACGAGTTTCCTGGCCACCTCGACGCCGAAGGCCGCCTTGATCGCCTCGGTCTCGTTCTTGTCACCCAGCGGCGTGGAGGTGCCGTGGGCGTTCAGGTACTGGATGTCTGCCGGGTCGATGCCGGCATTGCGCATCGCATTGACCATGCAGCGGCGAGGCCCGTCCATGTTCGGCGCCGTCATGTGGTAGGCATCGCTGCTCATGCCGTAGCCGGACAGTTCGGCGTAGATGCGTGCGCCACGGGCACGCGCGTGTTCATACTCTTCCAGCACCAGGACGCCGGAACCCTCGCCCAGCACGAAGCCGTCGCGGTCCTTGTCCCAGGGGCGGGAGGCTGTCTTCGGATCATCATTGCGGCCGGACAGCGCGCGCGCCGCGGCGAAGCCGCCCATGCCCAGCGGCGACACCGTCGATTCCGCACCGCCGGCCAGCATCACGTCGGCATCGCCGTACTCGATCAGCCGGCCTGCTTCGCCGATGCAGTGAAGGCCGGTCGTGCAGGCCGTGACGACCGCCAGGCTGGGTCCCTTCAGGCCGAACCGGATGCTCAGGTGCCCGGAGATCATGTTGATGATCGATGCCGGGACGAAGAACGGCGAAATGCGCCGTGGCCCCTTCGCGACGAGGTCGGCGTGGGTCTGCTCGATCAGCGGCAACCCGCCGATGCCCGAGCCGACGATCACGCCGATGCGCTCGGCGTTGTGCTCGCCGACCTCGATGCCGCTGTCTGCCCAGGCCTGGATGCCCGCAGCCACACCGTAATGGATGAAGGTATCCATGTGCCGGGCTTCCTTCGCCGGCATGTACTGCTCGACGTCGAACCCCTTCACCTCGCCCGCGAACCGGCATGAGAACGCGGTCGCATCGAACCGGGTCACGTCGGCAATGCCGGTGCGCCCCGCGACGAGGTTGTCCCACGCCTCCGGAATGCTGTTTCCGACGGGGGATATGACCCCCAGCCCTGTCACCACCACACGACGACGTGTCATTCGCCCGCCTGCCGATCCGTGATTGCCGCGATTACTTCTTGTGCGAACTGACGTAGTCGATCGCCTGCTGCACCGTGGTGATCTTCTCGGCTTCCTCGTCCGGGATCTCGGTTTCGAACTCTTCCTCGAGCGCCATCACGAGTTCCACCGTGTCCAGCGAATCGGCACCGAGGTCGTCGACGAAACGCGAATCGATCTTCACGTCCGCTTCGTTGACGCCCAGTTGCTCGGCAACGATCTTCTTGACCCGGCTTTCCACGTTTTCCATTGCAAACCCCTATCGATAGTGTGAATCGTTTGAAGGCACCGGGAAATCTTCCAGCGAATGTTCCCACGCTGCCCGCAGCGAAACGGCCTCGGATTCTACCAAAAACGAACCCTCGTTCCGCGAAGATCGGTACGCGTGGTCGGGCGGCGAAACTCGCCGCCCGACCGCGTGTTCCGCACTGATCATTCCATGAACAGCCCGCCATTGACATGCAGGGTGCTGCCGGTGATATACCCGGCCGCGGGCGTGGTCAGGAACAGGACGGCTGCAGCGACATCCGATGCCTCGCCCAGCCTGCCCAGCGGCACCTGCCCGAGCAGCGCGGTCTTCTGCTCGGGCTTGAGCGCGCGTGTCATGTCTGTATCGATGAATCCGGGGGCGACGCAGTTGACGGTTATGTTCCTGCTCCCGACCTCGCGCGCAAGTGCCCGAGTGAACCCGAGCATGCCAGCTTTCGATGCCGCATAGTTCACCTGGCCGGGATTTCCGATCGAGCCGACCACCGATCCGATGTTGACGATCCGCCCCCTGCGCGCCTTCATCATCGGCCGCAGCACTGCCCTGGACAGGCGCCAGACCGACTTCAGGTTGGTGTCGATGATCGAATCCCATTCGTCCTCGCTCATGCGCATGAGCAGATTGTCGCGCGTGATGCCGGCGTTGTTCACCAGAATCGAGACGCCGCCCTCGGAGGCCGTGATCGACTCGAGCAGTGCATCGACCGCGGCGCCGTCGTTGACGTCGAGTTGTACGCCCCGCCCGGCTAGCCCTGCCTGCGCGAAGGCGGCGTCGATCGCACGCGCGCCCTCCGCGCTGGTCGCCGTGCCGATGACTCGGGCACCGGCACCGGCAAGGCTCTGCGCGATCGCCTGGCCAATACCGCGGGTTGCGCCCGTGACCAGCGCCACTTCCGCCTGCAGGCTGTCCCCGGCGCTCATGCGCACACCGCCTTCAGCGCCTCGTCCAGCGATGCGACGTCCACCACGGCGAAGCCCTGCAGGCTGCCGTCGATGCGGCGCGTCAGCCCGTTCAGGACCTTGCCCGGGCCACATTCGATGATCGTTGTCGCGCCCATGCCGGCGATGGCCCGGATGGTCTCGACCCAGCGCACCGGGGATCGTGCCTGCCGCGCCAGCGCATCACGGATTGCTGCGGGGTCGGACACGCAGGCCACGTCGACGTTGTTCACGACCGGCATGGCGGGCGCCGACAGCGCGACGTCGCGCAGGAAAACCGCTAGGCGGTCGGCCGCTGGCGCCAGCAGGGTTGAATGAAACGGCGCACTCACCGGCAGCAGCAGCGCGCGCTTCGCGCCGGCAGCCTTTGCCCGATCGGCGGCACGCTCGACGGCAGCCTTGTGCCCGGCGATCACGACCTGGCTCGGCGCATTGAAGTTCACCGCTTCCACGACCTCGCCCGGCGCGGCCCCGGCGCAGGCCTCTCGCACGGCGTCGTCATCGAGACCGAGGATTGCAGCCATGGCGCCGGTACCTGCCGGTACTGCCTCCTGCATCGCCTGGGCGCGGAAGCGCACGGTACGCACGGCATCGGCCAGCGTGAGCGATCCGGCGGCGACCAGCGCCGAGTACTCGCCCAGGCTGTGCCCGGCGACCACCGCCGGGGCGGGGCCTCCATTGGCCAGCCACTCGCGCCAGACAGCCACGCCGGCGGTGAGCATCACCGGTTGCGTGTTCACCGTAGCGTTGAGGGCGGTATCCGGGCCGTTCTCGGCCATCGCCCAGAGATCTTCACCGAGCGCGGCAGAGGCCTCGTCGAAGGTCGCGCGCACGCCCGGACGGTCGGCGAAACCGCGCATCATGCCTACGGACTGCGACCCCTGCCCGGGGAAGACGATGGAGAAAGGTATCCTTGATGCAGTCATGCGATCGAACGCTCCATTGGTCGAGCCTGCCCGCCGTGCGAGCGTGAAGTTACCACCGCAGCAGCACCGAGCCCCAGGTGAACCCGCCACCGACGCCTTCCAGCAGCACGAGTTGCCCGGGCTTGATGCGGCCATCGCGCGCCGCCGTATCGAGCGCCAGGGGGATGGAGGCCGCCGACGTGTTGGCATGCCGGTCCACGGTCACCACGACACGCTCCATCGACAGGCCCAGCTTCTTCGCGGTCGACTCGATGATCCGGATGTTCGCCTGGTGCGGGACCAGCCAGTCGATATCCGCAGGCTCGAGACCGTTGGCTTCGAGCGCCTCGTGCGCAGCCTCGGCCAGTACGCGTACCGCGAAGCGGAACACGGCGTTTCCGTCCATGTGGACGAACGGCGACCCGACCACCGAGCCCTGTTCGATGCGTGCCGGCACCCCGAGGATGCCGTTGTAGCTGCCATCGGCATGCAGGTGCGATGACAGGATACCGGGGCCGTCGGTGGCGCTGAGCACCACGGCGCCCGCACCGTCTCCGAACAGCACGCAGGTCGAGCGGTCGTTCCAGTCGAGGATGCGCGAATAGATCTCGGCCCCGACCACCAGCGCATGGCGGCACTGACCGGCGCGTATCGCGAGATCTGCCGACGAGAGCGCATAGACGAAGCCGCTGCAGACGGCCTGAAGATCGTAGGCCGGGCAACCCGCAATGCCCAGTTTCTGCTGCAGGATGCAGGCAGTGCTCGGGAACACGACATCCGGTGTCGTGGTCGCGACGATCACGAGGCCGATATCGGCGGGCTGCAGGCCCGCCGCCTCGATGGCCTGCCGCGCGGCAACCAGGGCCAGGTCGCTGGTGAGCTGGCCTTCGGCGGCGAAATGCCGTTGGCGGATGCCGGTACGCGTGGAAATCCATTCGTCCGAGGTGTCGACCCGCTGCGCCAGTTCGACGTTGCTCACGCAATGCGCCGGCAGGTAGCTGCCGGTGCCGCTGATCCTCGAATTCATCGGCATCCTGACGGGTGCCGGACGGCTCACGCCGCACCCCGCTGCAGCAGGTTCACGCGTTCGCTGATGCGGCTGGCGAGGCCCATGCGTACTTCCTCGACTGCGCGGCTGATGGCAAAGCCGTAGCCGAACGCGTCGGCCGAGCCGTGGCTCTTGACCACGACACCCTGCAAGCCCAGCAGGCTGGCGCCGTTGTAGCGACGATGGTCGACCGTACGCTTGAATGCACGCATCACCGGCAGCGAGCAGAGTCCCGCAAGCCTGGTGAACCAGGTGCGTTCGACTTCCCGGCGCAGCACCGCACCGAGCATCTGGGCCAGACCTTCCGAGGTCTTCAACGCGACATTGCCGACGAAGCCATCGCAGACGATGACGTCAACGGTGCCCTTGTAGATGTCGTCGCCCTCGACATTGCCGTAGAAATTCAGGCCGCTCAGTCGCAGCAGTTCGGCCGCCTGCTTCACGGTGTCGTTGCCCTTGATGTCCTCGACACCGATATTCAGCAAACCGACGCTCGGGGCATCGACATGGTCGAGCGCGCCGACGAGGCTGGCACCCATCATGCCGAACTGCAGCAGCTGCGAAGGGGTGCAGTCGACGTTCGCGCCGAGATCCAGCATGTAGGTGCGGCCGTTGATCGAAGGCAGCACGCCGCAGATGGCCGGACGTTCGATCCCCGGCAGCGTCTTCAGCACGAAGCGCGACGTGGCCATCAGCGCACCGGTATTGCCTGCGCTGACGCAGGCATTCGCTTCGCCCGACTTCACCAGGTTGATGGCAACCCGCATCGAGGATTTCTTCTTGTTGCGCAGTGCGTTGGCAGGCGGTTCATCCATCGCCACGACTTCCGGGGCATGGAGCACGCGCAGACGCTCGCCCTCGGTGCGTCCGGCGGCCGAAAGCGCCACGGCGATGGCATCCGACAACCCGACCAGAACGATGGACAGTTCGGGATCTGCATCGATGGCGGCAACCGAAGCCGCGACGGTGACGCGCGGGCCGTGGTCACCGCCCATGCAGTCAACTGCGACGACAACCCGCGACATGGTCAGTGTCCGTCCTGCACGGATGGAATCGACTTCGCTGGCACGACGCCTGCCGATCTGGCGAAATCCAATCTGTCCGTCCGCGTGCTGGCCGCGATGCCGGGCCTGCCGCTCAGTCTTTCTTGCCTGCCGTGACCTTCTTGCCGCGGTAGTAACCCGACGGGCTGATGTGATGGCGCAGGTGCACTTCACCGGTGGTCGGTTCGACGCCGAGCGGCGCCGCGGTGAGGAAGTCATGTGCGCGACGCATGTTGCGGCGGGACGGCGATTTCTTGTTCTGCTGGACTGCCATGGTGAACCTCTTAGTCTTGATTGCCTTGTTCGGTACCGCCGCGTCTGGGCGACAGCTGTTCGAGTGCCGCGAACGGATGGATTGCCTGCGCGCCACCAGCGGTGAGATCGGCGCCGCACTGCGTCAAGCCGTGCATGTCGTGACGCGGCGCGATGGGCCACTGCAGCAACAATTCATCCTCCACCAGTTCCGCGACATTCAGTTCCTGCGAAGCCTGGATCGCGTCTACCCCTTCTTCATCGGCCACATCGAGATCGGCATCATCGCGTGCGAGCCTGATCCTGTTCTCGACCTGCACCGGCCAGCGCATCGGTCCGAGGCAACGAAGGCAGCGAACCATCAGCCAGCCTCCGATCTTCAGCTCGAGCGCGGGCTTTTCGTCCCACAATATGCCGCGCACCTCGTAGCTGACCTCCCCGGCGCGGTCGACGAGACTGTCGTCGAGACGGGTCAGCCGATCACCCTGCATCGTGCCCTGGCAGCGATTGCCGGCACGCGCGAAGGCGATGCTGTCTATAACAGGGGTGTGCGACATAAACGTCGGATAATATTGCGCTTTCCCGCCGATGTCAAAGACCGCAGCGATGCTCCTTTCAACAGCGCCCCGCCTGATCCTCGCCTCGACATCGCCCTATCGGCGGTCCCTGCTCGAACGCCTGGGCCTCGCGTTCGAGGTGGTCGCGCCGCAAGTCGACGAGACTCCCGCCAGTGGCGAGTCGCCAGCCGCACTGGCGCGCCGGCTGGCTCGGGCGAAAGCGCACGCCGTCGCAGCGACTGCGCCCGCTGCAGTGGTCATCGGCTCCGACCAGGTGGCCGAACTCGACGGCCTGCCGGTCAACAAGCCGGTCACGCACGAGTCGGCCAGGGCGCAACTGCGCATGCTGTCCGGGCGAACCGTCCGGTTCCATACGGCAATGGCCGTCATCCGCCTCGAGCCTGCACACGCTGTCGAAGCGGAGGTGGTGACAGATGTCCGCTACCGGATACTCGACGATGAGGCCATCGAGCGCTACCTGCTGCGCGACACGCCATACGACTGCGCGGGCAGTGCCAAGGTCGAGGGATTGGGTATCGTGCTCACCGAAGCCATCCACGGCGACGACCCGACCGCATTGGTCGGGCTGCCGCTGATTGCGCTGACCGGCTGCCTGCCGGGCTTCGGGATAGCCGTTCTATAGCCGCGTCGTCCAGCCGCGACGGCGCTCGTCACTCATCGGACGGGCGACGTACGCGGTGCAGTCGCCGCGCCCCAGAGCGCTTCGGCCGAAGCGGCACCGAAGCGGCGCACGACCCGTTCCGCGATGTTCTCGCGTGGCGTGTAGTCGACGATCGTGTCCGCCTTGATCACTTCGCGCGCGACATATTCGACGCTGCCGAGCGCATCCGCCAGGCCGAGTTCGATGCTCCGCTCGCCAGTCCACACGAGGCCGCTGAATATCTGAGGGTCGGCCTTGAGCCGGTCGCCCCGGCCGCGCTTGACCACGTCTATGAACTGCGCATGGATGTCGTCGAGCATCTGCTGCGCATGCGCGCGCTGTTTCGGGTCGAGCGGGGAGAACGGATCGAGGAACCCCTTGTTGTCGCCGGCCGTGAGCAACCGGCGCTCGACGCCCAGCTTGTTCAGCACACCGGAGAAACCGAAACCGTCCATCAGCACGCCGATCGAGCCGACCAGGCTTGCCCGGTTGACGAAGATCTGGTCGGCTGCAGCGGCGATGTAATAGCCTCCGGATGCGCATACGTCCTCGACCACGGCGTACAGCGGTATGTTCGGATGCTGTGCACGCAGTCGCCGGATCTCGTCGTTGATCTGGCCTGCCTGTACCGGACTGCCGCCCGGGCTGTTGATACGCAGCACGACGCCCATCGTGTTGCTGTCCTTGAACGCCGCCTGCAGGCCTGCGGTGATCTGTTCAGCCGACGCCGCGCTGTCGTTTGCGATCACGCCGTTCACCTGTACCAGCGCGGTGTGCTTGCCCGGCGAGGTCATCTCGCGCGCGCCGAACCACCCGGTCGCGATGAACAGCAGCAGGAACAGGTAGAGAAAAGTCACTGACTTGAAGAAGATGCCCCAGTAGCGGCCGCGCCGTTGCTCCTGCAGCGCGGACAGCGCGAGCTTCTCCAGCACCTTGCGTTCCCAGTTCTCCTGGTTTCCGTCGGGTTGGCTCATGCGTTCGTTCTTTCTCTATCCGGTGGGGGCGGCAGGTCAGGCGTGCTGCCTGAGCCATTGGTGCAACTCGTCGAAGCGATCGATGCAGGCCAGCGGCGATGCCGCAGCCAGATGAGCCCCGGGATGGGCTCCGTACGTGACCGCCAACCCGGCAACGCCGGCTGCCCGTGCCATGTCGAGGTCGTGGGTGGTGTCGCCGATCATCAGGCTGCGCTCGGCGCCGATGCCCAGTTCGGCGAACAGCTCGTGCAGCATCAGCGGGTCGGGCTTGGACGCGGTCTCGTCCGCGCACCGGGTTGCATCGAAGCAGTCTTCGACGCCCAGGTTGTGCATCGCCCGGTCGAGCCCGCGCCGCGTCTTTCCGGTCGCCACTGCAAGTCGGAATCCGCCTGCGCGCAGGTCATGCAGGGCCGCTTTCGCGCCATCGAACAGGGGAATCTGCGCATCGCCGGCGAAATAATGCGCTCTGTAGCTGTCGGCGAGCCTGCGGTAGTCCGACTGCGGCAGTTCCGGCACCAGGTGCGCGAGCGCATCGTCGAGCCCCAGCCCGATCACGTAGCGCGCCCTTTCTTCGCTCGGCACCGGTGCTCCGATGTCTTCGCAGGCCTGCTGGATGCAACGGGCGATCAGCCCGGCGGAATCGGCGAGCGTGCCATCCCAGTCGAATACGATGAGGTCAAAGCGGTTGGGCATCGGGGGCTTTCGGGGTACGAAGCAGCCGCTCTTCTGCCGCGCGGGCGTCGAGCTGCTCGATGAATGCGGTGAAATCGGGGGGGAGCGGCGCCTCGATCGACATCGGCTCGCCCGTTCCGGGGTGCTTGAAGCGCAGGCTGAACGAATGCAGCATCAGGCGCCGGATGCCGAGTTTCTTCAGCGGCTTGTCGCGCTCCGGGTCGCCATACTTGTCGTCGCCGAGAATCGGATGGGACACATGTGAGAGATGTACACGGATCTGATGCGTGCGGCCGGTAAAGAGATGCGCGTCCAGCAGGCTGAAGGCTTTCCAGATCGCCAAGGGCATGAATTCTGTCTTTGCACTGACAGACTGTCCGCCCTCCCCTGCGGCAGCGACACGCATGCGCTTCTCGGCGACGCCCTGCAGCGTTTCCTGAAGTGCGGCCTCGACCATCCTGCGGCCCTTTCGCCATGTCCCATGGGCAAGCACGCGGTAGTGCTTGGTGACGCGACCTTCGCGCAGGTCCTCGTGCAGTGCGGTGAGCGTGCTGCGCTTCTTGGCAAGCAGCAGCAGCCCCGAGGTGTCACGGTCGATACGGTGGACGAGTTCCAGGAACTTCGCAGTCGGCCGCTCGGCCCTGAGCTGCTCGATCACGCCCCGCGCGACACCGCTGCCGCCGTGCACGGCCCAGCCCGACGGCTTGTCGAGAACCAGCAGCCAGTCGTCTTCATAGATGACGTGGGCGCCGAGCACCTGCGCCTCGCCACCGTTGCGCGGTGCGGTGCTCGCCGTCGATGCGCCGAGACGGACCGGGGGTACGCGCACCTTGTCGTCGAGCAGCAGTTTCCGCTCGGGCTGGGCCCGCTGGCCGTTCACCCTCACCTCGCCGCGCCGCAGAATCCGGTACACGTGGCTCTTCGGCACCCCCTTGAGCATCTTCAGAAGGAAGTTGTCGAGTCGCTGGTTTACGCTTGATTCGTCGACGATTTCCAGTCGGACGGCCGCTTTGACTGCAGGTTCCATCTTGCTATACTTCCCGTGGGCCGAAACCCGCGGACAGTCCTCGCACACGGGAGACTTGCTGAACGATCAAGCCTTTAGGCTCGATCATGGTGCTGGACAACCTTCCGGCCGAAGTGTTACACCCGAATCGGCTGTCCCTGATATCCACAGGTTACTTTCGCTCACCTGAACAAGCAGCGATGTTACTCGATCAAGTGCGCAATACCGCGGGAGTGTGTTGCAGCGGCCTTACCGCAGCGCGCCAACGCGGCATGCAGACGCAGGATCCTGGCTGGTCTGTTCGATGTCTTTCCTCTGCTTCCGGTCATCCATTCAGATGCTCCCGCACGTCGACCCAGGGTCGGGCGTCGGCATCCGGATGCCCGTGAGAAGCGTGTCCACGACACAAAAGGTGCGAGACCCTCACCACTGACCTGACGCATCTGCAACCGGCCTCCGGTTGCCCTGCGCGCCCGGCTTCGCGCGACCCCGTGCTTGATCGCGGGAGTCAGAATCAATGAAACGCATGTTGTTCAATGCGACGCAGGCTGAAGAACTCCGCGTCGCGATCGTCGATGGCCAGAAGCTCGTCGACCTCGATATCGAAACCGCAGGAAAAGAACAGCGCAAGAGCAATATCTACAAGGGCACCATCACCCGGGTCGAACCCAGCCTCGAAGCCGCCTTCATCGATTACGGCGCAGACCGGCATGGGTTCCTGCCCTTCAAGGAAGTCGCGCGCTCCAATTTCCGCAGCGGCGCTGAAACCGATCCCGCGCGTGCCACCATCAAGGACGCGTTGCGCGAGGGCCAGGAAGTAATCGTCCAGATCGACAAGGACGAACGCGGGACCAAGGGCGCCGCCCTGACCACCTACATCAGCCTGGCCGGCCGGTACATCGTGCTGATGCCGAACAATCCGCGCGGTGGCGGGGTGTCCCGGCGGATCGAAGGCGAAGACCGCAACGAGTTGCGTGACCTCGTCGCCCAGCTCGACGTGCCCTCGGGCATGAGCGTGATCGCGCGCACCGCGGGGATCGGGCGCACGCTGGAAGAACTCCAGTGGGACCTCGCCTACCTGCTGCGTCTGTGGGATGCGATCGAGTCGGCCGCGAAGCGCGAGTCGGCGCCATCGCTGATCTATCTCGAGAGCAGCCTTGTCATCCGCGCGATCCGTGACTACTTCAGCCAGGACATCGGCGAGATCCTGATCGACACCCCGGATATCTACGACCAGGCCCGTTCGTTCATGGCCGCGGTGATGCCCGGCAACCTCGACCTGATCAAGCACTACCGCGACGACGTCCCGCTGTTCTCCCGCTTCCAGATCGAGCACCAGATCGAGAGCGCCTACTCGCGCCAGGTCACGCTGCCCTCCGGCGGCGCCATCGTGATCGACCACACCGAAGCGCTGGTGTCGGTGGACGTCAACTCGGCGCGTTCGACGCGCGGCGGTGACATCGAGACCACCGCCTTCAACACCAACTGCGAGGCGGCCGACGAGATCGCCCGGCAGCTGCGCCTGCGTGACCTCGGTGGCCTGATCGTCATCGACTTCATCGACATGGAGAACGCTCGCAACCAGCGCGAGGTTGAAACGCGCCTGCGCGATGCGCTCCACGTTGATCGCGCCCGCGTGCAGATGGGCAAGATTTCCCGCTTCGGCCTGATGGAGCTTTCCCGCCAGCGGCTGCGCCCGTCGCTGGGCGAGTCGGCACACATCCCGTGCCCGCGCTGCCACGGCACCGGCTTCGTGCGCGGCATCGAGTCGACCGCGCTGCATATCCTGCGCATCCTGCAGGAAGAGGCGATGAAGGAGAACACCGGCGCCGTCCACGCGCAGGTTCCAGTCGATGTGGCAACCTTCCTGCTGAACGAGAAGCGGCAGGATATCCAGAGCATCGAGCTGCGGCAGAAGGTCAACGTGGTGCTGGTACCCAACCTGCACCTCGAGACGCCGAACTACACGATTGTCCGGCTGCGCCATGACGAGCTGAACGCGGCCGAGCCGCCCGCAGCGAGCTACCAGCTGGTCGTCGCGCCGGAAGCGCCCGAGACGCTGCCAGGCATGCCGGCGGAGCGCCCGCAGCGGCCGCAGGCTGCCGTGCAGGGGATCAATCCGGAAGCACCGCCGCCAGCGCCTGCCCCGGTAGCCCAGGCCGCGCCCGTCGCTGCAGCCCCGGCACCTGCGCCCCGCTCCCTGTTCGACAAGATGTTCGGCTGGCTCAGCAGCAAGCCGTCAGCGCCCCCCGCGCAGACCGAACCAGTGCCGGCTGCAGCCTCGGCACCGGCTGCGCGCCCGGTCGGTGGCGACGCCCGAAGGAGCAGCGCGCGCGACGGTGATACCCGCCGTCGCGGAGGACGCAGCGATCGGCCCGAGCGTGGCGAGCGTTCGTCCGAACCGCGGCGCGAGGGGCGCGGCGGCGAGCCGCGTGCCGAGGGCGCACGTGACGCACGGGGCGAGCGGTCTGCCCGCGGCGATCGTGGCCGCGGCGGCCGTGACGGCGCTCCCCGTTCCGAGATGTCGGCTGGCGCAGCGGGCGTGGCGCTCGATGCACGTCCGCCCCGCGAGCCACGCGAGCCGAGGGAACCCAGGGAACCACGGGCAGAGCGCGAGCAGCGTCCGCCGCGCGAGCGCGCGCCCCAGGACGATGCCGCCGAGGGCTTGGCAGCCGATTCGGCGGGCGCCGCGACCGATGCCGGTGGCGAACTGCGCGAGGCCCGGGAGGGGCGTCCGCGCCGCCGCCGTGGGCGCCGAGGCGGTGGCAGTGAGCGTCGCAACGAAGGGGATGCGGGCGGCCCGGACGGCGCCAACGGTGCCGAGAGTGTGACCGCTGAGGAGGGCGTGAGCCCGTCTGCGCAGGTTGCTTCCGCTCCCGCGTCGGTGGCTGCCGTGGCCATCGCATCGGCGCCGATGCCTGTCGTGGCCGAAGCCGCGGTCGAGCCGATCGTGGTTGCGCCAGCAGCACCGGTCGCGACTTCACCCGTGGTTGAAGCCCCGGCTGCGCCCGCCCCGGTGATGGTGGCTGCAGTGGAGGCACCCGTGGCCGCCGTGCCGGCGCCGCACCCGGTCGAGGTGGCTGCCGAGGTAGCTGTTGCCGAGCCGACCCCGCGCGCTACCGCGCCCGCCCCTGCGGAAGCGGTGGCTCAGGCACCGGTCGCCAGCGACCTCGTGCAGGTGGAGTCGGTCGCCAGGGCGCCAGCCGCGGTCGATGCGTCGACTGCTGCCGTCGCGGCCGTCGAGGCGGCACCGTCGGAGCGTCGTCGGGTTGCGACGGAAGTATCCGAGCCGATCGCCTTGCCCGCCGAGCTGGTGATGATCGAGACCGGGTCGACGGCAGCGGTCACGCCGCCTGCAGTCGAAGCCGCACCTGTACGGCAGCGGGTGTCGCGTCCAAGGCCGGTTGCGCCTGAAGCGGCTCCCGATGCCGCTTCCCTGGTGCAGATCGAGACGCGCAAGTAGAGCCCGAGCGGCTGCAGTCGAAAGCCCGGACCCGCGAGGATCCGGGCTTTTTTTTCGCTGTATCGAGTCAGTGGTTGCGAGTCAGCGGTTGCGAGTCAGGGGCTGCCTGGATCCGGGGCGGGCGCTGTATCCCGACCACGGCCGAACAGCAATTCCTTGAGAACGTTCAGCCGGTCGCGCGCCTGGGCAGCCTTCTCGAACTCGAGGTTGCGCGCCCGCTCCATCATCTCCTTTTCGACGCGCTTCAGTTCGCGCGTCAGTTCCTTGTCGCTCATCAGTTCGTAGCCGGCATCGTCCTGCGCCGCCTTCAACTTCTGGTGCGCGTGCTCGGTGTCGTAGACGCCGTCGATCAGGTCGCGGATCACCTTCTTCACGCCACGCGGCGTGATGCCCTGCTCGAGGTTGTGCGCTTCCTGGCGTGCGCGCCGACGGTTCGTCTCGCCGATCGCCTTCTCCATCGAATCGGTGATGCGGTCGGCATACAGGATCGCCCGGCCGTTCAGATGCCGCGCGGCCCTGCCGATGGTCTGGATCAGCGATCGCTCGGAGCGCAGGAACCCTTCCTTGTCCGCGTCGAGGATGGCCACCAGCGACACCTCTGGCAGGTCGAGGCCCTCGCGCAGCAGGTTGATGCCGACCAGCACGTCGAACTGGCCCAGGCGCAGGTCGCGGATGATCTCGACCCGCTCGACGGTATCGATGTCCGAATGCAGGTAGCGCACCGCAATGCCCTGCTCCGACAGGTACTCGGTGAGGTCCTCGGCCATGCGCTTGGTGAGCGTGGTAACCAGCACACGCTCGTTCTTCGCGATGCGCAGCTTCGCTTCCAGCAACAGGTCGTCGACCTGCGTGGCGGCCGGGCGCACCTCGATCTGCGGGTCGACCAGCCCGGTGGGGCGCACCACCTGTTCCACCACCTGTCCTGCGTGGTCGCGCTCGTAGTTCGACGGCGTCGCCGACACGAAGATGGTCTGCGGCATGAGTTGCTCGAACTCTTCGAACTTCAGCGGCCGGTTGTCCAGTGCGGACGGCAGGCGGAAGCCGTAGCCGACCAGGTTCTCCTTGCGCGCCCGATCGCCGCGGAACATGCCTCCGACCTGCGGGATGCTGACATGGCTCTCGTCGATGATCAGCAGCGCCTCCTGCGGCAGGTAGTCGATCAGCGTCGGCGGCGGCTCACCGGGCGCGCGGCCCGACAGGTGGCGCGAATAGTTCTCGATGCCCTTGCAGAAGCCCATCTCGTTGAGCATCTCGAGGTCGAAGCGGGTGCGCTGCTCGATGCGCTGTGCCTCGATCAGCTTGCCCGTTTCGGCGAAATGGTTGATGCGGTCGTGCAACTCCAGCTTGATCGCCTCGACCGCGCGCTGGGTAGTACTGCGCGGGGTCACGTAGTGGCTGGACGGGTAGACGGTGTAGCGCGTGGTCTTGCGCAGGATATGCCCGGTCAGCGGATCGAACAGCGAGAGTTCCTCGATCTCGTCGTCGAACAGCGATACGCGCACCGCGATCTCGGCGCTCTCCGCCGGAAAGATGTCGATCGTGTCGCCGCGCACCCGGAAAGTACCGCGCTTGAATTCCATGTCGTTGCGCTGGTACTGCATGGTGGTCAGCCGACTGATCACTTCGCGCTGCGCGATCTTCTCGTGCGCACGCAGGTGCAGGATCATGCTGTGGTAGTCGACCGGGTCGCCGATGCCGTAGATGCAGGAGACGGTCGCGATGATGATCGTGTCGCGTCGCTCCAGCAGCGACTTCGTGGCAGACAGCCGCATCTGCTCGATGTGTTCGTTGATCGA
>CAIQON010000126.1 GCA_903873475.1 uncultured bacterium
ACCGGCGGCGACCGAAGCCCCGGCGGCGCCGGCAACACCGGCCAGCGCCCCGGCCAAGTAGCCACCCGGGCCTTTTCCCACCGCCACCGGCGGCACGGCAAACCGTGCCGCCGGTGGCGTTTTCATCAGCGGAGCCGAAGCGATCGACATCTTCGTCCAGCAGCTGATCAACGGTGTCGTGCTCGGGAGCATCTATGCGCTCGTCGCGCTCGGCTACACGATGGTCTATGGCATCCTGGGCCTGATCAATTTCGCGCATGGCGAAGTGGTGATGATCGGCGCGATGGTCGCGATTTCGGTGATCGTGGCGATCGGAACCGGCAGCGGGCTGCCCGCGCCGGCAGTCGTGATAACCGGCATCGCCGTGGCGATCCCGGCCTGCATGCTGCTCGGCGCACTGCTTGAACGGATTGCCTACCGGCCCCTGCGCGACGCGCCGCGGCTCACCGCGCTGATCACCGCGATCGGCATGTCGATCGTGCTGCAGAACGTGGCGATGATCGTCTGGGGCCGACAGTACATCTCGTTTCCGCCGCTGCTGCCCAACGAGCCGCATGCACTGCTCGGCGCGACGGTGACGGGCACCCAGGTGCTCATCGTCGCGCTGACGGTGGCGCTGATGGGCGCGCTGCTCCTGCTGGTCCACCGCACGCGGCTCGGCCGCGCGATGCGTGCCACGTCGCAGAGCCCGGCACTGGCCGGGCTTATGGGCGTGAATGTCGACCGCATCATCATGTTCACCTTCATGCTCGGCTCGGCGCTGGCCGCGGTGGCCGGCGTGATGATCGCCGGCTATTACGGCCAGGCGCACTATCACATGGGCTTCATGCTCGGCCTGAAGGCTTTCACCGCGGCGGTGCTGGGCGGCATCGGCAACGTGTCGGGCGCGATGCTCGGCGGCCTCGCGCTCGGCGTGATCGAGAGTCTGGGCGCCGGTTACATCGGTGCACTCACCGGGGGCTTCCTGGGCAGCCACTACCAGGACGTGTTCGCTTTCGCAGTGCTGATCCTGGTGCTGGTCTTCCGGCCCTCGGGCCTGCTCGGCGAACGGGTAGCCGAGCGTGCCTAGGCTGCCGATCACGGCGCCCACCCTGCAGGGCGCCGGCCGCTCGCCGCTGGCGCAGGGCGTGCTGCTCGCGCTGGCTGCCGCGGCCCTGCTGCTCGCGCCATTCCTGGTCGATGCGCTGCTCGGCCGCGCCTGGGTGCGCGTGCTCGACCTGGTCATGCTCTACACGATGCTCGCGCTCGGCCTGAACATCGTGGTCGGCTTCGCCGGCCTGCTCGACCTCGGCTACATCGCGTTCTTCGCGGTCGGCGCCTACCTGTATGCGCTGTGCGCATCCCCGCACTTCGGGCTGTACCTGCCGTTCTGGCTGCTGCTGCCTGCGGCCGCGCTGGTAGCCGGGCTGTTCGGCATGCTGCTGGGCGCGCCGACGCTGAAACTGCGCGGCGACTACCTGGCGGTCGTCACGCTGGGCTTCGGCGAGATCATCCGCATCTTCCTCAACAACATGAACGCGCCGTTCAACCTCACCAACGGTCCGCAGGGCATCACGATGATCCGGCCGATCGAGGTGGCGGGCGTGTCCATGGCCAAGATGCATGCGATCGGCCCGCTGTCTATCCCTTCCCTCTACAACTACTACTACCTGTTCCTCGCGCTCACGCTGCTGGTGGTGTTCGTCTCGGCGCGGCTGCAGCATTCGCGCGTCGGCCGCGCCTGGGTCGCCATCCGCGAGGACGAAGCCGCCGCCAGGGCGTCCGGCGTGAACACGCGCAACCTGAAGCTGCTCGCCTTCGCGATGGGCGCCAGCTTCGGGGGCGTTGCCGGCAGCCTCTATGCGAGCTTCCAGGGGTTCGTCAGCCCCGAGAGCTTCGGCCTGATGGAGTCGATCATGGTGCTCTGCATGGTGGTGCTCGGCGGCATGGGGCACATCCGCGGCGTGGTGCTGGGTGCTGCGCTGCTGGTGGCGCTGCCCGAAGCCCTGCGCTACATCGGCCCGCTGCAGCGCTCGCTGTTCGGAGCGGTACACATCGAACCATCCGACCTGCGGCTGCTGCTGTTCGGCGTGGCGCTCGTGGTGGTGATGCGCTGGCGCCCGGCGGGCCTCTGGCCTGCGGCGATCCAGCGCCGCGAATTCGCCGCGGCACGGGCCGCTGCTGGCCGTGCGCGACGCGGCCCGCGCGCTGGCACGGGTGATGGATCAGCCCGATGACCGCCGGGCCGGCGCCCCTGCTCGAGGTACGGGGCATCAACAAGGCATTCGGCGGGGTGCAGGCCCTGTCCGACGTGTCGCTCGACGTGGCCCGCGGTTCGATCTACGGACTGATGGGCCCCAACGGCGCCGGCAAGACCACGCTGTTCAACGTGATCACCGGCTTCATCGCGCCCGATGCTGGAACCTGCACCCTGGACGGGCAGCGCCTGACCGGCGAGCCGGTACACCGGGTGGTGCAACTGGGCGTTGCGCGCACGTTCCAGAACATCCGGCTGTTCGGCCAGATGAGCGCGCTCGAGAACGTGATGGTCGGCATGCACACGCGCAGCACGGCCGGGGCACTCGGTGCCGTGCTGCGTACGCACAGGGTGCGCGATGAAGAAGCCCGCATGGAGGCCGCCGCACACGCGCTCCTCGAGCGCGTAGCGGTCGCGGCCCATGCCGACGACCCGGCGGGCAGCCTGCCCTACGGCCTGCAGCGACGGCTCGAGATCGCGCGCGCGCTCGCCTCTGGGCCGAAGCTGGTCGCGCTCGACGAGCCGGCTGCCGGCATGAATGCCTCGGAAACGGCCTCGCTGCGCGAACTGATCGACGCGCTGCGCGAAGACGGCACGACGGTGCTGCTGATCGAGCACGATGTGCGGCTGGTAATGGGTCTGTGCGACCGTGTGGCGGTGCTCGACCACGGCCAGCTCATCGCCGAGGGCGTACCCGCGGCCGTGCAGTCCGACCCCGCGGTCATCGAAGCCTACCTCGGCGCGCCGGCGCCCGTCGTGGCGGCAATGCGCTGATGCTCTCCGTTCGTTCGCTGCAGCTCGGCTACGGCGCGATCGTCGCGGTGCGCGGCATCGACCTCGATGTCGGCACGGGCGAACTGGTGGCGGTGATCGGAGCCAATGGCGCCGGCAAGACCACCAGCCTCAACGGGATCGCAGGCGCACTGCCAGCGCGGGCAGGCAGCATCGTGTTCGACGGTGAAGACATCACCCGGTTACCCGTGCATGAGCGGGTGCGCCGCGGAATGAGCCTGGTTCCCGAGGGGCGCGGCATCTTCGCACGGCTGACCGTCGCCGAGAACCTCGACATGGGCGCCTACCTGCGGCGCGATGCTGCCGGCGTGCGCGCCGACCTCGAGCGCGGCTACGCGCTGTTCCCGCGGCTGGCGGAACGCCGGCGGCAGCTGGCGGGAACCCTCTCCGGCGGCGAACAGCAGATGCTGGCGATCGCACGCGCCCTCATGGGACGGCCACGGCTGCTGCTGCTCGATGAGCCGAGCATGGGACTGGCACCGCTGGTCACGCGGCTGATCTTCGACACGATCCGTTCGATCTCGGCCGAGCGCGTATCGATCCTGCTGATCGAACAGAACGCCCGGGCAGCCCTCGAACTGGCCACGCGAGCCTATGTGCTCGAAAGCGGGAGGGTCACGCTGGCCGGGCCTTCGGCGGCGATTCTGTCGAGCGATGGTGTCCGGCGCGCCTACCTCGGGGAATGACGTACGCGCCGGGGACCAGGCCGACGCTCAGGACAATGCCGCGGCACCAAACGCCAGCAGAAAATAGCGTCCGCCCTTCGCGAGCGTCACCAGCAGCAGGAAACTGGCCAGCGGTTCGCGCAGCACGCCGGCGATGACGGTCAGCGGATCGCCGATGACCGGTACCCAGCTGAGCAGCAGCGACCATCGGCCGTGGCGCCGATACCAGCCCGCAGCCCGGTCGAGGGCGGCCGGGCTCGCCGGGAACCAACGCCGCCCCTGGAAACGCTCGATACCGCGGCCAAGCCACCAGTTGACGGCCGATCCCAGCACGTTGCCTGCCGTTGCAACCAGCAGCAGCAACCACGCGGGCTGCTGCCCGCCCAGCAGCAGGCCTACCAGGACCGCCTCGGACTGCATCGGCAGCACCGTGGCGGCGACCAGGGCGGACAGGAACAACAGGCTCAGGGCAGCAGGATCGTTCATCGGTGCGGCCCCTGTGCGGCAGCCGATACTGGACGAGACTTTTCGTGTAGCCTAAGCTAATTGGCATCGATTCCTGAAGCAGTTTCGGAATCTGCGCAATCACTCGGGTCAGCGCACTCGGTTCAGTGCATTCGGTTCAGCGGCTGGATCGCCCCCGCCCGGCGCGGCTTCCTCGATCCGGGGTGTCGCGATCCGCCAAATCCAGACGCCCAGAGAGGTCCGCTGCCCGTGTTTCGACCTGCCCTTCGACTCGCAAAGCCGGATGCCGGATCCCCGGACCATCGGCTTGGCCCTCGCCTCCTTCGTGCCGTTCGTGCCCTTCGCGCAGGCGCCGCCCTGCCGGCCCGCGGTGGGTCACGCGCGGGCGCGGCCGTTCTGGTCACGATTCTGCTGCTCGGCGCACTCGCCTTCGTGTACTGGAAGACGCGTCCGTTCGATGAGCGTTCGGTGGTCGAGATCAGCGGCCAGTTGCGCGCGCTGAAGGAACTCGAGGCGCGCTGGGATACCATCCTGTTGCGCTCGACGACAGACACCGAGCGCGGTTACGAGTCGGCGGTGAGCCTGGTGCCGACGGTCGGCAAGACGCTGCGGGCGCTGCAGCAGTCGGGCTCCCGCCTGTCGTCCGAGACGCTGCAGTCGAAGCTGCCCGACATGATCGGCGCATTCCAGGAAAAGAACGCGGTGACGGTGAGCTTCCTGTCAGAGGCGAACTTCATCAGCACCAGCCTGCCGGAGGTGCAGCAGTGGTTCGTCGAGTACCTGTCGGCCCTGCGGACCACGCGCAAGCTCGACGACGCGACCCAGCGCGCGCTGCTGAACCTCGACCGCGTGGCCACGCAGGCGGCAGCCGACCTCAGCGCCTTCGCGATCGACGGCTCCCCCGAGCGCGCGCGGTCGATCAATGGCGCGCTTACCGCGATCGGCGAAGCGCGGCCTGACTACACGACGACCCGTCTCACCGGCGCACGCGACGCCCTGGTCAAGCTGGGCCGGGAGGTGGTCGGGCGCAAGCAGTTGTCGGTCGATCTGTTCAAGGTGATCTCGGAATCGACCGCTGGCCAGGAACTCGACGCAGTCATCATCGGCTTCGAGACCGAACTGCGCGCGGCGGGTGCGCAGCAGCAGTTCTATCGCACGGTCCTGATCTGGTATGCCGCAGCCCTGCTCGCCCTGCTCGCGTTCTTCGGCTGGCGCCTGTCGCAGAGCTACCAGTTGCTGAACCGGGCGAACGACGAGTTGAAGGACGTCAACGAGTCGCTCGACCGGCGCGTGACCGCGCGCACGAAGGAACTGTCCAGTGCGCTGGCGGAACTGCAGCAGTCCGAGACGCAGCTGATCCAGTCCGAAAAGATGTCATCGCTGGGGCAGATGGTTGCCGGGGTCGCACACGAGATCAATACCCCCCTTGCCTACGTGAAGAACAACCTGGGCATGGTCGATGACCGCCTCGGCACGCTCGTGGGTATCGTCGAGAATTTCGACCGACTGCTGCGCATGCTGCAGTCGACCGACACCCCGGAGCAACAACTGCGCGAACAGTTCGAGCGGGTCGACCACGACCTCGAGGCCCTGCGCAGCCGCGACACCCTGGGCGAACTGGGGCTGCTGGTGCAGGACGGCCTGCACGGCATCGACCGGATCGCGGAAATCGTGCTGAATCTGAAGGATTTCAGCCGTCTCGATCGATTGAAAGTGCAGGTGTTCGACGTGAACCAGGGCATGGAGAGCACACTGCTGCTCGCCCGGCACCTGCTGAAGGGCGTCGATGTGCAGAAGGTGTTCGGGACGCTGCCACCGGTGTTGTGCGCGGCATCGCAGGTGAACCAGGTGCTGCTGAACCTGGTCACCAACGCCGCGCAGGCAATCGAGGAGCGCGGCCCTGGCCCTGGCGTGATCACGCTGACGACCAGGGCGGTCGGGCACAGCGTGATGATCGAGATTCGCGACAACGGCAAGGGCATACCCCCAGACGTGCTGCCGCGGATCTTCGATCCTTTCTTCACGACCAAGGATACCGGGAAGGGTACCGGCCTCGGGCTGTCGATCTCGTTCAAGATCATCGAACAGCACAAGGGCAAGATCCTCGTGCACTCCCGCCTCGGCGAGGGCACCACGTTTACCATACTGCTGCCCGCGAGCCAGTCTGCGGCCGCCATCGAGGACGGCAGCACGCCGGCACCGGAGGCGGCAACGCCATCGACGCCGCCCACTCCCGCCGGGGCGGCCTCATCCCCGGGCACTGATCCATCCATGACCGCGGCACTGCCAGCGACCTGAACGGTCCGGGCCGTGTGCCGCCGCTGTTTCAACCCCGCCCCCTTTCGACCCAGGCTAGACCCAGATGAGTGCCACCGGCCCGCTACCCGCCACCATCGGCAAATTCGAAGTGCACGGCATCCTCGGCAGGGGTGGCATGGGTACCGTGTATTCGGCCTTCGATCCGACGATCCAGCGGCCGGTCGCCATCAAGGCGCTGATCAAGCGCGCGCTTGAGCCCGACCAGGCGATGGGCATCCTCGAACGATTCAAGCGCGAGGCACAGGCTGCCGGGCGGCTGATGCATCCGAGCATCGTTCAGGTATACGACTACGGCGAGAGTCAGGAAGTCGCCTTCATCGCGATGGAACTCGTGTCCGGCAAGACGCTGCACCAGCGGCTGCTCGAGCGGCGCCGCTACGACCTGAAACAGGTTGGCTCCATCGTGGAGCAACTGCTGACGGCACTCGAGTACGCGCACCAGAACGGCGTGATCCACCAGGACATCAAGCCGGCGAACATCCTGCTGACCAACGACGGCAGGATCAAGGTCACGGACTTCGGCATCGCCCATGTCGAATCGACGCGCATGGTGGTGAACAACGAGCCCCTGGGCACGCCGCATTTCATGGCCCCCGAACTGATCAACGGCGGCACCGCCACGCCGTCGAGCGACGTTTATTCCGCGGGAACCGTCGCCTACGAACTGCTCACCGGCCAGCGCGCGTTCTCGGGCACCACGGCATTCGTGATGCGGCAGGTGGTGGACCCCGATGTCCGGGTCGCCCCGCCGTCGGTGATTGACCCGCGCATCGCGGCCGAGCTGGATGCGGCGGTCCTCAAGGCGCTGGCAAAGCAGCCGGCCGAGCGCTTCCAGAATGCAGCGGAATTCCGGCTCGCGTTCCAGCGTGGCATCGAGGCAACGCTGCGCGCGGTCGGTGACATCGCCGAGCCGGCGCCGCTCAGCGAGAGGGCCACGCGTAACCTTTCGGTGGCTGCGCGCCTGCTGCGCGACACGACCAACGGAGCGGGCACGGCGTCGGCGGCGAGGGGCGACAGGCCTGCCGCGACGCGCACGCCTGGCAAGCCCCTGTCCTCGGCGCACAAGCCGAGGCTGCTGGTGGTGGACGACGAGGAGCGCATCCTCAATTCGCTCAAGGCCTTGTTCAGGGACGATTTCCACGTTTTCGCGACGAGCAACTGCAACCATGCACTGCGCTTCGTCGAGAAGTTCCACATGCACGCGATCATCAGCGACCAGCGGATGCCCGAGATGCTCGGCGTCGAACTGCTGCGCAGGGCAAAGATCACCTCGCCGACGTCGATGCGGCTGCTGCTTACCGGCTATTCCGACCTGAACGCGATCGTCGACTCGATCAACGAAGGCGAGATATTCCGCTTCATCAACAAACCGTGGAACAACCGCGACCTCAAGCAGATCGTGCACGAGGCGGTCGAGATCGGCCTGACCGTGGGTGAGCGGCGGGTGATGCGGGTGAACCCGGAGCTGCGCCAGGAGATGGCCGTCCTGGTGGTCGATCCCAGCTACGAGTTGCTGCGTTCGACCAAGGAGATGCTGGTGGGCGTATGCCAGATCCGCCACGCGATCGACGCCGAGTCGGCGATGGACCAGATCGACCAGCACCCGGTGACCATCGTGCTGATAGACGTCGAGCACGCTGGCGCGGAAGGCGTCGCGCTGCTGAAGACCCTGAAGCACGAGAAGCCCGGCATCCTCTCGATCGTGGTGACCAACGCATCCGATTCAGAGCTGATGATCGAACTCATCAACCAGGCGCAGATCTTCCGCTTCCTGAACAAGCCGGTGAACCAGCAACTGGTCCGTTCGCACCTGCTGGCCGCCCTCGAGCGCGCACAACTGCTGCGCGAGTCGCCGGAACTGGTCCAGATGTATCGGCCGGCCGCGCCGGCAGCGGCAGCGCCGCCGACGGCCGGGTCGTGACCTGGCACGCTTGAGGATGTGCGCAAGGGCGGATGAGGCATCGGGCGACCATTGCATGCCAGGCTCATGAGATGACTGTCGACAGGCGTGATCCTGCACCCGTGCCACGCTGGCGCGCAGTGCTGTACGGGCTTGCCACTGTCGCCCTGGTCGCTGCGGCGGCATGGCTCGCCTGGAACACGCGCCAGACCGACGATGGCGCGCGCGTCGAAGTCGCGGCCAAGCTGCAGTTGCTGGGCGAACTGGCTGCACGCTGGGACCTCGCCGTGGCGCGCGCCAAGACCGAACCGGCGCAGGCACGCCAGGCCGACGCCAACATCGTCCCCTCGATCCAGCGCGCGCTGTCCGACCTGCAGGGTCTTGCTGCCGCCACCGGGAGCCGGGCCCTCGCGGCCAACCTGCCAGGCGTGGGCGCCGCGATGGCGGATCGTATCGCGCTGGCCGCATCGATCAGTCGCGGCGCAACCAGCCTGGACGAGGCCTTGTCGGCGGCTGTGTCGTCAACCGTGGCAAGTCCCGCAAGCCGCTCCGGCACTGACGCTGGTGCTGGCGCCAGCCAGGGTACCCCGCGCCCACTGGAGGAGATCGCAGCAGCCGAACTGCTGGCCTTCTGGGGCGACGCGGGAGACCGGCGTCGGCCGCAGGTCGAGGCAGCCCTCGCACGTCTGCCGGCCAACGCCGTCATGCTGGCGCCAGCGCGCGCGGTGCTCGACGGCAAGTCACGCCTCGAATCGTCGATCGAACGCTTCGCGCTGTCGACGGCGGGCCCGCGGCTGGGCGCGATGACGACGGCGTTTTCGGCAGAGACCCAGGGCGCCATCCAGCGCCAGCAGCTCTACCGCACCTACCTGCTGTTCTATTCCGCCGCCCTCCTCGTGCTGCTCGGCTGGATCGCGTCGCGGCTGGTGGCCAGCTACCGCGTGATCGCGCGCATCAACGGCGCACTGCATGCCGCCAACGAAAACCTCGAGGGCAAGGTCGAACGGCGGACGCGCGAACTGTCCGACGCGCTGGCCCACCTGAAGGATTCGGAGGCGCAGCTGATCCAGTCGGAAAAGATGTCCTCGCTCGGCCAGATGGTGGCCGGCATCGCGCACGAGATCAACACGCCGATCGCCTATGTGAAGAACAGCCTCGGATCGGTCGACGGCCGGCTCGATGCGATCGGCCACATGACCGTGGAATGCGAGAAGCTGCTGGCGATGCTCGACGCGGGCGACACGCCTGACGCAGTGCTCGACCTGCAACTCGCGCAACTGTCCGCCGCGGCGCGCAGGCTCGGCGGCAGCACGGCAGTCGGCGAACTCGGCGGGCTGGTGAAGGATGGCCTGTACGGCGTCGACCAGATCGGCCAGATCGTCGGCCACCTGCGCGACTTCAGCCGCCTCGACCGCGGCCAGGTGCAGTCCTTCGACATCCACGAAGGCATCGAGAGCACGCTGCGGCTGGCGCGCCACCTGCTGAAGGCGGTGCGCATCGATCGCAGGTTCAGTACCGACGGCCACCTGGTCGGAGCGCCATCGCAGCTGAACCAGGTGCTGCTCAACCTGATCACCAACGCCGCGCAGGCGATCGGCCCCGCTGGCGGCACCCTCACGCTCGCCACCAGCGGCGATGAGCGTGAACTGGCGCTGGACATCATCGATACCGGCGCAGGCATCCCGCCCGAGGTGCTGCCCAGGATCTTCGACCCGTTCTTCACCACCAAGGCCGTGGGGCAGGGCACCGGCCTCGGGCTGTCGATCTGCTACAAGATCATCGCCCAGCACGGCGGTCGCATCGACGTGGCGTCGCGTCCGGGCCTGGGCACCACGTTCAGCATCCGGCTGCCACGCGCGGGCGCGCCGGCCGCCGCCGACGGCATGTTCCCGCAGGCGGCCGCAGCATGACAGTGCCAGCGCGCATCGGGAAGTACCGGGTCGACGCAGTCATCGGACGCGGCGGCATGGGCGTGGTCTACCGCGGCTACGACGCCGCGATCGAACGCGCAGTAGCCATCAAGGCGATCAGCCGGACCGCGCTGCCGATCGACGAACAGTCGGCCACGCTCGACCGCTTCCGGCGTGAGGCGCAGGCGGCCGGCCGACTGCTGCACCCGAACATCGTGCAGGTGTTCGAGTACGGCGAGGATGGCGACACCGCCTTCATCGCGATGGAACTGGTGGAAGGCCATTCGCTGCACGAGGCGCTCGCGGCACGGCGCCGGTTCACGCTGCGCGAGGTGGCCCGCATCATGGCCGAACTGCTCGACGCGCTCGCGCACTCGCATGCGCAGGGGGTGGTGCACAGGGACATCAAACCGGCAAACATCCTGCTCAACGCCGACGGCCGCGTGAAGATCAGCGACTTCGGCATCGCCCGCATCGAGTCATCGAACCTGACCCAGACCGGGCAGATGTTCGGCACGCCGTACTACATGGCGCCCGAGCAGTTCCTCGGCCAGTCGGTGGGGCCGGGCGCCGATCTGTACGGGGCGGGCGTGATCGCCTACGAACTGCTGACCAGCATCCGGCCATACAGCGGCGGCACGCCGCAGATCATGCGCCAGGTGCTCGACTTCGAGACACTGCCAATACCACCCTCGCGCCTGAACGCGAACGTGTCGGCCATGCTCAACGAGGTCGTGCTGACCGCGCTGGCCAAGCCGATCGAGGAACGGTTCGCCAGCGCAGTGGAGTTCGCGACACTGTTCGCGCACGGTATCGTGGACAGCCTTGCGCTCACCGGCGATGCCACGCCGGGCGCCGTCCTGCCAGTGCCAGCGCCCGGGACGGACGTACCAGCCTCCGGGCTGGCTGGCGCAGGGCGCAGGCTGGCGGCCCTGCGGCGCCAGCAGACGGTACCGCCGGGCGGTACGCTTTCCGGCGAGCGCGGCCGCGTCGCCGGCCGGCCAGTCTCTTCGGCGCACAAGCCGCGACTGCTGGTAGTGGACGACGAAGAGCGCATTCTGAGCGCGCTCAAGTCGGTATTCCGCGACGACTATCACGTGTTCGCGACCAGCGACTGTGAGCGCGCACTCGCGTTCGTCGCAAAGTATACCGTGCATGCAATCGTCAGCGACCAGCGAATGCCAGGCATGGCCGGAGTAGAACTGCTGCGCCGCGCGAAGGAGATCGCGCCCGGTTCGATGCGCATCCTGCTGACCGGCTATGCCGACCTGGCGGCGATCGTCGGCTCCATCAACGATGGTGAGATCTACCGCTTCGTCGCCAAGCCCTGGGACAACAACGAACTGCGCTCGATCGTGCGCGAGGCGGTCGCGGTATCGATCGAACTGGCCGACCTGCCCCCTCCGCCAGCGATGCAGCGGCGGTCAGACCGGGCGCTCCTGGTCGTGGACGCCGACGGCGAACTGTACCGGTCCATCCGTGAACTGTTGGCCGACATCGGTCCGGTACGACAGGCGACCGGGCCGGAAGCCGCCATGGACGAACTGGCTGCAGGCGACGTCGCCGTCGTGCTGTTCGACATCGACGCAGGCAATCCGTCCGACAACGCCAACCTGATCAAGACGCTGAAGCAGGACCATCCGCAGCTGCTCACGCTGGTGGCCACCGAGGCTTCCGATTCGGAACTGATGATCGGCCTGATCAACGAGGCGCAGATCTTCCGCTTCATCAACAAGCCGGTGGCCCTGAAGAGCCTGCGCGGGCACCTGATCGCCGCGCTGGAGCGCGCCCGGCAGTTCGAGCAGGCGCCGCAACTTGTCCTGCGCCAGGCGCCCGAAATGACCTCGGACCCCAGGCTGGCATTGCCCGGCCAATGGCTCGAACGCATCCGCGAACTCGGCGAGCGACTCGGGCTGCGGCGGCGCGGGCCCTGATCACCGCCGGCGTTCAGCCGCCAGCGAGCCAGTCGCGGCCGATCAGGAAATCGGTATGCAGCCGCGCCTCTTCGGTGCCCGGCTCGGGATGGTAGTCGTAGCGCCACTCGACCTTCGGTGGCATGGACATCAGGATCGATTCGGTGCGCCCACCCGACTGCAGGCCGAAAAGCGTGCCCCGGTCGAACACCAGGTTGAACTCGACATAGCGGCCGCGACGCACCGCCTGCCAGCTGCGTTCCCGTTCGCCGTAGGCCAGCGCGCGCCGGCGCTCGACGATCGGCAGGTAGGCGGCGGTAAAGCTGCCGCCGACCGACCGGGTCAGCGCGAACGCACTGTCGAAATCCGGAGCCGACAGGTCGTCGAAGAATACACCCCCGATCCCGCGCGGCTCGTTGCGGTGCTTGAGGAAGAAGTAGCGGTCGCACCATGCCTTGTACTCGGCATAGCGATCCGTGCCGAACGGTGCCAGTGCATCGCTGCAGGTACGATGGAAGTGCACGGCATCCGCCTCGAAGCCGTAATAGGGCGTGAGATCCATGCCACCGCCGAACCACCAGACAGGCTGGCCCACGGCGTCATCCGCCAGCGGGTTGGCGATGAAGAAGCGGACGTTCATGTGCACCGTGGGCACGAGCGGGTTGCGCGGATGCAGCACCAGCGACACGCCCATCGCTTCAAAGCCGCGCCCGGCCAGTTCAGGCCGGCCGGCGCTGGCCGAAGGTGGCAACCGATCGCCCATCACGTGCGAGAAATTCACCCCGCCACGTTCGAACAGCGCGCCGCCTTCGATCACGCAGGACAGGCCGCCACCGCCGTCAGGGCGCTCCCAGCCGTCGCGGCGGAAACCGCCGCCATCGGCCTGCTCGAGTTCGGAGACGATCCCGGCCTGCAGCCCGGTGAGGAAGGTCTTGACCTGTGTTGCATCGGCTGTCGACATGTTGATTATCCCTGCGTCGGGCCGGCGGTACGCCCGGCCGCCCGGTGCCCGATATCCTGCCTGAACTGTGCGCCGGCGAAGCGGATACATTCGACGGCTTCATAGGCCCTGCGCTGTGCCGCCCGGATATTGTCGCCGAGCGCGGTGACGCACAGCACCCGGCCGCCCGCGGTGACCACCGTATCGCCCGACAGCGCGGTGCCGGCATGGAAAACCCGGCAGTCCGGCTGCGGTGCGGGCAGCCCGGTGATCACGTCGCCGGCGCGTGGCGCTTCGGGATAGCCGCTCGCGGCCATCACCACGCCGACGGCGACGCGCCGGTCCCACTCCGGCTCGGCCTGGTCGAGGCGTCCGGCCAGCGCGAGTTCGACCAGGTCGACCAGGTCGGTCTTCAGGCGCATCAGGATCGGCTGCGTCTCGGGATCCCCCAGCCGGCAGTTGAACTCGAGCACCTGCGGGGAACCGTCGGCGCCGATCATCAGGCCCGCATACAGGAAGCCGGTGAACGGCATGCCCTCGGCCGCCAGGCCGGCGATGGTGGGGTTGATCACTTCGCGCATCACCCGCGCATGCAGTTGCGGCGTGACCACCGGTGCCGGGGAGTACGCGCCCATGCCGCCGGTGTTCGGCCCGACATCCCCATCGCCCAGGCGCTTGTGGTCCTGGCTCGTCGCCAGCGCGACCGCGCGTGCGCCATCGACCATCACGATGAAGCTCGCCTCTTCGCCGGCGAGGAAGCCTTCGACCACCACCCGCGCGCCAGCCTTGCCGAGCGAGCGTCCGACCAGGAATCGGTCGATGGCCGCATGCGCCTCGGCGACGTCGTTGGCGACTACCACGCCCTTGCCCGACGCCAGCCCGTCCGCCTTGACGACGATCGGCGCACCGACCGAATCGACATACGCATGGGCGGCGGCCGCGTCGTCGAATGCCGCATAGGGCGCGGTCGGGATGCGATGACGCTGCATGAACGCCTTCGCGAACTCCTTGGAGCTTTCAAGTTGCGCCGCCGCCGCGGTGGGGCCGAAGATGCGCAGGCCGGCCGCCCGGAATGCATCGACCACGCCGTCGGCGAGCGGAGCCTCGGGACCGACCACGGTGAGACCGATGTTTTCGCGGCGGGCGAAGTCGACCCACTCGGCGACCGAGTTCAGCGGCACGTTGGTGACGCCTTCCTCGCGAGCCGTACCGGCATTGCCGGGTGCAACGAAGACGCACTGCAGCCGCGGCGAGGCGGCGAGCTTCCAGGCCAGCGCATGCTCGCGGCCGCCACCGCCGATCACCAGCACCTTCATCGGGCCACCCGGGCGGAGGGATGGGGCCGGCGCGGTCGGCGCACGGGGCAGGGAGGGCAGCGGCAGTCGGTCATCACGCGCCGGATCGTAACCGATTCGCCAGCGGCGGACACGCGTGCCACCGGTGATGGCGCACCGCCGGCCCGTGGATCAATGCCGGAAGTGGCGCATGCCAGTGAACAGCATCGCGACGCCCTGGTCGTCGGCCGCGGCGATCACCTCGGCATCGCGCACGCTGCCACCGGGCTGGATCACGGCGCGCGCACCGGCTGCAACCAGCGCATCGAGCCCGTCCCGGAACGGGAAGAACGCATCCGAGGCGACGCAGGCGCCGGACAGGTCGAGCCCGGCATCGCCAGCCTTGTGGCGGGCGATGCGCACGCTGTCGATGCGGCTCATCTGACCAGCGCCGACGCCGAGCGTCTGCGCGCCGCGGGCGAACACGATCGCGTTGGACTTGACGAACTTCGCCACCTTCCAGGCGAACAGGAGGTCGTCCTGCTCGGCTGGCGTCGGCACGCGCCGGGTCACCACCCTGAGTTGCGCGGGATCCAGGCCGGGCAGGTCGGTTCCCTGTACCAGCACGCCGCCACCGACGCGCTGCAGGTGCACGGTGTTGCGTACCGTGCCGTAGCCGGTCTCCATCACGCGCAGCGAGGGCTTCGCCGCCAGCACCGCGAGCGCGGCCGGCAGCACCTCGGGCGCGATGACCACTTCGGCGAACTGCCCGCACACGGCACGTGCCCCCGCTTCGTCCAGCGCACCGCTGAAGGCGATGATGCCGCCGAATGCGGAGGTCGGATCGGTCGCGAACGCGCGACGGTAGGCCTGCGCCGCATCGGCACCCAGCGCCACGCCGCAGGGGTTTGCATGCTTGACGATCACGCAGGCCATGCCGGTGGCGCCAGCGCCGGCATCGAAGCCGCGCACGCACTCCCAGGCCGCATCGGCATCGGCGATGTTGTTGTACGACAGTTCCTTGCCCTGGCGCTGTACGGCACCCGCGATGGTGCCGGCCACCGCGTCCGTGCTGCCGAGGTCGCGGTAGAACGCAGCGGCCTGGTGCGGATTTTCGCCGTAGCGCAGCTTCGAGACGCGGCTGAACGAGAGATTGATCTGGGCGGGCCATGCATCGCCGTCGCCACCGGCCGCCACCCGACCCAGGTAGTTGCTGATCGCGCCGTCATAGGCGGCGGTATGCGAGAAGGCCTTGCGGGCGAGTTCGAAGCGCGTGGCATCGGACAGCACGCCCGACGCATCGAGTTCCTCGAGCACGCAGGCATAGTCGGCCGGATCGGTGACGATGCCCACATGCGGGTAGTTCTTGGCCGCCGCACGCACCATCGCAGGCCCGCCGATGTCGATGTTCTCGACTGCCTCGTCGAGCGCGACACCGGGCCGGGAAGACACCTCGCGGAACGGATACAGGTTGACCACCACCAGCGAGATGGGCGATATGCCCGCACCGTCGATCGCGTCACGATGCGCCGGCAGGTCGAGGCGCGCGAGGATCGCTCCGTGCACCTTCGGATGCAGCGTCTTCACGCGCCCGTCGAGCATTTCGGGGAAACCGGTGAGCTGCGCGACTTCGATGACCGCCAGGCCTGCCGCGCGCAGCGCGGCGGCGGTACCACCGGTGGACACCAGTTCATAACCGAGCCCGGCCAGCCGGGCAGCGAACGCTTCCAGCCCGGTCTTGTCGGAGACGCTGAGCAGCGCGCGTCGTGGGTAAGGGAGGCTGGCCACGCTACGTCCGCGCACCGTCGAGCCCGTGTTCCTTCATCTTCTTGCGCAGCGTGTTCCGGTTCAGCCCGAGGATCTCGGCAGCACGGCTCTGGTTACCGTCGGCGAGTTGCAGCACCGACTCGATCATCGGCCGCTCCACGCAATGGATCACCATCTCGTAGATGGCATGCGGCTTCTGACCGTCGAGATCGCGGAAGTAGCTGTCGATCGCGCGCCGGACGGTACGACTGAGTTCGCTTTCTTCCTTCATCGATGAAGCTCCTCCAGCCGGGCGCCATCGCGCCCTCCGGACCTGCGGTGGTTGTTGTAGACGGGCCTCGCCACCGGCACCGCCTTCCGTGAGCCGCTCTGCTCGCGCGCCTGCAGCAGCGCACACCATGCCTGCACCGCCGCGCGCTGTTCGGCGATGGTCGAGGCCTGGTTGACCTGGTCGCGCGGTACCTCGCCCCCGGGCATGCCATGGACGTACCAGCCGACATGCTTGCGGGCGAAGCGCACGCCCGCCTGCTCGCCGTGGAAGGCATGGATGTCGTCGAGATGGGCGAGCACGATCTCGCTCCACTCGCGCGCGTCCGGTGGCGGCAGGTGCTGCCCCGTCGCGAGGAAATGCGCGATCTCGCGGAACAGCCATGGCCGGCCGAACGCGCCTCGGCCGACCATCAGCGCGTCGGCGCCTGTGGCATCGAGCACTGCGCGGGCACCCTCGGGATCGACGATGTCGCCGTTGGCGATCACCGGGATGCCTGCGGCGGCTTTCACTTCGGCGATCGTCGCGTACTCGGCCTCGCCCTCGAATGCATCGGCGCGAGTGCGCCCGTGCACCGTCAGCGCCTGGATACCGCACTGCTCGGCGATGCGGGCGACCTGCACGGCATTGCGTGAGTTTCGATCCCATCCGGTACGAATCTTGAGCGTCACCGGCACGGGCACGGCGGCCACCACGGCCTCGAGGATGCGGGCGACGAGCGGCTCGTCGCGCAGCAGCGCCGACCCGGCCGCGACATTGCATACCTTCTTGGCCGGACAGCCCATGTTGATATCGATCAACTGCGCGCCGAGGTCGACGTTGAAGCGTGCCGCGTCGGCCAGCCATTGCGGATCGGCCCCGGCGATCTGTGCGACGATCGGGCCGGTTTCACCGGAATGGTCGCTGCGCCGCCGTGACTTCGCCGTCTCGCGCAGGCGCGGGTCGGCCGACACCATCTCGGACACCGCCAGCCCCGCTCCCATGCGCCGGCAGGCGTTGCGGAACGGACGATCGGTGACGCCGGCCATCGGCGCGACGACGAGTGAAGGCGAGATGTCGTAGGGACCGATGCGCATGGCGTCGCGGGCTGGGTGGAACATTCGGAAGCGGGGATCGCGGACGTCACTGCCAACGGCGCCGGAGGCAACGCGGCGCCCCCATCGCGCCGACGTCGAAACCCGGGCGGAAGCGGATTGTAATGACTGCGCGGTCCGGTGCAAAGCCGAACGCGTCCAGGCTTCGTGGCTTCCCGCCACATGCCGACCTATGGTAGCGCTCTGGTAGCGCTCTGGTAGCGCGGGAAAAGTCGTGCCCGCCGCGACCCGTCAGGATGCGCCGAAGACCAGCGTGTCGAGCGCGCGGCGGCGCACTGCAGGCAGGAGGTCGATGGCGGCCAGGCCGAAGCCGCGCAAGGCTGCAGCGAGGGGATTGTCGATCGAGGTCACGCGCGCGATCACGTCGGTGGCGGCGACGGTCAAGCCGCGGTCGACCCGGCGCGACGCGGCGAACGCGGCGAGCGCGCGCGCCAGGTCATCGCCGGCCGCGCTCGATGGCCGGCCGTGGAGGGGCCAGGCTGCGGCCAGGCCCAGCGCATCGCGCACGCCAAGGTTGAAGCCCTGCCCCGCCACCGGATGCAGCACCTGCGATGCATTGCCGATGGGCACAACGCGCGCATCGGCTGCGCGACCTGCGCGCCGCAGCGCCAGCGGCACGCGCACCGGCGCCGTCAGCCAGCGCATCGCCCCGAAACCCGGGCCGGCCGCCCGCTCGAGCGCCCGCGCCAGCGCGGCCGGGCCAGCCTCAAGCAGCCCCTGCGCAACCTCGGGCTCGACGATCCAGACGCAGGAGAAGTGCCCGGACCGGGGAAGCAGCGCCAACGGTCCGCTGCCCGCGAACCGTTCGAAAGCACGGCCGGGCGTGAAGCGCTCGCAGCCGACATCACCGACCAGGGCCACCTGCCGATACGCCCGCCCGGTGCGGGCAGGTGCCGGGCCGCCGTCGATGCCTTCGGCACCATCAGCCAGCACCACGCAGGGCGCACCGACGCGGTACCCGGTGCCACCATCGGGTGCGAGCACGAGTTCCACCGCATTCGCGGTCGCCTCGACGGAGGCTACCGCCGTCCTCCACAAGATGGGAATGGCGGCGGCCTCGAGCGCATGGCTGCAGGCGAGCGCGAGGTCGCCGTAGTCGACGACGAAGCCCAGCGCCGGCGTACCGAGGTCTTCGCAGGTGAACTCGATGCTGCCGAAGGCGCCGCGCTCGCTGACGCTGACACACGTGATCGGATCGGGGCATGCGAGATGCGCCCAGACGCCGAGCCGCTCGAGCGCGAGCCGGGTACCCCACGACAGCGCCATCGCCCGCCGGTCGGGCTTGCCGGCGGCCGGCTCACGGGCGTCGAACACTTGCGCGCGCACGCCGCGCGCAGCGAGCGCCAGCGCAGCGACCGCGCCCACCGGCCCGGCGCCGACGATGGCCACCGGCGCCGGCAGCGGTGGCGTGGCCTCGGGCATTGCGGCCGGTGGCCATGCCCCACCCGGCAGGCGCGCGCCGTCGGTCACGGCCGCTCGCGCATCCATGCCTCGATGTCGTCGATGCGCTTGGGCGCATCGGCGGTGATCACCTCGTTGCCCGTGGCGGTGACCACGACGTCATCCTCGATGCGGATGCCGATGTTCCAGAACGCTTCGGGCACCTTGTCTGCCGGGCGCACGTAGCAGCCGGGCTCGACCGTGGTCACCTGGCCCGGCTCGAGCAGCACCCACTGGCCGTCGCGCTTGTAATCGCCTGCGTCGTGCACGTCGAGCCCCAGCCAGTGGCCGGTCCGATGCATGTAGAAGCGCTTGTAGTCGCCCGATTCGAGCACGCGCTCGACCGGCCCTTCGCACAGCCCGAGGTCGACGAAGCCGGTACACAGCGCCGACACGGCCGCGTCGTGCGGCGCCTGCCAGCTCGCGCCCGGACGCACCGCGTCGATCGCCAGCCGCTGTGCCTCGAGCACGCATTCGTAGAGCGCACGCTGCGCGCCGCTGAAGCGCCCGTCGACCGGGAAGGTACGCGTGATGTCGGACGCATAGCCGTCGAGCTCGCAACCGGCGTCGATCAGCAGCAGGTCGCCGGCGGCCAGCTTCGATGCGTTCTCGACATAATGCAGCACGCAGGCATTCGCGCCGCCAGCGACGATCGACGTGTATGCGGGCGCCTGTGCCCCCGCGGCGCGGAAGGCATGCAGCAGTTCGGCTTCCACCTCGAACTCGAAGCGGCCTGGGCGGGCGGCGCGCATTGCCCGTCGATGGGCGTCGCACGAGATCGCCGCGGCACGGCGCATGATCGACAGCTCCTGTGCATCCTTCACGACGCGCATCCGGTCGACCAGCACGCGCACCTCACCGAGGGTGGCCGGGGCAGCGACCCCGGTGCGGGCCATCGCCCGTACCTCGTTCAACCAGCCCGAGACGCGCGCGCTCCAGGCTGCATCCTCGCCGATCGCGCAGTAGAGCGCCGGCTGGTCCGCGATCAGGCCGGGCATCCGCGTATCGAGTTCCGACACCGGATACGCTTCATCGAAACCGAACCGCTCGCAGGCAGCCTCCGGCCCGTGGCGGAAGCCGTCCCACAGCTCGCGCTCGGGGTCGCGGGCACGGCAGAACAGGATGTGCCGCGGGGACGCGCCGCCGACGATCACCACCACGGCGTCCGGCTCCGGGAAGGCGGTGAGGTAGTAGAAGTAGCTGTCGAAACGATACGGGTAGCTGGTGTCGCGGTTGCGCGCGCGCTCGGGCGCGGTGGAGAGCACGGCGACGCCTTCGCCGAAATGCCCGGCGAGGCGCGCACGGCGCTCGCGCGCGGTGCGCGCGAGTTCGGGCAGTGGAATCGGTTCGAACGGCGGCATGGAGGGTGCCAGGGCAGGAAGATCCCTCATTATAGGGATCGGGCAGCCCCCGGACCGGCGCGCAATCGTCGGTCGAGGTCGCCCAGTCGCTCGGGCGTGCCGATGTCCATCCAGCCGCCCCCGAAGTGCTCGGCAGCGAGCGCACCGCGCGCCCTGGCGTCGAACAGCAGGGGAGCCAGCGGCGCGCGCGCGCCCGGCGCCACCGCATCGAACAGGCGCGGGCGATAGACGCCGACGCCGGCGAAGGTGTACTTCGGCGCGATGGCGGCGCCAGCCACGGACTCGTCGATGACGCGGCCGTGGCTCAGCCGGAAGTCTCCCTCGGGATGATGCGGCGGGTTGTCGACCAGCAGCAGGTACGCGTCACGGGCCGGATCGGCGAGCGCCGCGCGCGCGCGTTCGATGAAAGGGCCGAAGGCGAGATCGGTCCAGATATCTCCGTTGACCACCAGGAACGGGTCCTCGCCCAGCAGCGGCCAGGCCAGCGCGATACCGCCGGCCGTCTCGAGCGCCGTGCCCTCGCGGGACCAGCAGATCTGCACGCCCAGGCCACTGCCATCACCGAGCGCCGCTTCCAGCATCGCGCCGAGGTGGGCCGTATTGACGACCAGGCGGCGGCAACCCGCCGCCACCAGCGCCTCGACCAGATGCACGATCAGCGGCCGCCCGCCCGCCTCCAGCAGCGGCTTGGGAAGGTTGTCGGTGAGCGGCCGCATGCGCTCGCCGCGGCCGGCGGCGAGGATCATCGCGATCATCCGGGCGGTTCGTGCGCCGGACCGGTCTCGTCCAGCCAGCGCGCGAGCGGAGCGAGGTCCCGGTACCGTACGCAGGTGCTGCGCAGGTAGCGACGGACCCTGGGCATCGAATCGAGGTAGCCGCGTTTGCCGTCGCGCCAGGCCAGGCGCGCGAAGATGCCGAGCACCTTGAGGTGGCGCTGCACGCCCATCCATTCGAAGTCGCGATGGAACTCGCCGAAATCGCCATTGACCGGCAGCCCGCTGCGCCTGGCCTGGTCCCAGTAGCGCGCCAGCCAGTCGAGCAGCAGCGCCTCGTCCCAGTCGATGTAGGCGTCCTTGAACAGCGAGGCCAGGTCGTAGGTGATCGGCCCTTCGACCGCGTCCTGGAAGTCGAGGATGCCGGGGTTGGGCTCGCAGCACATCAGGTTTCGCGAGTGGTAGTCGCGATGCACGAACACACGGGGCTGGGCCAGCGCACGCTCGAGCAGTCGGCCGCCGACGGCCGCGAGCGTGGCAGCGGCCGCGGCATCCGGCGGCTGCCCCAGATGGCGGCCCAGGTACCACTCGGGGAACAGGTCGAGTTCGCGGCCGAGCAGCGCCCGGTCGTAAACAGGCAGCCGGCCGCGCACGTCGATGCGCTGCATCGCGACCAGGGCGGAGAGTGCGTCGGCATAGAGCCCGTCGACCCGCCTGGCATCGCGCTGCGCGTGCACGTCGAGATAGGTCATACGGCCGAGGTCGGTCAGCAGCAGGAAACCCTGGTCGAG
>CAIQON010000127.1 GCA_903873475.1 uncultured bacterium
CATGCTCGCCCTTCTGGAGGTGCGGCACGCCGCTCGCGAATTCCACGACCTCGAGACCACGCTGTACCTCGCCCTGGGCGTCGGGCAGCGTCTTGCCATGCTCCTCGGTGATCAGCCTGGCGAGCCGGTCGCGATTGAGTTCGATCAGTTCCTTGAACTTCGCCATGACCCGTGCGCGGCGCAGCGGCGGGGTGGTGCTCCAGTCGGAGAAGGCCGCGCTGGCCGCACGCACCGCCGCGTCGACATCGGCGACATCGCCCAGAGCGACCTTGCGGATGACCTGGCCGGTTGCCGGGTTGGTGACCTCGCCGCTGCGGCCGCTGCGGGCGGCGTGGCGTGCGCCGTTGATCCAGAAGGTGACGAGTTCGTTCATCGGCGTGCTCGATCGGTGCATGGAAGGGACCCCGCGACAGGCACGGGAGCAAGGATGAAAGTATAACCGCCGGCGTCGATCGGACTGGATGCGGGCTTCGGGCTGGTGCACCAGCCCTTCGGTACCGCAGGAATGCGCCGATGAGCGAGAATCGGCACGAAAGGAACCTGCCGACCATGACAGATGCGACATCCGGGCAGCGCAAGCCGGGACACCGATGTCCACGTGCAAGCATCGATGTACCGCGATGCCGGGTGCTTCGATGACCGCCTTCATGATGGCGCTGATAGCGCTGCTGGCCATCGCGCTGCTGGAGATGTATCACCTGTGGCGCCGCCGCGTGCGCGAAGCCTTCATCCGCGAGACGCTGCTCCCGCCGGGCCTGCTGGACACGCTGTCGATTCACTTCCCCGCCCTGAGCCTCAAAGACCGGCAACTGGTCGCGCGCGGGCTGCGCAAGTTCTTCCTCGCGCAACTGAAGGCCGGCCGACAACCCGTGGCCATGCCTTCGCGCGTGGTCGGCGCACTCTGGACGGCGTTCGCGCAACGCGGCGCCGCCTACGAGACCTACTGCCGCCAGAGCCTCGGGCGGGTGCTCGCGGTCACCGCGCCGATGGCATTGTCTGCCGACGCCACAGCCAACGCCGGGCTGCGCCGCTGCTGGTGGAATGCCTGCAAGGAAGAGAACCTGAACCCGAGCGCACCGACGCGGATGCCGCTGCTGTTCGCGCTCGATGCCAAACTGCAGGTCGAGCATGGCCATTACTATTTCGCAGATGATGCGGCAAGGCTTCGCGCGTTGCGCCGGGATGAGGGCAGCGATGGCGAGTGGTCGTTCGAGCTCGAGCGCAGCTGGACGCCCGACGATCTGCGCGATACCGCATGGGATGGCGGTACCGACGGCTTCGGCGACAGCGGTGGTGGCGACGGCGGAGACGGCGGCGGCGGAGACTGACGGACCCGGGCGGCTGACCCGCGCGCCGGGGCACGCCGATCGCGCGGGCAGGCAGTGAGGCCGCTGGCAGTTCAGGCGCCAGCCAGCCCCATCAGCCGCCATACCGGCATCGACAGCGCGATCGACAGCAGCACCAGCAGGCCCCACAGCCAGGCCAGCGCGCGCGCATGCCGGTGCGAGAAGCACTCGCCGGAGCCGTGGTAGAGCGCGAGGTAGACCGTGCTCTGGTAAGGCAGGAACCATACCTGAGTCGATACCAGCGCCACCAGTGCGACCAGGAATGGGTGTACCTGCGCCGCGCCGGCCGCTGGCAGCGCGACCAGCGTCAGCAGGGGCGCCGCGGCCTGCCAGCGCACGATGAACGACAGGCCGAAACCGACCAGCGCCAGGACCAGGCAGAACGACAGGCTGCCCAGCGCCATCGACTCGATGACCGCGGCGAGCTGCGCACCCAGCCAGGTACCGATGCCGAGCGTGGTGAACACGGTCGCCAGGCTGGATATCGCACCGAAGAACAGCAGGAACGGCCAGTTCACGCCGGTGCGCACCATGGTCGTGTCGAGCGCACGGCCGAGCGCCAGCACGACCAGCGCACCGACGCCCAGCCATGCGCCGTTGATGCCGTGCCACGGCTCGGTCAGGAACCCGGCGATCAGGCCGATGAGCACCGCAAGGCAGAGCTTCTCGTCCGCACGCATCGGCCCCAGCACCGCGCGCTGCAGCGCGAGCCGGTCCCCCGGGTTCTCGGCTGCGGCCGTCGGCCGGTAGAGCCACACCACTGCCGACAACCCCCCGGCGAACAGCAGCAGGTGCAACGGCAATGCCGCGACGAACCAGCCGGCGAACCCGAACTGGCTCCGGACCTCGTCGGGCAGCAGGCCGTGCACCAGCAGGCCGACCGAAGAGCCGGTCAGGAACAGGCCGGCCATCTGTCCGAAGCCGATCAGCGCCGCCAGCGCGAGCCCGGTCGCCGCACGGCCGCCGGGTTCGAAGCCGAGCGCCTCGGCGATCTCGCGCACCATCGGCGCAGCCAGCGCCGTGCGGCTGGTCGCATTGGGCAGCGTCGGTGTCACGGCGGTGCCGACCAGCCCGAGGGTGATGCACCGGCTGGCAAAGCCGGCAGGCTTGCGTCCGAGCGCAGCCAGGGCGACCCGGTACATCAGCCCTGTATTGCCCACTGCGACGCCGACCGCAAGCACCGACAGCACCAGCACCCAGGGCTGGCTGGCGAAACCGTCCAGCGCGACGCGTGGCGCGACCAGGCCGGTGACCACCCACGAGGCGACCAGCGCCAGCGCGATCACCTCTTCGGCCAGCGCCTCGGTGGCGAACAGGATGGCCGCCGCGACGACGGTCAGCAGGGCCTGCCAGCCCGCCGGGCCGAGACCCTCCGGCGGCGTCATCGTCCACAGCGAGAGCGGCAGCAGGGCCAGCGCCAGTCCCGCGAGCCGACGCAGCGGCAACGGCCGGCGCGCCGGCACGGCCGGTGCGGCCGCGGACGGTTCGGCATCGCGTGTGGCTGCCGCATCAGGAGCGGCGGCTTCCCGCTCGCC
>CAIQON010000128.1 GCA_903873475.1 uncultured bacterium
GCCGTTGCTGTTGATCCACAGCGCGAACGTGCGCGAGGCCTCGTACGTGGCGTCGCCTGCGCCCTTGTAGAACACCGGCATCCACGTGTTCGCAAACGACTCGACGGTGACCGTCGCCTCCATCGTCACCGCCCGCGGCGCATTCAGCGATGCCACCGCCCCCGCCTCCACCCACCGCGTCGCATCCACCCCCAGCGAACCGCCACCCCACCTCGGCTCGCTGCGCTGCGCCTGACCCAGCTCCAGCACCCGCTGCACCGGCGCCGCCGAATGCAGAGTGAACCGATAGGCGTTCGGGGTCAGGTCGGTCTGATACGCCCGCCCCTCCACCAGCACGGTGTAGGTACCGTCGAAGGGCAGCGCGAAGGTATCGACATCCGATCCCAGCCAGGTCGCCCAGACCTCGGTGCCGAAAGGCGAGATCAGCCGTACCCGAGCGTCGCCCGAGGTGGGCGGCTGCTGGTCGAGCATGAACAGCGCGCCCGCTGTCCCGCTGAACCGCCAGCCGTCGGTGCGACTGGCCGGGGTCAGCGTGCCGCTGACCTCCGTGCCGGGCGTGAGCATCGGCAGGCCCGCGAGATCGACCAGCCGCAGGCCATAGGGCGACGTGCCGTCGCCGCTGCCGTCGATGCTGAGCGTATAGGTACCCGGCGCGAGATCGAACACCGAGCCGCTGTTCGCGTCGGTCAAGCTGAAGCTGCGCGTCACATCGAAGCCGGCCGGGCCGGTAAGCCGCCACGACAGCACGCCATAGGCGTTGTTCAGCGCATCGAACGCCACCAGCCGCCGCTCGGCCAGCGTGAAGCGGTAACGGTCGGTCTGGCCCGGCACCGCGATCTCGCCCGCGATCGTGCTGCCCAGCCCGGCCAGGGTGTGGATCACGCTGCCGGCCGGGCTGCCTGCGACCCGGTTCGACGTGCTGCCCGCTGCGATGTCATCCATCGGCAGGTAGACCGACAGCCCCGCTTCCGCCCCGGTCAGGGGTGCGTTTCGTCCCGCGGCGATCTGCGCGGCGCTGCGAGCGACCGACCAGATCCGCAGATCGTCGATCGCCCCGTCGAACGTGCTGTAGTCGCTGCGCTTCTCGCTCGCGGCGCCGATCATCAGCGGACCGCCGGTGGCCACCGCCGGCTGCGTGGTGCTGGGCGGCCCTCCGGAGGTGGTCGATGTCGCGTCCACCCCGTTGACGAACAGCCGCACTCCGGCGCTACCCGCATTGCGGTCGATCACCAGCGCCACATGCGTCCATACCCCCCGCGCGATCACCCCGGCCGCCGTCCTCGCCTCGTGCAGGCCCGCGGCATCGCGGCTGTCGCCATACAGCGAGCCGTTCCCGTTCAGCAACAGCGAGTAGGTACGCTGCGCGCCGCTCGCGGTGTCCTTGACCACCAGCGGCATCCAGGTGTTCGGGAAGCGCGCCGGGTTGATCCACGCCTCGACCGTGACGCTGCCGCGCAGGTCGGTCGCTGGCCCGTCGGGCAGTTCCACCCGCCCCAGGCCGTCGAGGGCGATCGCCTGGCCCAGCCCGGCGGTCGCGCCGGCGACGGTACCCACCAGAACCCCCACGCTCTCGCCGAACGCGATGTCGCGCGTGGTGTCGGGCGCCGGCACCAGCATGAAGTGCACCGTCTGCGACAGCATCGGGATATTGCGCCGTCCCTCCACCAGCAGCGTCCAGGCGCCGGTCTCGGCCAGCGTGAACGCGTCCACGTCCGAGGACAGGCCGCTTTCCCAGGCCAGCCGACCCGTCGGCGAGACCAGCCGGATCCGGCCGTCGCTGACAGTCGAGGACAGCACATCGAAGAAATACCGCTCGCCGGCGGTTCCCGCGAACCGGTAGAGCTCGGTCTCGCTGCCCGGGCGCAGCGTGGCCGTGACCGCCACTCCCGAGGCAATCGACGACGCCGTGCTCAGGTCGAGCAGCCGCAATCCGTAGGCCGACATGCTCTCACCGTTGCCGTCGATGCCGAGCGTGTAGGTACCGGCCGCCAGGTCGTAGACCGGATAGCGGTCGCCCGAATCGGTCGAGTTGAAATTGCGCGAATCGACGACCCCGCCCGGCCCGCTCAGCGTCCAGGTGACCGCGCCGTAGGCATTGGTCAGGACGTCGACCGCGATACGCCGCGATCCGGTGAGCGTGAAGCGGTACTGGTCGGTCTGCCCGGCCACCGCGAGCGTGCCGGCGATCGTCCCGGTCAGCCCGTCATACAGATGCCGGACGCTGCCATTCGGCCCGCCGCTGCCGCTGCTGTTGGCCGCGACTGTACCACTGCCTTCATCCAGCGCCAGCCGCACCGTCAGCCCGGCCTGTGGCCCCGCCAGCGCCAGGTCTCTCGAGGCGGCAATCTGCGCCCCGGTGCGCGCCACGGTCCACAGCCGTACCTCGTCGATCGCGCCATCGAAGCGGTCGTAGTCGCTGCGCTCCTCGGTCGTCGCTCCGATGCGAAGCGGCTCGGAGACCCCGATCGCCTGCGCAGGACGAACGCCTGCACTGGCGGCCAGCACCCCGTCGATATAGAGACGCAGCTGCGGCGTGCCGCCGGTGCGATCGATCACCCCGGCCACATGCGTCCAGCGACCCAGTTGGATGCTGCCGCTGGCACTGGTGATGGACTGCTCGCCCGAAGCATCCCGCGTGTCCCACCGCAGGTATCCACTGGAATTGAGCCACATCGAGTAGCTGCGATTGGCCGCCGCATCGCCCTTGATCGCGATCGGCGTCCAGGTGGTCGGATAACGGTCGGGGCGGATCCATGCCTCGAAGGTCACGTCCCCGCGCAGGTCGGTGTCGACGCCATCGGGCACGCGGATCTCGCCTACCGTGTCGATCGCCAGCGCCCCGCCCGCGCCGAGCGCCGGTGCGCTGCCGACCCAGCGCGGCTCGACCCCGACACTCTGGCCGAACGTGATGTCTCTAGTGGTGCGCGGCGACGGCTGGACGTTGAAGGTGAAGGTATTGGCGGTGGTCTGATAGCGTCGTCCCTCGATGGCCAGCACGTAGCGCCCAGCGCGATCGAAGGTGAGCGTGTCGGTGTCTGTACCAAGCCCGTTGAGCCAGCGCTGCTGCCCGTCCGGGTCGATCAGCCGCCAGGTCGAGTCGGTCGTGGTCGCGCTCAACGCATCGATATACATGCGATCGCCCGCCGCCACGTCGAAGGCGCGCAGCACCGTCGAGTTGCCTGGGTTGAGCGTGACCGACTGCACTATGCCCGGCGTGAACACGGTTGCCGCGCTCAGGTCCAGCAGCCGGAAGCCGTACGCGCCGGTGGTGTTGCCGTCCACCCGCAGCGTGTAGGTGCCTGCATCCAGGCTCACTACCGAATTGGACGAGAGATCCCAGCTGCGCTGCTGGAAGGTGAGCGAGCCCATCGTGCCGCGCTCGCCGGTGAGCGTCCAGCGCAGCGCGCTGTTGTCGGTGCGCGGGTCCATCATGACCCGTGTGGGCTGGGCGAGGGTGAACGTGTAAAGGTCGACCTGTGCCGAACTGGCGCGATTACCGGAGACCAGCTGGTCGAGCGTCAGCGCGACACCGACGACCGGTTCGATCGGCGTATTGCCGTTCGAGATCACGCTGAAGCTGTAGGCATTGGGCTGTATCGAGTAGTACCGCCCCTCGACCAGCAGCAGGTAGCTGCCCGCCTGCGTGTAGGTGCGCTCGGCCACATCGGAGAACGAACCCGGTGCCC
>CAIQON010000129.1 GCA_903873475.1 uncultured bacterium
CTCGCTGGTGACCTGGCTGGGCATCTGCGACGGCAACATGCAGGAAGGGTCGTTCCGCTGCGACGCCAACGTGTCGGTGCGCCGGCCCGGTGCCGCGCTCGGCACCCGCTGCGAGATCAAGAACCTGAACAGTTTCCGCTTCATGCACCAGGCGATCGTGCACGAGGCGAAGCGCCAGATCGACCTGATCGAGGGTGGCGACCGCGTCGTGCAGGAGACCCGCCTGTATGACCCGGACCGCGACGAGACGCGATCGATGCGCAGCAAGGAAGACGCGATGGACTATCGCTACTTCCCCGATCCTGACCTGCTGCCGCTCGAGATCGACGCTGCGTGGATCGAACAGGTAAGGGCGCAACTGCCCGAACTGCCGGCGGCCCGTCGGGCCCGCTTCGTTGCAGGGCTGGGCCTGTCCGACTACGACGCGGGGCTGCTGACGGCCGATGCGGCCACGGCCCGCTACTTCGAGGACGTGGTTGCCGCGCTGCCGGCAGGCCAGGCCAAGCTCGCTGCGAACTGGATCAACGGCGATGTCTCTGCGGCCATCAATGCCGCGGGCGGATCGATGGCCGGGTGTCCGGTGACCGCCGCCGGGCTGGCCGGACTGCTGGCGCGGGTCGTCGATGGCACGATCAACCAGAAGACCGCGAAGGAGGTGTTCGCCGTCCTGTGGTCGGGCGAAGCCGATTCCGCCGACGCGGTGATCGACAGCCGCGGGCTGCGCCAGATCTCCGATGCCGGGGCACTGGTCGCGATCGTCGAAGCGGTGCTTGCCGCCAATCCGAAGTCGGTAGAGGAGTTCCGGGCCGGCAAGGACAAGGCGTTCAACGCGCTCGTGGGCCAGGTGATGAAGCAGAGCCGCGGCAAGGCGAACCCGCAGCAGGTCAACGACATCCTGCGCGAAAAGCTGGCCGGCTGACCGGTCGGCTGCGTCCGGTCGGTCGGCTGCCGCGGTCAGCCCGCTGGCAGGTCGATGAACACGCAGGTGAGGCCTGCGTCGCAGGACGCGCCCACGCCAGCGCCGTGCGAGACGGCGATCGAACGCACGATGGCAAGGCCCAGCCCGGCACCTTCGGTATCGTGCCGGCGCGAACTGTCGCCCCGATAGAATCGGTCGAACATCCGAACCAGCACTTCCGGGGGCACGACCTCGCCGTGGTTGCACACCGACATGCGGACGATGCGCGCATGCCCTGCCGGTATCGTCGGCGACCGTGTCTGCTGCGCTTTCGTCCCGCCGCTCGCCGGTGCGGTGGCCCGAGGCGGCGGCCCGATCAGCACGTTCACCCTGCTTCCGGCCGACGCATGGCGGATGGCATTGGACACGAGGTTGGTGAGCGCGCGAAGCAGCTGGTTGCGGTCGCCGGGCACCACCGCATCGCCGTCGACCTGCAGCGCAAGGCCGAGCCTGCGCTCGGCGGCGAGTGCCTCGTAGAAGGACAGTACCTGGTGCGCCATGGCATGAAGGTCGACGGCTTCCCGCACCGGCTGCGCCAGGCCGTGTTCCGACTTCGCCAGGAACAGCATGTCGGACACCATGCGCGCCAGGCGTTCCAGTTCCTCCGAATTGTTCGCCAGCACTTCCCGGTAGTCATCGGCGCTGCGCGCGCGTGACAGACCCACCTGGGTCTGGGTCATCAGGTTGCTCAGCGGCGTGCGCAGTTCGTGGGCGAGGTCGCTGGAAAGTTCGCTCAGGCGCCGGAACGAATCTTCCAGCCGCGCGAGCATGTCGTTGAGCGTGGCTGCCAGCTCCGCCACCTCCACCGGCAGGTCGCCCGAGGTGAGCCTGCGGTCGAGCCGGGAAGCGGTGACGCCTTCGGCCTCCCGACCCAGGCGGCGCAACGGCGCAAGCCCGCTGCGAGCGGCGATCCATCCGAGCAGCCCCGTGGCGAGCACCGCGATCGCCACGAACGTCCACAGCGTGCGCCGCAACGATTGCATGTAATGGTCATGGTGGGCGGTATCGACGCCGATGGTCACCCTGAACGCGCGGCGGTCTGCCAGTGCGCTGGGCAGTTCACGCGACAGTCCGCGGAACGTGCGGCCTTCATGTGTCCACTGCACCGGGAGCGTCCCGGCGCGACCGTGCGCGTGCGCAGCGGCAGCGTGGCTGCCCGCGGCCGGCGGTGCCTCATGTGGCGCGGGCCGGGGTGCCGCCGGTGGCCCGGGCTGTGGCAGCGCGCGGGCTGCCGCCGAGGCGAACCATAGCCGCCCGTCGGCATCCTCGACCCGCAGCGCAAGCCCGTCGTGGCCGACCAGCATCGAGGCGAAGCGGGCTTCGAGGCGTTCCAGGTCTGCCGGCCTGCGCATCGACGAGAGCAGGCCGGCGCTGGTGGTGAACTTGCCCTCGACCACGTCGCGGTCGAGCTCGACGAAGTGGCGCTCGACCGAGATGCCGATCAGCTGGCCGAGCGCGAGCAGCACGGCGGTGGATCCAGCGACGAACAGCAGCGTGACGCGCAGCGTCAGCGACAGCGATGCCCTTGCATGCACTGGGCGGACGACGGCCATGCGGCTCAGGATCCGTCGTCCAGCACGTAGCCCATGCCGCGCAGCGTGCGGATCAGCTTGATGTCGAACGCGTCGTCGATCTTGGCGCGCAGCCTGCGGATCGCCACCTCGACGACATTGGTGTCGCTGTCGAAGTTCATGTCCCATACCTGGGATGCGATCAGGGAACGCGGCAGCACCTCGCCGCGCCGGCGCATCAGCAGCTCGAGCAGGGCGAATTCCTTGCCGGTGAGGTCGATGCGCTGACCCGCGCGCACGGCCCGGCGCCGTGCGAGGTCGAGCTCGAGGTCGGCCACCTTGAGGCTGGTGGACTCGGCCACCGGATTGCGTCTGCGCAGCAGCGTTCGCACCCGCGCCAGCAGTTCGGTGAACGCGAACGGCTTCACCAGGTAATCGTCGGCACCGAGCTCGAGCCCGCGCACCCGGTCCTCGACCTCGTCGCGCGCGGTGAGAAAGAGCACGGGCAACTGGAGGCCGGCTTCGCGCAACGTCTTCACGAGGGTCCAGCCGTCCAGCCGGGGCAGCATCACGTCGACGATCGCCAGGTCGAACGGTTCCGCCAGCAGCAGATGCAGTCCGTCCACCCCGTCGCGAGCGACCTCGGCGGCGAAGCCGGCTTCGCGCAGGCCCTGCCTCAGGTAGTCGCCGGTACGGGTCTCATCCTCGACGATCAGGATCTTCAACGACCGATGCCCCTCAGGCTGTCATGTGCGGCGGAGGATGGATGCGCCCGCCGTCGCTGCCGATTCTGCAACAGGGCGGGCCAGCCCTGCGGTGGATCGTTCCAGATTACGCTTTTGTAATCTCCGGGTCATCGCCGGGTCGGGCTGTGCAATGCACTCTTCCGCTCCATGAAGCATCCCCCGGTCACCGTGCTTCCCGTGCTGTGCGCAGCCCTCGCGATCGTGTCGCCCGCTGCGGCGGGCGGGTCCACCACGTCCGCCACGTACGTCGCGGCGGCTGTGGCGGTTGCGTCCACTGCGTCCGCTGCCGGAGGCGAGGGCACGCTGCGCGCCGCAGTCGACCGTGCCGCCCGGCTGGACCCGTCGGTACGCACGCTCGGTGCCCGCGCCGGCGAGATCGATGCGAGCCAGGCTGCGGCGCAGGCGCTGTTTCCAGCCGCGCCGACCGCCGGTGCCAGCCTGCGCCGCGACCGTCCCGACCGGGACCTGGGGCTCAACGAACTGGAATTCGAGGTCGGGTTGCCGCTGTGGTTGCCCGGGCAACGGGCATTGCGCCAGCGGCTGGCGGGCGATGAAGGCATGGAACGCGATGCGGCATTGGCCGATGCCCGGCTGCAGGTGGCCGGTCAGGTGCGTGAGTCGCTGTGGGCGCTGGCGTATGCCCGGCTGGACGAATCGGCTGCAAGACGGCGGATCGCGACGGCCGAGCGCCTGACTGCCGATGTCGAGCGCCGCGTCGCGGCCGGCGTGCTTGCCCGCGCCGACCTGCTGCTCGCGCGGACGGAGGCGGCGGGCGCGCGCAACCAGTTGATCGAGGCAGCCTCCCGGGTGGAACAGGGGATGCACGCGTGGCGTGCGCTGACCGGCGACAGCGCACTGCCGGCGTCCTGGGTAGAGACTGCAGTCACGGGCGAAGCAAGCACTCACCCTTCGCTGGCGGCAGCACGCGCGGAGGTCGATCTGGCTCGCTCCCGGCTGAAGCTGGCGAGCGAGTCGACCCGCGATCCGCCGGAACTCGGGCTGCAGCATCGCAGCGACCGGGATATCCACGGCGCGGATTACCGCAACTCGGTACGGGTCGCGCTGCGCATCCCGCTGGCGACCGATGCGCGCAACCGGCCGCGCGTCGCTGCGGCGAACACCGGGCTGGTACGCGCCGAATCCACGCTGCTGCAGCTCCAGCAGCGGCTCGAATCCGACCGCGCCCGTGCCGGGGCCGAACTGGCTGCGGCGCGCGCACAGGAAGCCAATGCCCGCGAGCGCCAGCGCGACGCGGCTGAGCATCTGTCGCTGGCGGCCCGCGCCTTCGATCTGGGCGAACTGTCGCTGGTGGCGATGCTGCGCGCGCTGGCGCTGGCCGACGAGGCGCAGGCCGACCTCGACCGGCAGGTCGCCGCACGCAATCGCGCGATCGCCCGGATCAACCAGGCTGCCGGAGTGTTGCCATGAAGTCTTCCCGGGTTCTTCCGATCCGTGTCCTGCAAGCCTCGGTGCTGGGTCTGCTGCTGCTCACCGCGAGCGTCCAGCTGCGGGCCCATTCCGAGGCGGCACCCGCGGGCTCGGGGGCGGTTTCGGCTTCCGTCCTGGAGCCGCGCGTGGAGGCGGCATCCACCGATGTCGAGCTGCTCGGCATCGTCGAAGGCAGCCGGCTGGTCGTCCATGTCGATCGTTTCGAGACCAACGCGCCCATCGATGGTGCGAAGCTGTCGCTGGAGCGCAACGGAACATCGTACGACGGAAAGCCGATCGGCGAGGGCGCCTACCTGTTCGAACTGCCCTGGCTGTCGACGCCGGGTTCGCACGAGCTGCTGTTCACGCTGGTCGCCGCCGACCTGTCTGACCTGCTCACCGGAACGCTTGAAATCCCCGAACCGCATGCGCGCGCCGGCACTGGAGCGGGCAGCCTGCCGTTACCGTTGCTGGCCGCACTGTCCGCACGTACCGGATGGTCTGGCCGTCACCTCCTCGCGGCACTGCTCGGGCTGACCGCGCTGCTTGCCCTCGCGCTGATCATCCGCTCGGCGCGCCGCCGGCGCCGGTCGGGTGCCCTCGCTGCGCTGCTGCTGGCCGGCTGCGCGCTGGTCATGCCGGAAGGCCCGGCGCAGGCGCACGAATCGGCACCGGCGCCGGCGACCGGCAGCCCGAAGCAGCCCTCGCGGTTGCCCGATGCCAGCGTGTTCGTGCCGATGCCTGCGCAGCGGGCGATCGGCCTGCGCACGCAACTCACCCGGATGTCGACCGCGCCAGGATCGATGGAACTCACGGGTACCGTGGTGGCCGATCCGCGTGCGAGCGGGCTCGTCCAGGCACCGGTGTCAGGCCGCATCGAGCCGGGTCCGGACGGCCTGCCGCATGCCGGCCAGCGCGTCGCGCGCGGTGCGGTGCTCGCATGGCTGGTACCGACGGTCGGCGTGGTCGAGCGGTCCGCCCGGCAGGCCGAACTGGCCGACCTCGATGCGCGCATCGAGATCGCACGCGCGCGCAGCGAACGCTACCAGCAGCTGACCGGCAGCATCCCGCAGCGGGACATCGATGCCGCGCGCACCGAGGCCGCCGCGCTGGTGCAGCGGCGAAGCGCGATGGCGTCCGGGCTGTCCAGCCGCATCGCCCTGGTGGCGCCGGTATCCGGCCTGGTGTCGACCGCAGACGCCGCGAGCGGACAGGTGGTCGATGCCCGCGACCTGCTGTTTCGCATCGTCGATCCCGGGCGGCTGATGGTCGAGGCGCTCGGCTACGATGCATCGCTCGCCACCGGCATCACCGGCGGCAGCGCGCTCACCGCCGACGGGCGCGCGATGGCGCTCGTCTGGGTCGGCGCCGCCGGCCAGTTGCGCGAGCAGGTGCTGCCGCTGCTGTTCCGTGTCGGCGCGGGCGCGCCGACGCTGGTGGTCGGCGAGCGGTTGCGGGTGATCGCGACGACGCGCGACACGCGTACCGGCATCGTGCTGCCGGCTGCGAGCCTGGTGCGCGCCGCGAACGGCGAACCGGTCGTCTGGGTGCAGTCTTCGGCCGAACGCTTCATGCCCACGCGGGTGACCGCGCAGGTCCTCGATGCCGATCGCATCGTGGTCACCGCCGGACTGCAGCCCGAGCAGCGGGTCGTCACCGCATCGGCCAGCCTGCTCGCGCAGATCCGCTGAGCGCCCGCCCATGTTCGACGCCCTGATCCAGGCCAGCCTGCGCCAGCGACTGTTCGTGCTGGTGTTTGCGCTGGTGCTGACCATTGCCGGCCTGCTCACGCTGCGCGAGTTGCCGGTCGACGTGTTTCCCGACCTGAACCGGCCGACGGTGACGCTGATGACCGAAGCCGAGGGCATGGCTCCGGAAGAGGTGGAGCAGCGGGTCAGCTTCCCGCTGGAGACCGCGTTCGGCGGGCTTCCCGGCGTGCTGCGGGTGCGCTCGGTGTCCAGTGCCGGGCTGTCCATCGTCTACGTCGAGTTCGACTGGGGCACCGACATCTACCGCAACCGCCAGCTGGTGGCTGAACGCCTGGGTACCGTGGCGAGCCAGTTGCCCCCGCGCGTGGTGCCGGTGCTCGGGCCGGTCGCCTCGATCATGGGCCAGGTGATGCTGGTCGCGCTGCAGGGCGAACCCGGCAAGGCCGACGCGATGCAGGTGCGGGAGGCAGCCGACTGGATCGTACGTCCCCGACTGCTGACCATCCCCGGCGTGGCGCAGGTGATCGCGATCGGTGGCGAGGTGCGACAGTACCGGATCACTCCCGACATGCGCCGCATGCGCGACCTCGGGGTCAGCCTGGTCGACATCGAGGCGGCTGCCGGCGGCTTCGCCACCAACACCAGCGGCGGATTCGTCGATCGGGGTGCGCGCGAGGTGATGCTGCGCAACGTCACCCGCACCACCTCGATCGAGGACCTGGCGATGCTGCCGGTGAAGGTACGCAACGGCACACCGGTGCTGCTGCGCCAGGTGGCCGAGGTCGGGTTCTCGGCGCGGACCCGGCGCGGCGATGCCGGCTACGGCGGCGAGCCGGCGGTGATCCTGTCGGTGGAGAAGCAGCCGCAGGTGGATACCGTCAGGCTCACCGCGCAGGTCGAGCAGGCGCTGTCCGAGCTCGGCCGGTCGCTGCCGGCCGGCGTGCAGGTGAAGAGCGTGCTGTTCAGGCAGGCCGACTTCATCGACCGCGCGATCGGCAACGTCGAGCGGGTGATGGTCGAGGCCGCGCTGGCGGTGCTGATCGTGCTGTTCGCCTTCCTGCTCAACGTGCGCACCACGGCGATCTCGCTGGTGGCGATCCCGCTGTCGCTGCTGGTCACCGTGCTGGTTTTCCATGTGCTGGGGCTGTCGATCAACACGATGACGCTCGGCGGCATCGCGATCGCGATCGGGGAACTGGTCGACGATGCGATCGTCGATGTCGAGAACGTGCTGCGCCGGCTGCGCGAGAACCGCATGCTCGCCAGCCCGCGGCCTGCACTCGAGGTGGTCGGTGCCGCGTCGGTCGAGATCCGGTCGTCGATCGTGTATGCGACGGCAGTCGTCGTACTCGTGTTTCTGCCGCTGTTCGCGCTGTCGGGCATCGAGGGCCGGCTGTTCACGCCGCTGGGCATCGCCTACGTGATGTCCATCCTGGCCAGCCTGCTGGTCGCCGTGACGGTGACGCCCGTGCTCTGCTACCTGCTGCTTGCCCGGGGCAGCCTGCTCGATGCGGGCAGGACGGGTGCTGCAGCCGGCGTGGCGGATGCGGCAGGCGGGCCGCAGCCCGAGCGCCCGGAGCATGGCGACAGTCCGCTGGTGCGGCGACTCAAGGCCTGGGATCGGCGTGCGCTCGACTGGTCCTTCGACCGGCCATTGCCGGTGCTCGGAATCGCGGTCGCGCTGGTGGTGGCGGCGCTCGCCACCGTTCCGTGGTTCGCCCGGTCGTTCCTGCCGCAGTTCAACGAGGGCACCCTGACCATCAACCTGCTGCTCGATCCGGGTACGTCACTCACCGAGTCGAACCGCGTCGGCGTGCTCGCCGAGCGCCTGCTGCTGCAGGTGCCGGAGGTGCGCCAGGTCGGGCGGCGCACCGGGCGCGCGGAACTCGACGAGCATGCCGAGGGCGTGCACTCGTCCGAGATCGAAGTCGACCTGGAGCCGTCCTCGCGCAGCCGTGCGCAGGTGGTCGCGGATATCCGGGCGCGACTGGCCGTCCTCCCGGTGTCGGCCAATGTCGGCCAGCCGATCTCGCACCGGCTGGACCACCTGCTGTCGGGCATCCGGGCGGAAGTGGCGGTGAAGATCTTCGGCGACGACCTCGACACGCTCAACGCGCTGGCCACCCAGGTGCAGGCCCGGCTGTCGACGGTGCCCGGGCTGGTCGACCTGCAGATCGAGAAGCAGGTGCGGGTTGCGCAGCAGCGTGTGCGCATAGACCCGCAGCGCGCAGCCGCCTACGGCATCGCGCCGGCGGAGGTCGCGCGCAGGTTGCAGGTGATGGCCAATGGCGAAGTGCTGTCCCAGGTCAATGACGGCGTGCGTCGGTTCGACGTCGTGCTGCGGCTGGCCGACGCCGACCGCACGCTCGAAGGGCTGTCGTCCCTGCTGGTGGACACGCCGTCCGGGCCGGTGCCGCTCGGCCGTCTGGCGACCATCGAGGATGGCGACGGCCCGAACCAGGTCGGGCGCGAGAGCGCGCGGCGCAGGGTCGTGGTGTTCGCCAACACCAGCGGCCGCGACACGGCTGCCATCATCGCGGCGGTGCGGGCCGAACTGGATGCGGTACGGATGCCCGAGGGTTACTTCGCTGTCCTCGAGGGGCAGTTCCAGGCGCAGGAGGCCGCGTCGCGGCGCATCGCGATGCTGGCACTGGTGTCGCTGCTGCTGGTGTATTCGGTGCTGTACAGCCGCTACCGATCGGCGGCGCTGGCGGCGATCGTGATGGCCAACGTGCCGATGGCGATGGTGGGCGGCATCGTGGCGCTGTGGATATCCGGCGGCGAGCTTTCGATCGCCAGCCTGGTCGGTTTCGTCACCCTGGCAGGTATCGCCGCGCGTAACGGCATCCTGAAGATCAGCCACTACATCAACCTTGCGCTGCATGAGGGCGAGGTGTTCGGTCGTGCACTCGTGATGCGCGGCAGCCTAGAGCGCCTGACGCCGGTTCTGATGACGGCCCTGACTGCAGCCGTCGCGCTGTCGCCGCTGCTGTTCGGCGCCGATGAGCCGGGCAAGGAGATCCTGCATCCGGTCGCGGTGGTGATCTTCGGCGGGCTGGTCAGCTCGACACTGCTCGACACGCTGGTCACGCCGGTGATGTTCCTGCGCTGGGGCCGACGGCCGCTGGAGCGGCTGCTCGACACTGCACGCGACACGCGATTCTGAACCGGCGACCGGATGCCGCCATATCTTCAGGAAGGAAGACCATGAAAAGACGCAGCTTGATGATCGCGCTGGGTACGCTGCTGCTGCATCGCCCTGCGCTTGCCCATACGAATGCCGAACTCGCGAACCGGCGCGGGCCACAGGGCGGCCAGATGCGCGCCACCGCGACGCTGCACCTCGAGCTGGTGGGCCGCGCGGATGAACTGCTGCTGTACGTGTACGACCACGATGACAGGCCGGTGGCGACAAAGGGTGCTGCCGGCCGTGCCACCCTGCTGCTCGGGGCGGATCGCAGCGAGCTCATGCTCGAGCCGTTCGGCACGAACGGCCTGCGCGCGGCCGGCAAGGTCGTGCCCGATCCGAAGCTGCGCGTGGTGGTGTCGCTGACCCTGCCCGGCGCCAGGCCGCAGCAGGAACGCTTCGAACCGTTCCGGCCGCTGGTGGTGAAGAAGTAGCCGGCGAAGAAGTAGCCGGCGAAGAAGCAGCCGGCGCAGGTGAAGTCCATGGCCGGTGCGATCCCGGCGCAGGTCCCTACAAGGAGAAGATGATGACCCGCACTTCCTCACGCATGACTTCCGCTTCATGGACCCTCGCGGTATCGGTGCTCGCGGCTGCGCTGCTTGCCTCGCCGGGTGCCGCGGTGTTCGCGCAGGACCACGGTACCCATGGTGCCCACGGCGCCGCGCCGGCCGGCAAGGCTGCAGCCAGCGCCTCGACGCGCGAGTACCAGGCAGTCAACGATCGCATGCACCGCGCGATGTCGATTCCGTTCACCGGCGATGCCGATGTCGATTTCGTGCGCGGCATGATTCCGCACCACCAGGGGGCGATCGAGATGGCCCGGGTGGTGCTCAAGCATGGCAAGGACCCCGAGACGCGCAGGCTCGCCGGCGAGATCATCAAGGCACAGGAGGCGGAGATCGCCTGGATGCAGGCCTGGCTGAAGAAGCGCGGCAAGTAGCGCGTCGGCCGCTGCCGGCACGCGTCCATGCGATCGCCCTCTGCGTGACCATGCTGACGCCGAAGGGCCTCTGCTAAGCTTGACCGCCGTCCGACAGCCCGTCCATCGGACCGACCCGCCAGCCCAGAGGATTCCGATGCGTCTTCCACGTCTCAACGCCTGGTCCAGGCAGCCTTGCCGGCCCGGCCGCCAATGGCTCGCGGCCACGATGCTGCTGCTCGCCACCGGTACGGGGGCTGCGGCCGGTTACCCGGATCGTCCGATCCGGCTGATCATGGGGTTTCCGCCCGGCAGCACGGTGGACATCCTGGCCCGACCGGTCGCGCAGCGGCTGTCGGAAGCCTTCGGACAGCCGGTGATCGTGGACAACCGGTCCGGTGCCACCGGCATCATCGCGAACGAACTGGTGGCGCGGGCACAGCCCGACGGCTACACCCTGCTGGCCGCGCCCAGTTCGTCGCTGACCAGCACGCCGCACCTCGCGGCAAGGCTGCCCTACGATGCGTTGCGCGATTTCGTCGCGGTGGCGCAGTTGAGCGCATTCGGTTACGTGCTGGTGGTCAATCCGGCGCTGCCCGCGAAGAGCCTGCGCGAACTGATGGCCCTGGCCAACAGCCGGCCCGACGGGCTGACCTATGGTTCGTCCGGTACCGGCAGCGGCTTCCACCTGGCCGGAGAACTGTTCCAGCGGCTGGGCAAGGTGAAGCTGCTGCACGTGCCGTACAAGGGCGGGCCGCCCGGTGTTACCGACCTCATGGCGGGCCGGATCGATTTCATGTTCTACAGCCTCGCCGTGATCCATCCTCAGATCCGTGCCGGCAAGCTGCGGGTGGTTGCCGTGACCGCCGCCCAGCGCGATGCGCTGCTGCCCGACGTGCCGACGATGGCCGAGGGTGGCGTGCCGGGCTATGAGGCAAGCGGGTGGCACGGCATCTTCGCGCCCGGCGGTACGCCGCGTGCGGTGGTCGGTCGCCTGAACACGGAAGTGGTGCGAATCCTCGGGCTGCCCGAGGTGCGGGACATCTGGGCGCAGCAGGGCATGGGCATCACCAGCGCTGACCCGGCACGCCTGGCGCGCCGGATGCGCGAAGACTACGACTTCTACGGCAAGCTCATCCGGGACGCAGGCATCAAGAGCGACGGTAGCTGAACGCTGCCAGGCGTCCCCATCCACCCTTTCCGGACAGGAGTCCCGATGTCGCACTGGTTCCAGTATTTCCCCACGCAGTTCATGTGGTCGCAGGGCGTGATGTCAGCGATCGAGATGATTCCGTTCGGCGCGGCCGCGATGGGCGAGATCGACCAGGTCGGCCAGCGGTTGCGCGAGCGCATCGGCGACAACGAGGCCTGGTGCGAGGAGTGGGCCGCGATGGGCGCGAAGATGGAAGCGCGGGCGCGCGCGCAGGCTGCACTCGGCCACTCGCTGACCGCGGGTACGTACTTCCTGCATGCGGCGACCTATTTCGGCTACGGCGAGCGCTACCTGCACATGGGCGAGCGCAAGCTGCAGGTCTACGGACGCTGCCTGTCGAACTTCGCCGAGGGCATGAAGCGGCGCCATCCGCGTGCCGAGCGGGTCAGCGTTCCTTACGAGGGTACGACACTGCCGGCCTGGTTCATGCCGGCCGAGGGTACTGGCGGCAAGCCGGCGCCGACAGTGGTGTTCTTCAACGGCCTCGACGGCACGAAGGAAGTCGGCATCCTCTATGGCGGGGTCGCGCTCGCCGAACGCGGCATCAACACGCTGGCGATCGACGGCCCGGGGCAGGGGGAGGCACTGCGTCTGCAGGGCATCACCGGCCGCTACGATTCCGAAGTGCCGGCCGGGGCTGCGTTCGACTACGTCGCGCAGCGCCCGGATGTCGATCCCGCGCGGATCGCGATCATGGGCATCAGCATGGGCGGCTATTACGCACCTCGGGCGGCCGCGATGGATCCACGATTCGCCGCCTGCGTGGCGTGGGGCGGGCATTTCGACTACCACGAGTCGTGGATCCGGCGCCGCCGCGAGATCGAGAGCGGTGGCACGCGCGTGTCGGCGCCGTACTTCCACCTGCTGTGGGTACTCGGCGTGCCCGACATGGATGCGGCCATGAAGAAGCTCGAGCAGTTCCGGTTGGCCGGGGTCGCGGAACGCATCTCGTGCCCGTTCCTGTGCGTGCACGGCGAGAACGACACCATCGTGCCGGTCGACTATGCCCGCAGGCTGTTCGCCGCAGTCGGCGCGCAGGACAAGACGCTGCATGTGTTCGATGCCGATGAAGGCGGCAGCGAACATTGCCAGGGCGACAACCGCATCCTGGGCGCCACGTATGTGGCGGACTGGCTCGCCGACCGGCTGGTCAAGGGCAAGGTCGCCGCCGGATGATCGGCCACCCGGTGGCCGCCGCCTACCTGGGCTGCGGCTCGCGCCGGGTCAGTTCCAGGTAGCGCTGCCGCAGTTCGCTGTACTTGGCGCGCAGGGACTCCTGCTCGCTGCGCCGCTGCACAATCTGGCGTTCGGTGTCGGTGCCTTCGCTCGAAGCACGGTTGAAGTCATCGGTGAGTTGCTGGGGCGCCGGCTTGCCAGACTTCTGGAACCCTTCGAGCCGGACCCGGAGATCGGCTTCGCGCGCGCGTACCTGCTTCAGGTATGTCTCGAGGCCCAGGATGGTGAAGTCGAGCTGGCCGATGTCGCGATCGCGGCGGGCATCGATCTCACGCTCGCTGGTGTAGGAATTGAGCAGGGCATCGTCACGCTTGCGCTGGATGGCCCGCTCCTGGTCCTCGACTTTCCGGCGGGTATCTTCTTCCTGCTTGATGCGCAACGCCTCGACGCTGAGGGTTGCTTCGGTCTTGCGCACCGTGACGCCACGGTTGTTGAGTTCGCGCGTCGGGTTGTTCGCGAACTCGGGAGGCACCGTGTAGCCGCATCCGACCGGGCGGCCGTTGTTGTCGCTCCAGCAGACGATGCCGGTCGTCTTGTTGGCAGGGGGCGACGCAGCCGCGACGAGGCCGGGGATCGCCGATCCCAGGATCAGGCCGCAGGCAAGGGCCGGTAACAGGTGGTCCATTCGAGACATCTATCGGCTCCCGTAGAGGGCGCGGTATCTCTCGACGGCAGCCAGGGAGGCCGACATCTCGGGATCGTTCGAAAGGTAGTCGACGATATCGTCGAGGTTCGCGATGCTCACCACCGGCAGCCCCATCTGGTTTCGTACCTCTTCGACGGCCGAGAGCGCGCCGGTGCCGCGCTCCATCCGGTCGAGGGCGATCACCACGCCTGCGGCGCGGGCGCCGCCGGCGGCGATATGGGTCAGCGACTCACGCACCGACGTGCCGGCGGATATCACGTCGTCAATGATCAGGACCGAGCCTTCGAGGCGTGCGCCGATGATCGATCCACCTTCGCCATGGTCCTTGATCTCCTTGCGGTTGAAAGCGTACGGAAAATCGTGGCCGCGCCGTGCCAGCGCGATCGCTACGCCTGCCACCAGCGGGATGCCCTTGTAGGCCGGCCCGTACAGCATGTCGAAACGGAGGCCCGATTGCAGGATGGTCTCTGCATAGAGTTCGGTCAGCCTGCCGAGGGTCGCGCCGGAATTGAACAGCCCGGCATCGAAGAAATAGGGCGAATCCCTGCCCGCTTTCGTCACAAAGTGACCAAAACGCAAGGCCCGGCATTCGGTGGCGAAGGCGACGAACTGTTTGCGGTAACTGTCCATCACTCAGTGGGATACAGGAAAAGTGTTGCGTTTCAAGGAATTCTGGTCTGCATGCTGGTGCGCCCAGTAAACTCTGCATGCACATCGGCGCTGACAGTGGTCTGTTCAGGTACGCGCACTGCTCCTATGGGCACTACCCTAGCGATTTTCGTGCCGACCGCACCTGTTTACATCATCTACCGCAAACCCGGATACTGTCTACCTCCATCGCATGCTTCGACTGACCACTGCCAACGTCAACGGAATCCGTTCCGCCGCTTCGAAGGGCTTCTTCGACTGGATGCCGCGCAGCCGCTCCGACATCGTCTGCGTCCAGGAAGTGAAGGCCCAGGTCTGCGACCTTGACCCAGGTCTGGCCGCACCGGAAGGGTGGTTCGCGGCGTTCCACTGCGCGCAGAAGCGCGGCTACAGCGGCGTCGCGATCTATTCGCGTCGCCCACCTGACAGGGTCATCGAGGGGCTGGGCATTCCCGAGATCGACTGCGAAGGTCGCGTCCTGCGTTGCGACTACGGCGACCTTTCCGTCGTCTCGCTCTACCTGCCATCCGGGTCGGCCGGGCCGCACCGGCAGGCTGCGAAGTTCTCGTTTCTGGAGCATTTCATGCCTGTGCTGCTGAGGCTGCGCGCCGAGCAGCGCCAGTTCATCCTGTGCGGCGACTGGAATATCGCGCACCAGCCGATCGACCTGAAGAACTGGCGCAGCAACCAGAAGAATTCCGGTTTCCTTCCCGAAGAGCGCGCGTGGCTGACCGAAGTCTTCGACCAGCATGGCTGGGTGGACGTGTTCCGCAGGATCGACGATCGTCCCGAGCAGTACACTTGGTGGTCGAACCGCGGGCAAGCCTGGGCGAACAACGTCGGCTGGCGCATCGACTACCAGATCGCCACGCCCGGGGTCGCGCAGTGCGCGGTCGGCGCATCGATCTACAAGGACGAGCGCTTCTCCGACCATGCGCCGCTGACCATCGACTACGACCTCGAATGGTGACGCCATGAGCCGGCCCGGAGACACCGCCGGGATCGTGGGCGCGGCCGCAGCAGCGCCGTCGCCGGTCGCCTCTCCGTCGCCGCCGCGCCCCGGCTTGCGCGGCTGGGTGGATGCAGCCCGCGTCTATGGCGAACCGGCGGTCGCGCGCATGCTGCTGCTCGGGTTTGCCGCCGGCCTGCCGCTGCTGCTGGTGTTCGGCACCCTGTCGTTCTGGCTGCGCGAGGCGGGCATCGACCGCACGACCATCGGCTTCCTGAGCTGGGTCGCGCTTGCCTACGCGTTCAAGTGGGCCTGGGCGCCCCTGGTGGACCGGCTGCCGATCCCGCTGCTCACGCGCCGCTTCGGCCGCCGCCGCAGCTGGCTGCTGCTGGCGCAGGCGGTCATCATCGTCGCGCTGTGCGGCATGGCGATGTCGGATCCGCAGCAGGCGCTGCAGCCGCTGATCCTGTTCGCGCTGCTGCTTGCGTTCGCATCCGCGACCCAGGACATCGCGCTCGATGCGTTCCGCATCGAATCGGCCGGCGTCGAGCGGCAGGCGGCGATGGCCGCGGCCTACCAGACCGGGTACCGGCTGGCGATGATCTGGGCAGGGGCCGGCGTGCTCTGGGTGGCGGCGCGCTTCGACCCGAGCGAGGCGACCTACGAGCAGGCACCGTGGATGGTGGCCTACCTCGTGATGGCCGCGTCGATGCTGGTCGGGGTGGTCACCGTGCTGCTGTCGCCTGAACCGGCTGCGCGGCCGTTGCCTGGCGCCGCCGAGGCAGAGCAGGCGATGGCCGAGCGGCTGGCGCTGCGCTACCCGCGCTGGCTCGCGCGCTTCGCGGCCTGGCTGCATGGCGCGGCGGTGAATCCGTTCATCGACTTCGTCGTCCGCTACCGCTGGCATGCGCTGCTGATCCTCGCACTGATCTCGGTGTACCGGATCTCCGATGTCGTGATGGGCGTGATGGCCAACCCGTTCTACCGCGACATGGGCTTCACCAAGGACGAGGTGGCGGCGGTCTCCAAGGTGTACGGGCTGATCATGACCCTCGCCGGCGTCGGCCTGGGCGGCGTGATGGCGATGAAGCTGGGCGTGACGCGCGTGCTGTTCCTGGGTGCCGTGCTCTCTGCGCTGACCAACCTGCTGTTCGCCTGGCTGGCCGGACGCGGCCACGACCTGAACGCGCTGATCTGGATCGTCTCGGCCGACAACCTGTCGGCCGGCATCGCGTCCTCTGCATTCATCGCCTACCTGTCAGGCCTGACCAACGTCTCCTACTCGGCCACCCAGTACGCGCTGTTCACGTCCATCATGCTGCTGCTGCCGAAGTTCCTCGCCGGCTTCTCGGGCTGGGCGGTCGACCAGGTCGGTTATGGCTGGTTCTTCACCGGCACCGCGCTGCTCGGCCTGCCGGTGCTGGTGCTGGTATGGCTCGCGGGCCGGGTCACGAAGCCGCCGCCATCGGCGCCGCCGGGCGCTGCGACCGCTGCGGCAGTGATGTAGTCTCGGGCACACGAGTGGCCGGAGCACCGGCCCTTTCAGGAGGAGTGGATGATGCTGCCCAGTTACCGCTACCGGCGTGCCTGCACGCCGGTCATCTCGAGCCCGCCGGGGCGTATTCCATGCCGGGTCCCCGGCAAGGCCGCGCGAGCGGCCGTCGTGCTCGCCGGTGCGGCGATGGTCCTCGCCCCCGTCGCAGCCAGCGCGCAGGGTCGCGCTGCTGCCGACTTTCCCACGCGGCCGATCCGCATCATCATCGGCTTCACGCCGGGTGGCCAGCCGGACATCTTTTCCCGTCTGATCGCGAGCCGGCTGACCGACGTGCTCGGCCAGAACGTGCTGGTCGACAACCGGCCTGGCGCGGGTGGCACCATCGGTGCGAAGCTGGTGGCCGATGCGGTGCCCGACGGGCACACGCTGCTCGCGGTCTCGGGTGCGCACGTGATCCAGCCGTCCGTGGCGCGGGTCACCTACGACACGGCGCGCGACTTCGCCGGCATCACCCAGATGTTCACCAGCGCCTACCTGCTGGTGGTGCCCAATGCGTTGCCGGCGACCACGGTACGCGAAGTGGTCGCGCTGGCGCAGGCAAAGCCGGGCCAGCTCAACTACAGTTCCGCGGGCACCGGCAGCGGCACCCACTTCGCCGCCGAGATGTTCAAGGAAGCGGCGAAGATCGACGCGGTGCATGTGCCCTACAAGGGCATTCCCGAGGCGCTCACCGACACCATCGCGGGGCGGGTGCAGTTCTTCATGGCGCCGTTGTCCAGCGCGATGACGATGGTCAAGGACGGCAAGCTGCGCCCGATCGCCGTATCGACCGCGAAACGGGTGGGTCCCCATCCCGAACTGCCGACGATCGCCGAGACCATCCCCGGCTTCGACTTCGACTCCTGGGGCGGCATGCTGGCGCCGGCGAAGACGCCGCGCCCGGTGATCGATCGCCTCAACGCCGAGATCGTGCGCGCGCTCGCGCTGCCGGACATCATCGCGCGCATGCGTGCGCTGGGTGCCGAGCCCGTGGCCGGGACGCCGCAGGCGTTCGACCGATTCATCCGGGAGCAGCTTGCCGTGATCGCCGCGGTGGCGAAGCGCGCGGGGATCAATCCGCCCTGATCCGACGCAACCGCGCCGGACCGGGATTCATTCGATCACGATCTTCTGTTCACGGATCACCCGGCCCCAGCGTTCGAGCTGGGTGCGGATCCACCTGTCGGCCTGGGCCGGCGTGCTGCCTACCGCTTCCAGGCCCTGCTCGCCGAGCCGCTCGCGCATCTCGGGCTGGGCCAGGATCTTCACCGTCTCCGCGTGCACGCGGGTGATGATGTCCGATGGCGTGCGGGCCGGCGCGAGCAGCGCGACCCACGACTCCGCCTCGAAGCCGGGCAGCGTCTCGTTCATCGTCGGCACCCCGGGCAGCGCCGGGCTGCGCTTCTCGGAGGTCACCGCGATCGCGCGCAGCTTGCCCGCCTTCCAGTGGCCGGAGATGCTGGGCACGGTCGCGAACATCGCATCCACCTGGCCGCCGATCAGGTCGGCCAGTGCGCCGGAGGCGCCCTTGTAGGGGACCTGGGTGACTTCGATCTTCGCGGTGAGCTCGAGCAGTTCCACCAGCAGCCGCGCCGGCGAGCCCGGCCCGACGATCGCATTGTTCAGCGCACCCGGCCTGGCACGCGCCAGCGCCAGCAGGTCCTTCACGCTCTTCGCCGGTACCGCCGGATGCACCACCAGCACCAGCGGCCCGCGCACCAGCAGCGAGATCGGTGCCAGGTCGTTCACGGTGTCGTAGGCGATGCTCTTGAACAGGTGCGGGTTGGTGGCATGGCTGTCGAACACGGCAAGCAGCGTGTAGCCATCGGGAGCGGCCTTCACCGCGGCGGCCGTGCCGATGGTGCCGCCGGCGCCAGCGCGGTTCTCGACGATCAGCGGCTGGCCCAGGGCCTCGCCCAGCCGCGTGCCGACCAGCCGTGCGGTGATGTCGGCCAGGCCCGCCGGTGCGTTGGGCACGATCAGGCGGATCGGCCGCGACGGCCAGGCGGTGCCGGGCGCGGTCTGCGCCGAAGCGGTGGCGACGCAGAGGGCGGCGCTGCAGGTCGCGGCAATCTGCAACGAAAGGGCGGATGTCCGCCGCCACGGCGCGGCGCGAAAGCGCGCGGCACGATGGCTGCCCGGCGCGGTGCATGGGTTCGACACGGTTCTGATCCTCCGGATGGCCGGGCCCTTTTGACGGCGACCTCGGCTGGGGGTAAGTTTGACGCATCATGCAGATCCCTGCATGCCTGCATTGCCGTAGCCCGTACCCCGCACCTGCACCTGCACCTGCACCTGCACTCCAGCCGAGCCGCCCCATGCCCGATACGAACGACACCGCCGCCTCGCCAGGCAGCAGCCTGCAGGGCTCGGTCAGCCCCGCCGAGTGGACGCTGCGTTGCGAACTCGCAGCCGCGCACCGCCTCGTCGCGCATTTCGTGTTCGTCGACATGACCTACAACCACATCTCGGCGCGCTGCCCGGACAACCCCGAGCACTTCCTGGTCAAGGCCGACAACGTGTTCATGGAGCAGGTCACCGCATCCAACCTGGTGAAGTACGACCTGTCCGGCCGGCAGGTGGCGCCCTCGGCATGGAAGGCGAGCCCTGCCGCCTACAACGTGCATGCCTCGGTGCTGTCGGCGCGCCCCGAGATCATGGCTGCGGTGCATACCCATTCGCCTGCAAACCTCGCGGTGTCGGCGCAGGCCGACGGCCTGCTGCCGCTGACGCAGCAGGCGATGCGCTTCTACGAGCGCATCGCCTACTACCCGAACGAGGTCGACGACACCACGCGCGAGGGCACTGACTTCATGGCGAAGGCGCTCGGCGACAAGTGGGTGATGGTCCTTGAGAACCACGGTGCACTGGTCTGCGGCACGACGGTTGCCGAGGCCTACATCTACCACCACTTCTTCGAGCTCGCCTGCCGCGCGCAGATCGGCGCGCTCGCCGGCGGCGCGAAGGTGAAGATGCCCTCGCGCGAGACCTGCGTCGAGCGGGCACGCAAGTTCGGACGTATCGGTGCCTACGACTCGACGAGCCGCGACTGGGTGGCCAGCATGGCGCTGGTCGAGAAGCACTATCCCGACTACCGGATCTGACCTGGCCGTTGCAGGTCGGTTCGCATCCACGACAATGCGGGAGCCGGCGCGAGCCCGAGGCTGCCCGCGACAGGAGAAATCTTGGCACAGTTCAAGTTGCTGAATCAGCGCGGCGCAGACGGCGCGCCGCGCGCGGCGATACTCGCCGGTGAAGACCGTGTGATCGACCTGCTCGATGCGCTGCCGGGCACGTCCTGGGCTGCATCGACGCTGTCGGTGCTCGGTGCCTGGGACATCGCCGAGCCCGCGCTGGCGGCGCTCGCCGGGGCATCCGGCGTCGCTTCGCGCACGCTGGCATCGGTCGAACTGATGGCGCCACTGCTCTATCCGCCCGCGATCTACTGCACCGGCGCGAACTATCAGGCCCATGCCGGCGAGATGTCGGCCGAAGGCGCGGGTGTCGACAAGGCGAACACCCAGCCTTACCTGTTCCTCAAATCGGGTCCGCATTGCGTGGTCGGTCCGAACGACGAGATCCGCCTGCCGGCGATCTCGAAGAAGGTCGACTGGGAGGGCGAGTTCGCGGTGGTGATCGGGCGCCGCGCGCGCAACGTACCGCTCGCCGACGCGATGAAGTACGTGGCCGGCTACACGGTGATGAACGATGTCTCGCTGCGCGACCTGTCGCGCCGCCCCGACTGGCCGCGCTGGAACATCGACTGGTTCGGCCACAAGAACTTCGAGACGGGCGCTCCGATGGGCCGTGGATCGTACCGGCATCGCAGGTACCCGATCCGTACGCCTGCAGGCTCGAGACCTGGGTCAACCAGGAGCGCATGCAGGACACGCTCGTCGCCGACCTGATCTTCAACGTTGCCGAACTCATCGAATACCTGAGCCGCCGGATGACGCTGCTGCCCGGTGACGTGATCGCGACCGGGACGCCGTCGGGCGTCGGCCGCCCGCGCGGCATCTTCCTCAAGCCTGGCGACCGGGTGCGGGTGACGATCTCCGGTATCGGGACGATCGACAATCCCGTGGTGCAGGGCGAGTAGGCTGCGCCGCCGATGGCCGACGTCGGGACCTCGGGCACGCACGCGGGTCGCCGCTACGATGTCGGCGGCGTGCTGCTCGACCGGCCGTTCCGCATCCGCCGGCTGGGCCACTTCGGCTACAACGTCGACGACATCGCCGCCTGCCTCGAGTTCTACTGCGAGTGGCTGGGCCTGCGCATTTCCGATCCGCAGGACCTCGCGGCGAACCACCCGAGGCGCGCCGAGTTCAAGGCGCTCGGCGACACCAACCTCTACTTCATCCGCCACGGTACCGACCATCATTCGTTCGTGCTGTTCAACCGGCGGGTGTTCAACGCACTGGGCCGCGCGGATGCGCTGCCGCCGGCGGTCGACCTGAACCAGCTCACCTGGCAGGTGGGGAGCCTGGCCGAAGTGTCGAACGCGATCGACTACTTCGCCGGCCACGGGATCGCGATCAACCGGGTCGGCCGGGACATGCCAGGTTCGAACTGGCACGTGTACCCCATGGACCCTGAAGGGCATCGCAACGAGCTCTATTACGGCATCGAGCAGATCGGCTGGGCGGGCACTGCCAAGCCGCGCGCGATGCACGAGCGCGGCTTCCGCGAGCGCCCGGCCCTGCCGCAGGTCGGCGAACTCGCCGAAGTCGAGCGGATGCTCGCCCAGGGCATCGATCCGTCGTCTGGGCACCGACACCCCGAGGCGCTGCCGGCCGTGCACGATGTCGACGGGGTATTGCTCGCACGCCCGTTCAAGGTCGTGCGGCACGGGCCCCTGCGCCTGTTCTGCGACGATATCGATGCGATGGCGGCGTTCTACGTCGAGCGGCTCGGCTTCATCCTGACCGAAGCCGTCGAGTGGAAGGGCCATCGCTGCCTGTTCCTGCGCTGCAATACGGAACACCATTCGCTGGCGCTGTACCCGGCCGCCGTGCGCGATGCGCTGGGATGGCCGGGCCCGTCGACGGTCCTGAGCTTCGGCATGCAGGTGGCGACCTATCGCCAGCTGAGGGCAGCGATCGCCTGGCTGGACGCGCGCGGCTGCCGCTTCGTCGACCTGCCGGCCGCGTTGAGTCCCGGCATCGACTGGTTCGCCACGGCGCTCGACCCGGCAGGCCATGGCGTGCAGCTCTACTTCTCGATGGAGCAGGTCGGCCGTGGCGGACTTGCGTCGCCGCGCATGCCTCGCACGGTGCCACCCATGGCCCAGTGGCCGGACGCGGTGGATGCGACCGCTGACGTCTACATGGGAGAGGCGTTCGCCGGACCCTGGGGCTGACGCTTCGCCAGCGGAGAGTTTGCGGAGCGGTCTGGCGGTTCAGCCTCGGTTAAGGTCGAGGTGGTGCAATAGGCAACGATGATGCACCACGACGATGCTCCGCGGGTCAGGGCCCCGGCAGCGGCCCTGCCCGGGCGTCCCTTCGTGTCCATCCTTCCTGTACCGCCGATGATCAGTGCTACGGTCGAGCAGGTGGTCATCGTGACGTCCCTGTTCTGGGCACTGACCGCGAACGCGGCGTTCATCGGCGCTGCGATGCGCGGCCACAGCCTCGCGGAGCCGTTGAGCTGGGCGCACGGCGCGGCGATGCTGGTACTGGTCACTGGATTGCATGCGTTCCTGCTGCTGCTGGTGGCCAATCGATGGACCGTGAAGCCCCTGATTGCCGTGCTGCTCGTTGCCACCGCCCTGGCTAACCATTTCACCGGCGGGTTCGGCATCTACCTCGACCCGGCGATGCTGCGCAACGTGCTGCGCACCGACCTGAATGAAGCGCGCGAACTGGCCAGCCTGTCGCTGCTGTACCACCTGCTGCTGCAGGCCGTGCTGCCACTGCTGGTGTTGTCGCGCGTTCGCCTGCGCGCCTGTTCGCTGCGGGGACGCCAGCCCCTGTTGCGTGCGTCGGTGCAGCGCGTGCTGCTGCTCGGCCTGTGTGCCGTCCTGATGGTCGCGGCAGTGCTGCTCAACTTCCAGGCGTTCTCCTCGCTGATGCGCAACCACAAGGAGGTACGCTACCTGATCACGCCGGCGAACTACCTGTGGTCCGCTGGCAAGGTCGCGGCCCAGAGTGTGCGGGGCGCTGTGCGTTCGAGAGAAGCGATCGGACTCGATGCGCAGCCCGGGCCGTCGTGGGCCGCGCGGCGCAGGCCGATGGTGCTGGTTATCGTGGTCGGCGAAACGGCGCGTGCAGCGAACTGGGGTCTTTCCGGCTACACGCGGCAGACCACGCCTGAGCTGGCCACGATCGGTCCGGTCAATTTCCCGGTCGTGGTCGCCTGCGGCACCAGCACCGAGGTATCGCTGCCCTGCATGTTCGCGCCGGTGGGGCGACGCAGCTACGACGAGACGAACATACGGGGGCAGGAGTCCCTGCTCGATGTACTGGCGCACGCCGGGGTCGGAGTGCACTGGCGCGACAATCAGAGCGGCTGCAAGGGGCTGTGTGACGGACACGCTGGCGATCGGGTGTCGCCGCAGAGCACGCCCGGGCTGTGCGACGCACACCACTGCCTCGACGAGGGCCTGATTGCGGACATGGACCAGCGGCTGGCCTCGGCGGAAGGGACCCAGGTGTGGATTCTGCACATGCTGGGCAACCATGGTCCCTCGTACTTCCGGCGCTACCCCGATGCCTTTGCCCGTTTCCGCCCCGACTGCCGGCAGGACGACCTTCAGCAGTGCAGTGTCGAGCAGATCGTGAACGCCTACGACAACGCGTTGCTGTACACCGACCACGTGCTGGCATCGACGATCGGC